>JBEDUI010000176.1:0-18207 GCA_040414495.1 Mycobacteriales bacterium
TTGCTTAAGTCCTGGCCGTCGCGAGCGGTGATCCAGGCGGCGGTCCGGCAAGGCGGAGGAGGAGCCGGTAGCGGAGCTACCGGCGACGACGACAACGAAGCCGGTCGTCGTCTGGGCGCCGCGCAGCAGGCCGAGGACTTAAGCAATACGCCCTAGCCATCGGCGTCAATGGCCGCGGCGATATCGTCCGCCAGAACGGCTCGCAGCTCGTCCAGGTCGGGGATCCGGCCGAGCCCACGCAGCCGGCGGGACTGGGTTTTGCGGGTCGCTTCGAAGAGTCGCCGGGCCGCGCGGGCGTTGCCGAAATCGGGC
The DNA here is from genome assembly GCA_040414495.1 of Mycobacteriales bacterium. Classification (GTDB taxonomy): domain Bacteria; phylum Actinomycetota; class Actinomycetes; order Mycobacteriales; family QHCD01; genus DATAVB01. Next base: position 313 of record JBEDUI010000176.1, read on the forward strand.
GCGTCGCGAACCCGCTGGAAATACTCCAGCAGCACTGGCGCGGCCTGTTCGTCGAGGTCGTAGTCGGCGCCCCGAACCATCCGCTCGGTAATGAGCACCAGCTCATCCGGCGTGTAGTTCTCGAAATGAATCGTTTTGGAGAAGCGGGAGGCCAGGCCCGGGTTGGCGTCGGTGAATTGCAGCATTTCGGCGGTGTAGCCGGCCGCGATCACCGCTATCTGATCCCGGTGATCCTCCATCAGCTTCACCAGCGTATCGATCGCCTCCTGACCGAAATCGCCACCGACGGCCGACGAGCGACTCAACGTGTAGGCCTCGTCGATGAAGAGCACGCCGCCCAGCGCCTGCTCGAAGACGACCGACGTCTTTTCAGCGGTGTGCCCGATATATTGACCGACCAGGTCACGCCGGGCCACCTCGGTGAACTGCCCGCGCGGCAGCATTTCCAACGCGGCCAGCAGCCGGCCGTAAATGCGGGCGACCGTTGTTTTACCGGTACCGGGCGCGCCGGCGAAGATCAGGTGATGGCTCAGCGACCCGATCTCGAGGCCGGCCTTGCGCCGCCATTCGTTGACCTGAATTTCGTCGATCAACGACCGTACGTCGGCTTTCACACCGGGCAGGCCGACCATTTCATCCAACTCGGCCAGCAAATCGTCAAGATTCGCGGCGTCCCCGCGACCTTTGCGCTGCGGCGTGGCCTCCTCGATGATCGTCGGGGTGGCGTCGTCCGCCACCAGAATCGCCGGCTGCGCCGTATTGTCCAATGTGCACTGCTCAACTCGCCCGGTGCTGCCCCGGGAGAACGAGATGCCGACGCCCTGCACATCGTGCACCCGGCAGCGGCGCAGTATCGGCGCACCCTCGTGCGCGACCGCAATGCCTTCCCCGCTCACCTCGGAAATATCGCAGCCCTCGATAACGGGGCGCCCGGCCTGATAAATGTAAATCCCGCGCCGTCCACACGCGACAATCGTGCAGCTGCGAACCGTCGGATCGGCCGCCAGCCGGGCGATAATCCCGTCGCCGGCGATCTGCTCGATCCGGGTGTCGGCCAGCTCCCCGCCCGCGTTCTCGATGACGAACCCGTCCTGGGCGCCGGCGACCGTACATTTCTGTACGTTGAACGTGGCCTGCGCGCTCAGCTGAACCGCCGGTCCGTACGGCGCCGACACCGTGCAATGGTCCATGACCAACTCGCCACCGGTGATCTCCACCGCGGCTCCCTCGCCGGCCCGCAGCGTCAGATCGTGCAGCCCGACCGAACCGCCGCGGCCCCGGACCACCGGACGGCTGGAGCCGGCGGCATCCAGCACCACGGTGCCCGAGCCACGCAGTGTGATCCACCGGCCGGACAGGTCCAACGTCTCGGCGTATTCGCCGCTGCTGATCGCGATCGTCGCGTCGTCCGGCGCGGCGGCCAGCGCCTCGCCGATGGTGGGGTACGCGCCGTGCCGCTCGGCACTGACCAGGAGGGTCCGGGTACTCGCCCCAGCCGCCATCTCAGCTGCCCCCGGCCGGCGGCCGTAGCCAGCCGCGTTCAGCCGCCCGGGCGCCGGCCTGGAAACGGCTGCGCGCGCCGAGCCGGTCCATCAGTTCCGAGACCATACGACGCACAGTGCGAACCGAGATCCCCATTCGGTACGCGGCCGATTCGTCGGTGGTGCCGGCGACCAGCAGCGCCAGCAGGTCGCGCTCGCGCGGGCCCGGCGTGGTGGCGTCGTCGACCGGTGGCTGGTCCAACGGAATCGCCTCGGCCCAGACCCGTTCGAACAACTCGACCAGCGCGGCCACGGCGCTGGGCAGCCACATGGTCGCCACGCCGACTGTCTGGCCGGCGGCGGCGTCGCTGACCGGGAGTACGACCGTGGCACCGTCCACGACCAGGACCGACATCGGTACCCGGCCGACCCGGACCTCGGCGCCGTCCTGCGCCAGGGTCCGCAGCTGCGCGAGGAACGCCGGCTCGGGCAGCCGGGTGTCGGCGAACGTGAACCGGTAACAGATGTCATCACGGATAGCGGTTGGGATCACCGATTCGTCCGGCTGGGCCGCGGTCGAAATACTCATCGCGATGACCTCGCTGGTCGCCGCGTCCGCGAGCTGCGCCACCCGGGAGCGGATATTGCGCGCACCCCAACAGACGTCAGCGATCCGCCCGCCCCTCTGCGGCTGCACCTCCTCCAACCCGGCAATGAGGTCAGCGATCGCCAACCGCCCCTGCTCCAGCTCGTGCCGACGGTCGGCCAGCTCGGCCTCGCGCCGGGCCGCGAGCGCGGTCAGGCCGAGCCGCGGGTTCACCGGCCGGACCCGGTTGCCGTCGGCCGAGGGCCGGACCAGATCCAGGTTCTTCAGCCGATGTACCAGCCGATCCGCGGTCGCCACCTCGACCTCGAGCCGGCCGGCCAGCTCGGCCGAAGTCCAGCTCGGGTGCTCCAACAGCACGTGGTACGCGGACTCGGTGACCGGATCCAGCCCCAGGCCGGCCAATCGGGTCGGTCTGGTTGCCCACGTTTGTTCCAGGCGGAGGACGTGCGTGGTCGTAGCGCCGGCCGGCGCTTCGCCGTCCGACCTACTCGCGGACCTCGGCACCAGGCACCTCACTTCCGTACCGGTCTCGTCTCGCTGCCGTGATAAGGGTCGGAATTCGCCATCCGGCCGTGGTACAGGGGAAATCCAGCATCAGCGCAAGGTGGTCTGGCCGCCGAACGGGAGCGATGCGGCCACCGCGGCCAGGTGATCGCCATTCAACCGGTCGAGGCGAAGGCCGGCTCCGGTATTTTCCATAGCGAATTCCAACAGGTCAGCGGAATTATCCAGCCGGGCCCGGTTGGCCTCGGTCAGCCGAATGACCACATTGGACTGTGCCTGCCCGCGCGGGTCCTTCCGGCGAGCAGCGATCGCGACGGTCGTACCGAGGCTCGGTACCAGTTGCAGCCGGTTCAGAATGAGCCGGCGCGCCGATTCGCTGGCCTGGTGCCAGCGCTCGATCTGGAAACAGGCCTGGCTGGTCGATCCGGCCTGCCAGGCGCCCCAGCTCTCGCTAATCGGCACCGGGTCGGGGCCATCGGCGGCATCACCAAGCTGGGATAGCCCGACGATGAGCGACATCGCCTCGGCCCGGTCCAGCGTACGGGTCGGAAGCTCATCCCGCGCCAGCCGGCGGATCAATCTGCGAACGGCGTTCGCTAACGCCTCGGTGAGATCCTCGTCCTTGTAGATATCGGCGGTACGAATGGCCTGCAGGGTGATCCAGGTACGGCGCCGGGATTCGCCGCCGATCTGTGGCGCCTGCGCCATCTGCATGATGATCTGGGCCGCGAACGCCGGAGTGTCCACATCAGACGGTGGAAGCAACGGCTCGGGCGAGATGAGGTTCAGTTGGTCTGCGATGAAGTCGTGTGTCGTGTTTGGCTCCAGCACGGCCGCAACGCCGACCCGGTGATGAATGAACGCCACCGGAATGTCGTCCAGCTCGACGGTTTCCACGCTGGTATCACGGGTCACGGCGTCGATCAGGCTTTCCGCCGACTCGGTCATTTCCGCATGATGTCGGCGGAACAGAAAACGTATCGCCCGCAAAAGCCATTGATACAGCCACAGGCCGCGAGCGCGTACGGCCGTCGCAATGATCACGCAAATGGCTGCGGTGACGGCGATCGCGGCGACCGACCGGGACTCGCCGATCGCCGCGATCATGACCAGCAAACACAGTTGCCAGCACAGCACCCGGCCGATTCCGATGCTCCGTACGATTTCGCGGGCTCGTACGACGGGCTGGGACTGTTGTACGGTCACGGCAATTGACCGGTTGTTTGTACGCGTTGGTTTTTGATATTGCCGGACGAACTGGCCGAATCGTTGGATCAGGCCCGCGCTGCTCGCTTTCGCGCGTGGTTGGGCCGCCGAACGCCTAATCGTGGCCGGCTTTGCCGCGCGGCGTCTGGGTGTCCATTGTGGTTCGGCCGGGCGCGGTGTGCCCGCGGGCCGGGTCGTCGGCGTGAGTGGCGTCGTGTCGGCGGGCACGGCCGCGGGTTTGGGGGCCGAATCCGGGGTCGGCCGGTCTGCGGGTTGTGCCGCGCCAGGCGCTGTCATATCAATTGGTCCCGTCGTAAAACCACGAAGCCCATGTCCGGCGGGGAATTCGACTACCGGACATGGGCGTGCGCGGGTCTATTCGGTCGGCTCGTCCGCCGCCCGGGCGGCCACGACCCCGGATCCGGCATCGTCGGTCTGCCAGGCGTCTTCGTCCAGGAACTGGACCGTGTCGCGTTCCTCGCCGCGGTTGCAACGACTCGTACCGACCCGCCGCCGCATCGAGCCGGTCGCGCCTGCGCCGCCCGTCCGGCCGCGCAATACGCCCGCCACCGCGGCTTGCCCCGGCCCGCTCGGCTTGGCCACGCCGGGTCGGATCGTGGTCGGTGTTCGCTTTCCGCCAGCAGCCAGCGGCGGGGTTACCGGCATCGCCGCGCCGGTCCGGTCCCGGTCGGTGCGCTCGCGGCTGGGGGAAGTTCGCGGCGCGGCCCCGGCCGGTGCCGCGCCGAGGAATGGCACAAACGCCCCTGCGCCCGTTGTCGCCGCCGAGCCCGTCGCGGCCGGCATTGGAGCGGCCGCGGGCATGCCCGTCGGTGTCGGCGGGGCCAGCGTGCCGGCGCCAGCGCCGGCCAGCGTGGGCGTGGCTTGGGTCGCGTTGGCTTGGGCCGAGTTGCTCGCGGCCTGGTGCGCCGCCGAATGCGCGCCCCCGATCGTGCCTGCCACGTGCGCGCCCGAGGAATTACCGGCCACGTTGGCGACGTGTCCGAGCGTCGCGGCCGGATGCGTAGCCGGCGCGGTCGTGCCGGCGCCAGCGGCGGCCAGGCCGGCGACATGACCGGCCGACGCGGTCGGAGTGGTGACCAAGGTGCCCGGCGCCGAGCCGGCCCGGGAAATACCGTTGATCGAGGTGGTCGTGCCGTTGGCGGAGGTGGCCGGAGAAGCCGTAGCCGACGTCGAGTCGTTGCTGCTGGCCTGCCGCGCTCCCGGCTGCGCGGTGGTGACCGTCGGTGGCGCCAATTCGGTGTTGTACGCCTTCATGATGGCGTCCGCGGCATCCAGGAATGACTGCGCCATATTGGAGATCGGCTGCTGCATCTGCACGGTGTCCTCGTGGCACACCGGCGCATTCGCGCGATCGTTCTCCCATTTGTTCCACAACGCCTGCATGGTTGGGTAATACGTACTGACCTTCTGGGCGGCCAGGTTCAGCTTCTCCGGCACCTTTTCGACGGCATCCATCCGGGCCGAGAGCGCAGTCTCCATGTGATCCAACGCCGTGTGCATCGCCTTCTCCGACTTACCGGCATATCCGGTCAGCCGGGCCCGTGCGGCCCGTACCTTCTGGAGCGCGTCGACCAACTGCTGGCGGCCGCTGGTCCAGGACTCGGCGTGCTTCTGAAGCGCGGGTACGCCCTTCTGCATGTCTTGTGCATCGCTCCACCACATGCCGGCCTTGTAGTCCGAGTCGGCCTGGCTGCCGGTGAGCGTCCAACGATTCGTGTCAAACCACTGCTGCGGATCCCACTGCTGGAACTGCTGCAACACCTGCCCGTTTGCCTGCTTGGTCGAGGAAACCGGATCGGTGCTCGCATCGATCTGCTGTGCCATGAGTGACACCTCCTTGAATTCTCTTGCTTACGGCGCTGCTCAGGCCGAAGTCGAATTGGCGGAACCGAGCGTGCCTTTTATGTCGCTAGCATTGGCCTGATCGTTCGCCTCATGCTCCTTGACCGTCTGATCTATTTGCCGGTTCAGCTGGTCGATGCTGTCGTTGATTTCCTTGACGAACCGCATGTGGCCCTGCACAGCCCATTGGCTGATGTCGATCAGGAATCCGGTCTCGCTCAGCGAAGTCATGACAATTGCCTCCGTTTTATGCAGTCGTCGTAGTGCCAGTGCCTTGATCGCCGGTGGTGCCGGTGGTGCCTGTGCCGCCCGTGGTGCCGCTGGCGCCACCTCCGCAACCGCCGCCAGCGGCGCCGCCACCGGCGCCTCCCCCGTTGCGTGATGCCTGGGCCTGGGCCAGCGACGCCTCACCCGCCGCCGGGCCGTTCTGTCCCGCCGTGGACATCGCGGACGAAAGGTCCTGCATGGCTCCGGACGCGGCGTCCTGCTGCTGTTTGGAGGAGGCCAGGCCACTGCCGAGTTGCTGGAGACTGTCGGTGTCGAGGCTGGTCGTCGTAGTGCTCATGTCGCCCCCTTATGGGTTGTTCGAATTTCCTACGGCGCGTCTTGCTGTGGGTTCGGCTGCGTCGAGATGAGCTAATCACCGGCCACGTAGGGCAGCCAGAGCCCGGACAGCAACCGGCCATGACCGCGCCGCCGGAGCGGATAATTGCGGTCATGGCCGGTTGCTGCCACCGTCCACCGAGGACTTTTAGTCGGGTGAACGGACCTGCCACAGGTGCTCGTCGAGGACTTCACCGGACGCGGTCGGCCCCACCTTTCTGGCCCGCCGACGTCGGCTGGGGGCTCGTTTATCGGCCGAGCGGCCACGCAATTCATCCGGCACGCCAACGTACTCGGATTTGTTGCCACCCATGCCCAATGCCGGCCCGCCGGGGCTGTCCGCCGCGCCGGGCTTGACCGTGCCACCACTGCGGCCCGGCATCCCACCCATGCCGCCCATCGGCGGGAAGTACGGCATGCCACCGCGACTGGTCGCCGGCTCGGACGTCGGATTCCCCGCCACGGTCGGGACTTTTGCGGTGCTCTGGCTGGTGCCAGCTTGGCCGCCAGCTTCAATGTCCGTCCCCGACGGCGATTGCGTGGACATGTTTGTTTTCGGCACCGTCAGCCCGGCGCCAGATTGATTGGTCCCGCCTCCGTTCGCCTGCGGGAACGACGGCAGGTTGACCGGTGATATCGGACTCGAATTGACCGGTGGCACCGGGCTCGAATTGACCGGTGGAGAAGTAGTCGGCGGATTCGACACCAGAGACGACTGGGGCGGCATGTGATTTCCCGGCGTGTTGCCGGGCAGACCTGCGAGCTGCAGTGGGGGCGGTGTGACCGGGTCCTGATTACTTCCGTCACCGGAACCCTGATTTCCCGAGCCGGTATCTCCCACACCGCCCATACCGGGATCGCTCGGATTCGATCCACCCAGATCACCTGTGTTCCCGAGGTTCGAACCATCGCCAGAATTCGCGGAATCTCCGACGGTAGCCGCCGGAGCGCTGCTGGTATTTCCCGCGCCACCAGCGGAATTCGCAGCATCTCCGCCCTGAGCGCCGCCGTTAGCTCCCCCGGCCGGATTTCCGGACGACTTCGGCGCGGTATTCGGCGAGCCGCCCGCCGTTGCGGGCGGCCGTTTCGCCCCTGGTGAAGCCGGTGGGCGTGGATCAGCGGACCCGGCGGGCGGGCTTGTCCACTGTGGAACCGCGAGGGCATTCAGCGCGTTCGCCGCGTCTTGGAACGGCTGCACAAGCTGGTCGGTATATGTTCGGGCCTGAGCGACGCCCTCGGCCTCGTCGTTGACCGGGAGGAGACCTGCTTCCGCGGCGCCGACCTTACCCAACACCGAATCGGTGATCGTGACACTGTGGACCATTTTGTCGACGTCGGCGACGTGCCCGACCAGATTATTGAGCGCGTCGCGAGCCGTTGACAGCGCAGCCACCATGTCCCGCATCGGACGGGTGTAATCGTCCAGGTGACCGCTCAGGCTGTTGGTGGCCTTCGACTGCGCCTGTGCATCATTGACCATTGCCCGAATGTTGTTTACCAGGGCTGACTCGTTGCCGGTTACTGCCTTCAGATAGTTATCGAGCGTATTGGCCACCTGGCTGAGATAAGCGCTGTTGCCAACTTCCTGGCGCGTCCAATTCTGGATGTCTTCCAGCGTGATCCCGTCTGCAGGCGCGGTTGACATCGGTACTCCCTACCGGTGTTGGGGTGGCGCGTTGTCGGTGAGCGGCTTCATGGCCGCTTCGATCTGATCCGCGCTTTGTTTATCAAGTTGGGGTATGCGAGCGGACACCTGGTCAATGAAGTCGGCCACAAACGTCATTTTGGCCGCGGCGCCGGCATTCCACTTCTCGAGGTTGTCCTTGGCATTCAGCAGAGCGCGGGCCAGATCCAGGCTGTGGTAAAGCCCGGTGACCGTATAGGTACCGCCCTGGAACTGCGGCGGATCGAATTTTATTGCCCGCACCGCGTCGCCACTGCGTCTGAGGGGTTCAACCGATAACTGAATCGGCTCGCTCATTCGTACCTCCTTCGACTGCTCGGACAGTAATAGCGCTGCAACACTGGCAACAAGCTGCCACGGGCCGGCTAGTCAGGTGGTGGCAACCAGGCCAGCTGGACCAACTGCGACTCATTGCGCCGATTGACCAACCACCCCCGGCCCGGCGGCAACGATTGCGGCCGGACCGAGCCGAGCAGCGGACCTTCATCCCGGTCGCCGGACATCACCAGTCCGGGCGACCCGGTTTCCCGCAACGCCGTCAATACTGGCTGGAACATCGCCCGGGAGGCACCACCGCTGCGCCGGGTGAGGATCACATGCAGGCCGATATCCCGCGCCTGCGGCAGATACGGCAACAACGGCGTCAGTGGGTCGGCGCCGGTTGAGGAGACCAGATCGTAGTCGTCGACCAGGACGTAGAGCTCCATTCCGTTCCACCAACTGCGATTACGCAATTGCTCGGCGGTCACGTCCGGGCCCGGCAGCCGTGGCTCCATCGCCGCCGCGACCTCGTCCATCAGGCCCTGCGTCACGCCATTGTTCGTGCCATACCCGACAAGGTATTCCGGCGGAACCACATCCAGCAGGCCGCGGCGGTAGTCGACCGCGACAATCCGCGCCTCGTCGGGCCTATACGCGGACATGATGCGATGAGCCAGCATGCGCAGAAATCCGGTCTTGCCGCATTCGGATTCGCCGAAAAGCAGGAAATGCGGATCGGCATTGAAATCCAACAGCACCGGGCCGAGGTCCTGTTCGGCCAGACCGATCGCCAGCCGGCCCGGCTCGGTATCCGGCACCGGAATGCTGTCGTAGCGAACCTCCGCCGGCAACATCCGCACCGGTGGTGCCGGCGAGCCGGACCAGGCCGCCGAAACCGCCGCCGTCAGGTGATTCACGCCCTCGACCAGGTCATCGGTGCTCACGATCCCGTCGATACGGGGCAGGGCGATCATCATCTGGTGGCCGGCATCGGTAATGCCACGACCGGGCTGCGTCGCCGGTACGTTCAACGCGGCCTTGCGGTCGAGGAACGAATCGGCCGGATCGCCCAGCCGCAATTCGATCCGGGTGCCGAACAAATCCCGGATCGCACCGCGTAAATCAAACCAACGAGCGCAGGTGACCACGACGTGAATTCCGTACGACAAACCACGTGCCGCGATATCGGTGATCGCGTCTTCCAAATCGTCGTAGTCATTGCGCAACGTCGCCCAGCCGTCGACCAGCAGGAAAACGTCGCCGTACGGATCCTCGGTGAACCTTCCCTCGCGCCGATGCCGGCGGTAGGTGGCCATGCTGTCCAAGCCCTCGGACTCGAACCGCCGTTCCCGGCTGGCCAACAGCGTTCGTACTTCGGCCACGGTCCGCCGGACCGCACCGCTGTCCTGCCGGCCGGCGACCCCGCCCACGTGCGGCATACCGCGCATTGCCGCCAGCGTGCCACCGCCGAAATCGAGGCAATAGAACTGCACTTCGCGTGGGGTGTGGGTGAGCGCGAGGCTGGCCATGAGGGTACGCAGCACGGTGCTCTTGCCGCTCTGCGGGCCACCGACAACGACCAGGTGTCCAGCGCCGCCGGCCAGATCGAGCAGGAACGGATCGTGCCGCTGTTCGATGGGACGGTCCACAATGCCCAGGACCGCCCGCAGCGAGCCATGTCGGTCCGGCTCCACTGTGGTCAGACCGCGCACCGGGTCGGCGGCCAGAGCAGGCAGCAGACGGTCCACAGTGGACGCCTCCCGCAACGGTGGCAGCCACACCTGGTGGGCCGGCTTTCCCCGCCCATGTAGGCGTTCCACCAGAATGTCCAACAGGCTCTCCCCGACCGCGTCCTCGTCGGGCTCCTCGACGACCTCGGGTTGCGGCGGCTCGAGCGGAGCCAGATACCCGGTGGTGTATTCGTGCAGCGCAGCCACCGCGGTCGATCCGCCCGTACTCGGCCGACCGCTGGATCGGTGATAGGCACCCGATACATAGGCCGCGCGAAAACGACCCATCGGGTCCGTGCCGGATTTCAGATAGCCGTGCCCGGGCGCCTTCGGCAATTCGTACGCGTCCGCGCTGCCCAACACGACGCGGCTTTCGGTGGCGGAGAAGGTACGCAGGCCGATCCGGTACGACAAGTGCGTATCCAGACCACGCAGCCGGCCCTCCTCCAGCCGCTGACTCGCCAACAAAAGGTGCACGCCGAGCGAGCGACCCAATCGGCCGATCTGCACGAACATGTCAATGAAATCCGGCTTGGCCGACAGCAGCTCGGAAAACTCATCGCAGACCACGAACAGCGTCGGCACCTCATCCAGCGGCGCCCCGGCCTGCCGGGCCCGCTCGTAGTCCCGCAGCGACGCGTAATTCCCGGCGGCGCGCAGAAGTTCCTGGCGACGCAGCAATTCCCCGTTCAACGCGTCGGTCATCCTGTCCACGAACGGCAATTCGTCGGCCAGGTTGGTGATGACCGCGCTGGTGTGCGGCAGCTGTTCCAGCCGGGAGAACGTCGCGCCGCCCTTGAAGTCGACGAGCACGAAATTCAATGTGTTCGACGAATGGGTGACCGCCAGGCCGAGCACCAACGTACGCAGCAGTTCGCTTTTTCCCGAGCCGGTCGCACCTATCAGCAGACCATGCGGGCCCATGCCGTCCTGCGCCGATTCCTTGATGTCCAGCTCGATCGGCGTGCCGTCCGACCGGACCCCAAATCGCACCCGTAGTCGATCCCGGTGCGGCCGGGGCACCCAGGTATCGGTCGGATCGAATTCGTACGGGTCACCCAGCTCAAGCAGGTCAGCCAGACCGAGCTCGGCATTCAGTGGCTGCTCACCCGGCCCCGCCATGGACAGCCGCAACGGCGTGAGCTGGCGGGCCAACGCCTCCGTCTGCACCACCGAAAGCCCATCGGCCCGGCCGATGTCGACCTCGTCCTGCGTGGTCTCGGACACCAGCGTCCCATCCTCGGCGACGTCGAAGACCACAGTGGACGGATCGAGCACTCGCGGCGGAATCGTCGTCAGGTCGAGCACGGTGACGCCCTCGATCCCGCCTTCGGTCATGAGATGGTCCGAGCCGACCACGTCCCCGCCGTCGAGCACGATCACCAGATGTGGCCCGGCGTAACGGTTTCCCAAGCTCGGGTCGAATCGGGGCCGATCAGCCAGCAGGTCATCCAGAATCGCTTCCAGCGTGGTGGCGGCCGAAGCGAACAGCCGTACCTGACCTACCGCATCGGTTTTGGCCGGATGCAACGCGTGCGGCAGCCACTTGACCCATTCCCATTCCGAATACAGCTGCGGGTCGGTACAGACCGCGATCAGCAGGTCATCCGGTGCGTGAAAGGTCGCCAGCTGGGCCAGGATTGCCCGAGCCAACGCCCGGCTACGCTCCAGATCGCCTTGCAGATATACCCGGGCGAAACCGTTCACCGCCATGGCGGCCGGCAGATCGGGTACCGACGTGTAGCTGGTGATAAACCGGCGCAACGCCAACGCGGACAGCGGTTCGAGCGATTCCAGCGGTCGGGTCGCCGGTGGTACCAGCGGCGTGGCCAGCGTCTGCGGGCCGTGACCGATCCGCGCTACACCGAAATCCACGTCGTCACGACGTCTTTCCCACAGTCGGTAGCTACACGCAACCGACCACAGCTCCTCGGGATCGGGATGCAGGTAGGCCATGGCTTCCCGCTGCTCGTCGGCGACCCGGGTGACCCGGACCCGGTGCTGCGAGAGCCCACGCATGTACTGCCGCCGGGCGTAGGCCATCTCCACCTTGCTGGCGCCGCCACCGGACATCAGCCCCATGCCGACCATGCCCAGTGCCGAGAGCCCGAACAGTCCACCCACGACTATCCGAAGTGGACCGGACGAGCCGCCGCTGAACATCAACGCCATCGCCCCGGAACCGGCCATCATCGGCACCGACATCAGCATCTGCGCCCATTGCTTGCCGGCCGAGCGCGGAATTTCCGGCGGCGCCTCAAGCACCACCTCACCGCTGGGCAACTCCGGGGCGGGCCGCCGCGGCGGCCGACGTACAACCACTGTGCTCACGGGCGCCTCCGGTTCCTGCGGTCGGGCCGAGCGTAGGACCGGTGCCGAATGCGCCACGACCGTCGCGGCAACTTGCTGCCATCGACCATTACCGGAGGGCCCGAAGCTGCCATGGTGCACCTACGTGCGCCAGTGTGGAGGCAACCTGCGATGACCAGTGTTCCTGCGACGGTTGGCCTGCTCCGGGTCACCGTCGTCGCCGGCCGACGGCGGATCGACCTTGCGCTGCCGGAAAATGTCGCGGTCGCCGAAATGCTGCCGATGTTGTTGCAGCACGGTGGCGAGGACCTGGCCGATGACGGCGTCGAACATGGCGGCTGGCTGCTGCGCCGCGCCGACGGAATGGCGCTCACTTCCTCGAAAACCCTTGGCTCGCACCGTATCCGGGACGGCGAAATACTGCATCTGGTACCTGGACGGCAGGCGTGGCCGGAATTGGATTACGACGATCTGGTCGATGCGATCGCCACCGGCTCGCGGCGCCGCAACCGGTCCTGGACTACGACCTGCACCCGTCGGTTCGGACTCACCGCCGGGGCTCTGGCGATCGCGTTGGCAATGGTCGCGGTATTCCGTTCCGGTCCGGATTGGACAGTCGCCAGCCGGTGGGCCCTGGGCCAGGCCGGGATACTGATCCTGGCCGCGATCGTATTGGCCCGCAGCATCGGCGATTCGGTCGCCGGCACGCTGGTCGGGCTACTCGCGCTGCCGTACGCGTTCGTTGGAGGCGGCCTGCTGATGGCTGACTCCGCTTCGGTGCCGGCGGTGACAGCACCGCAGCTGGAAATCGCCTGCGCCATGCTGCTTTTCGCTGGTCTGCTGGCCTATCTCGGGGTTGGCGATGACGGCGCGTCATTTGTCGGAGCCATCGCGGCCGGGCTTTTGGGAGTCGTTGGTTGCTGGCTCACCGCCAGTGAGGGAATGGCGCCGGCCCGGGCGGCCGCAATTCTGTTGTCGATCTGCTTGCTTGCCTCGCCGATGTTCAGCACGTTGGCGATGTGGTTGGGCCGCCTGCCGATGCCGACGTTGCCCCGCTCACCGGCCGATTTGTTACGCGACGATCCGCAGCCGCCGCGGCCGGCGGTATATGCGGCGGTGGCCCGCGCCGATGGCATTTTCGCCGGACTGTTGTTCGGTGCCTGCGCGGTTTCGGCCGTGTGCACCGTGATTCTGGTGGCGCAGGGCAACCATTACGCGCGCTGGTTGGTGGTGCTCGCCGCTGCCGGGTTTGCGCTGCGCTCGCGGCTGTATCCCATTATCCGGCAGCGCCTACCGTTCCTGGTGACCGTGCTGGTGGCCATCGGCGCATTGCTGCTGGGGCCGGGCATGGCCAACCGACATGCGCGACTGTCCGCCACCGGTCCGGGTCTGCTGGCCCTCGGCGCATTGGCGATTCTGATCGGACTCGCATACAGCCGGCGCTCGCCCGGCCCGTATTTGCGGCGGTACGTGGAAATCGTTGAGGTACTGGTGATTCTGGCCGTGCTGCCGTTGGCCTGCGCGGTGTTAGGGCTGTACGGGCGATTGCGCGGGTTGGGCTGAGCGGTGGCGTCCCGACGCGACGACCTGCAGGCGCACCAGTTCCTCAAACAGCGCGCCGTTTCAGCGCTGGTCGTCAACCAGACCGACCCGGAGCGGCCACCATTTCGGCGTGTCACCGTGGCCGCGATTGGCAGTCTGGCGGTCGCGCTGCTGGCGCTGGCGGGCGTCGGTGTCTACGGAATGCTGGTGCCGGTGCACGCGAAGCCGTTCAAACCGGGCAAGAACGTGATCGTAGAAAAGGAAACCGGTGACCGATTCGTATTCCTGAACGGCAAACTGAACCCGGTGGCGAACTACACCTCGGCGCTGCTCATCCTGGGACAGCACGCCGACACCCAGCTGGTCAGCCGCAGCGCGCTGGTGGGGTTGCCACGCGGTCCGCGGGTCGGCATCCCCGACGCTCCCGACGAATTACCAGACCAGAAACATGTGCTGGGCGGACCGTGGACAATGTGTTCGCGGCCGACCACCAACGCGGCCGGCACCGAGCTTGACAAATCCGTACTGTTCGTCGGCCGTAAACCGCACGGCGGGCAGACGGCGCAAGACAAAGCGGCCCTGCTGCACGTACGCGCGACCGGCAACGAATACCTGCTCTGGCACGGATATCGGCACGAGATCACCAACCAGGGCGCGGTTTCGGCCGGTCTGGCACTGGCGGACGAAACCCGGCTGGACGTCGCGGCGTCCTGGGTGGACGTACTGCCGGCGGGCCGCCCGGTCGGACCGTTGTCGGTGCCCGACGCCGGGGCAATCTCGCACGCTTTGCCCTCCAGGCCAGCGACCCGCGTCGGCCAGCTATTCGTGGTCGCGGTGTCCAATACGGCGCGGCAGTACTATATGGCGCAGGCGAACCGACTCATGCCGATCAGCGCGTTCCAATTCGATATCCAGTTGGCCGCGCATTCGACGTCGAAAGCGTACAGCGGCCATTCACCGCGGGCCATTCGTCTCGACCCCGGTGAGGTCACGTTGGCCGGTCAGGCGCCGAATTCCACCGACAGTTCCGATCCCCCACGTGTCCGACCGCCCTTCGTCACGCCGAATTCCGGCGACGCGACCATGTGCGCGGCATTCGGCGCGGGCAGCACGGTGCCGGCGATCTCGGTGGGGGCGACGATATCGGGCTCGGCCGGTATCGCCCCCAGTCGGGCGGATTCCGGTACCCCGTTGGCCGACCGTATCGTCGTACCGCCCGGATGGGTTGCCGTGGTCACCGTGGTTGGCGACGAAAACTCGGCCGCCGGAACCACGTCGTTAATTACCGATCTCGGCATTCGATATTCGCTGCCCAGCGCGGATGTGCTGAAAACGCTGGGATACGGCGGGGTGAAACCTATTCGGGTGCCGGCCGATCTGGCCGCCCGAATACCGGCCGGTCCGGCGCTCGACCCGGCTCAGGCGACGTCGCACTAGCGGACTATGGCAGGAACGTGTCGTCACCCTGTCGAGGCAAGTAGCGCATTTGTACGGTGATTTTGTCGCCAAGAAAACGGCGGTACACGGCGCACCGGAATCCCGATCGGTGCCACAAGTATGCGTGGGAGAAGCCCATGACCAGTCCAAGTACCCAAACAGTCAGTGCGAATGCGGCCCTCCAGGCACAGGCCGGGCGAGACCTGCGGACGCATTCGGACGGAATCATCGCCGATATGAACCGGCTGCGCACACTGACCCAGAATCTGCCCGGCGGCCTGCAAGGGGCCACGCTGGGCGCCACGCTTGCTGCGCACGACACATTGCACGCTGATGTGATGCGCCAGGCGCAGCGGTTGGCCCAGCATGGCGACCACCTGGTCAATTCGGCCAACGCCCAGTCCGCCGCTGACCAGGACGCCCAGCAGGCCGTTATGCGCACAGTACCGACGGGCAACAGCTCCGGCATCAGCTCGATCAACGTGTAATTCCCGGCTGTTTCGCCGACCAGAAAGGTCAAAGCAATGTCGTTCATCAAAGTTACGCCGCAGGTCATCGAGGACCACGCCAATGCGATCAAGGCGGCCGTGGCCAGCATCGAGGGGCACCAGCAGGCGGTCACTCGAATCGTGCAGAACCCCAGCCTGCAGATGGCCGGACTCAACGACGTCAGCATCCAGGAAGCCCATCAGTCGCTGAATTCGTCCGTAAGCAATTTGAACACCAGCCACACCGCGCTGGCCAACGCGGTCGTGGCCCACAGCAACACCACCAGGGATCTGGACTCGTCGCTGTCGAAGCAGGTCCACTAGCGATATTGCCGCTGTGTCAATGACCCCCGGGAATCCCACCCGGGGGTCATTCTTGCTTGATTAACGCCGACGCCGCGGCCGTACCGCGACGACGAGCGCGACACAGCCGGCCAGCAAAGTCAATACCACTACGATATGAACAGCCGACACAGCGCGGTTTCGGGCCCGGGCCGCCCGCCGCTCGGCGGCGAGATCCGGTTTCGGCGTGGCCAATGGTGCCGGCACCTCAATGGGATTCGCACCGGTGAGCCCCTCGGTCACCGCCCGATATGGATTCACCATTCCGTGCCCATAGGCGGTGCTGTCCGGCCCGCCCGGAGCCGGATCGGCGGTGGCGAGCAGCCGATTAGTGACCGCGGCGGCGGACAGTCGCGGGTATTCGGCACGGACCAAGGCCGCGGTCGCGCTGACGAACGGCGTGGCGAAGCTCGTCCCGTCCCAGAAAAGGTAACCATGTTCCCGGGTCGCGGCCAGCACACCGCCGCCTGGGGCGACCAGATCGACGTACGGCCCCACCTGCGAGGCGTCCAGCCGGCTATTGTCGATCGTCACGGCGCCGACCCCGATGACCCCCGGATATGCCGCTGGGTAAGGGGTTTGGTCGGTTCCGTTGTCCTGGTGTTGGTTTCCCACCGCTGCCACCAACAGCGCACCTTTACGTTCGGCATAGGCGACCGCCGCGCGGACGGCCGGAACGTCGGTGTACATCACCACCGACAGGTTGATGACCGATGCGCCGTGGTCGGCGGCATAACGAATTGCGGTGGCGAAAACAGCGGGTTTTACGGCCGCCGCGGTGTTGCTGTCGTCCGGTTCGGCCTCGCTGACCCGGATCGGCAGGATTTTCGCGTCCGGCGCCACTCCGTGAAATCCGATACCGCTCCGCCGGCTGGCCGCGATGATGCTCGCGACCGCGGTGCCGTGCGAAATGCAGTCGAAATCGGCATCCGGCTTGTGGCGGATGAAGTCGTATCCCGGCAACACCTTCCCCGGCGCGGACAATTGTGGATGATCAGTGTCCACACCAGAATCGATGACCGCCACCAGCACGCCGGCGCCGGTGCTGAACGGCCAGGCCCGCTCCGGACCCAGCGTCTTCTGCGCCCACGGCACCTGGGTTTCCTGCTTGCCCGGCGCGCTCGGGCTGATGCACGCCCCGCGTGGCGGCGCCCCGAGCGCGGATCGGCCCGGACCGACTACATCGATCAGGGCGAGGGTCACGGCCAATGACGTACGGCAGGTACGGGTCAACACCGTCTCATTGTTTTGGCTCCGTACGCGACCTGGCGTCCGCTGGCAGCAACAGGTCAGACCCGTGCCGCGCATCGAAATCGCCGGGAAACTCGACCTGGCAGTTCCGTCCCGACAGGGAGGTCAGCAACGATGACGGCGCTCGACGAGGTTCAGTCGCACTTCGAGGTTCAAGTCGACAAACTCCGTAAGGATCTCGAGTCCTTACGGAGTCGGCTTGAAGACGTCAGTGAAACGGCTGTATCTGAGGACGGACTGGTCGCCGCTACCGTCGGCGCCCGCGGTGAGCTGCGGGAATTGGTGCTCGACCCTCGGATTTACCGGACCACCGACGCAAAAGCGCTGACGGCGACCATTATCAACACGATGCGCGACGCCACGGCAGCGGTAACGGCACGGATGCTGGAGCTGGCCGAGCCGATGCTTCCGGCACCGGTACGCGGCGCGGACGGTCGGGTTGACTTCGACGCCCTGTTGAAGCAGGTAGCCGGTGGTGGTCGGTAGTGTCCACTTCGGACGAGATCAGCGTTGAAAGCGACGACGCCCAGGCCGGCGCGGCCAGTCTGGCCAAAGCGGCCCAGCTGATACAAGAGGCGTGGGACCG
>JBEDUI010000177.1:0-76795 GCA_040414495.1 Mycobacteriales bacterium
GCGCCGATTCTCCGTCCGGGTAGGCTGCCGGTATGCGTTGACCTTTGCCCGGTCGCCGGGCACCGCCTTTCTCCTTCGTGTGATCGCACCGAATCCCAGCTCACGAAGGAGATCTTGATATGTCGGCGTCGGTACGTATCGACGTTCCCGAAGCCCTTGCGGCATCGCACCGCAACTTCAACGGTGCGGCAGGTCGTGCCTGGATTGCAGCGTTACCTGCGCTGGCACTGGACTTTCTGGACCGCTGGTCGCTGAAACCGGATGGCCCCGTCAAACACGGCATGATCGCACTCGTACTGCCAGTAATCCGTGCCGATCACACACCGGCCGCGCTCAAATTGCAGCCAGTCGACGAGGAGAGCATTGGCGAGCCGACCGCGCTGCGTATCTGGGCCGGCCACGGCGTGGTGCGTCTGCTCGAACACGACCCGACCACCGGCACCATGCTGCTGGAACGGCTGGATGCCACCCGACCACTGTCCCGCGTACCCGACGAAATCGCGGCCGTTCAGATCCTCGCCGAGCTGCTTGCCCGCCTGGTCGCTCTGCCTGCTCCAGCGCGAATGCGTCGTCTGGCTGACATTGCCGCCGCCATGCTTGTCCAGACCCCAGATGCCGTACCGGCCCTGTGCGATCGATCCGACCAACAACTCGTACGCACCTGCGCCTCCGCGGTGGCCGAGCTGATCTGCGAACCCGGCGACCGACTGCTGCACTGGGACCTGCACTACGACAACATTCTCGCCGGGCAACGGGAACCCTGGCTGGCCATCGACCCCAAACCGCTGGCCGGCGATCCAGGATTCGACCTTTTACCGGCGCTCGGCAACAGGTGGGAGGACGTTGTGGCGACCGGCGATATCCCGCGTGCGGTACTGCGCCGATTCGACGTACTCACCGAAGTCCTGGGCCTGAATCGGCAGCGGGCGGCCGGATGGACGCTCGGTCGAATACTGCAGAACGCGCTCTGGGATATCGAGGGCGGCAAAACTGCGCTAGCACGAAATCAGGTCGCCATCGCCGAGGCCCTCATGACCCGCCGCAGCTAACGCCGACCCAATCCCCAGCCGGGCCCCGCGCTGGTGGTCTTGGGCCCGGCTGGAGCGGCTTGAGGTGACAGCGCGGTTTAGCCGTTACTGCGCCATTGCCCGTGATGGTTCGACTCCAACACGACGCCGCCGACCTCGCCCTCGCGTAGCGTGAACGTCGCATGCAGCCCGTCATCCACCTGCTCGGGCGTTACGCCGCCTTGCTGGCGTCGCGTCGGCCAGTTGTGTGCAGCGTCAAGTGCATTCCTCCTCCTCGCGCGGAAGACTGCCCCGTACCCTCGCTTTCTAGTCAACTCATGATGTCTGCGTATATGCATCCCAGGCGGGGGACGCGCACACAATCTCGCAAGAGTCATTGGCTCACCCGCGCGCGACGCCAATTCGGTATCACCCCGATGGGGTGACCCGGGACGATCGACGTGGCTGTGTGGTGATTGTGGGACCTCGTGCACCGAGAGAGCATCGTCATGCCCGACATGCGACACGAATCAGACGTGAAGTCTTCGTCCAAGCTGCCGGCGAAAGCAGCTGCGGTGGGCGAGCGTTTCTCGCGGTCAGCTGCAGGGCATACGTGGCGCCGGCTCAACTCCATGGATTTCATCAACCGGGCCATGCTCTTTGCCGCAGTCCTATTCCTCTGCTTGGTGCCGTTCGTCATCGTCATCGAAGCCCTCGCCGGCCGCAGCGCTGCGGAACGGACCATCCGGCACTTCGGCCTCACCCCGCAGGCCGCGCATGACGTCAGCACCGTCCTCACCTCCCCGAGCAACACCTCCAACGCGGTGACCGGGGTGGGCTACGTCTTCGTCGCGCTGAGCGGAATCGCCGCAGCCACGGCGATCCAGGAGTTGTACGAGAGAGCGTTCGGCGTCGAGAGCCGTGGCCTGAAGGACACTCCGCGTCGCATCGTTTGGTTGGCCGTCGCCCTCGGTTTCGCCGCGTTAGGGTCGTGGGCCGGGCCGAGGCTGCACGCCGCGGGCGGCCCGGTGCTCTTCGGGTTCGTCGCATTGATTGCGCTCGTCGGCTTTTGGTGGCTCACCATGTGGCTGCTGCTCTCGGGGCGGATCTCCTGGCGGGAACTCTTCCCCTCGGCACTCGCCACCGCCGTCTGCTGGGCCGGTATGAGCATCGTCTTCAAATTCACCATGTCCGACACGATCGTCACGAACTACAAGAAATACGGCGCCGTTGGCGTGGTGCTCTCGCTCATGTCATTGCTGATCGCCGTCGGAGTGGTGATCATTCTCGGGGCGATATTCGGCGTCGTCTGGCGGGAGCGGCGACGCCTCGCCACCGACGACGAGTCCACCACTCCCTGACGCCAATATCAGCGCGAGCGCGGTTCGGCCCTTGGGTCATGCTGCTTGGGCAGTCGGCTGCGACAGGGAGTCGGCCTCCGTGCGGGAAACGATCACCCGGCCAAACGGAGCGAGCGCGAGTCCGGCGAACTTGAACGACTGGATCCCGAACGGGATACCGATAATCGTGATGCACAGCAGCACGCCGCCCAGGAAATAGCCGATCGCGAGGACCAGACCGGGCAGGATCCAGAGAATGTTGCCCAGCAGCGTGGCGGCCGGTGTGCTCGTACTCTTCACAGCCTCGCGGCCAAAAGGCCATAGCGAGAATCCGGCGAATTTGAAGCACTGCACGGCAAACGGGATCGTGATGATCGGAAGACAAAGCAGAACCCCGAGGACCAGCCACACGATCGCCGTGTGCCAGCCCACCAGAATTAGCCAGAGAATGTTGCCAACGGTCTTCATGACGATTTCCTTCGCTCGCGGCCGGTCAGCTGGCGCCCGGCTCGCGGAGCCATCCTTGCGGCCCGTTGTGCACCCAATGCTGGTCCAGCCAATGCCCGCCGTGGGAGGGGCGAAGGTCCCCATTCAGGTAGTCCTTTGAAGACTTATGGCATCGTGCTGTTTCTCGCGCGGCGGCCAACAGAAATTCCGCATTCGGCGGTCGCGAACGCGATAGCGGCAGCTACGACGATTGCGTGCACTGTCGTGACGTTGTCGTGCAGACTCCACCGCGGCTGTCGATGGATGGGGCGCAACGTCGAAGAATGAGCCGATAATTGTGTCAGTATTTGCAAATATCGTGAAGTTACGCATCGCGCCAGGTCGTGGGCGTGGCGGGAAATGTTGGTTCGTCCCACCAGGGCGCCCCCGGTCTGAGGTCAGCGCCGTGGCTAACAAGCTCACCGATTTGGCCGGGACTACAGAAGAACATGAAGTCTTCGATGAAGCCGTAGAGGAAGCGCACACCGCCGAGGCGGCACCACGGTCATAGCCGACGCCGTGGCAGCCTTTTAATGCGCGGTTCCGGGTTCGAGCCCCGGGCGGCCCACTTCCCCGATCACGGCCAGGCATCCCGTCTGACCCCATCAGATGGCACTGTTTTGCGGCTGTCCTTATTGACTATAACGGCCGGCCGAATTAGATTACGCGGATGATTCGAAGACTGGTTCCGATCCTGCTCGCACTGGGTCTGATCGCAGGTGTCGAGTCCGCGGCAAGCGCGTCGAGCCCACCAGCAGTGCGTCCCGCCTATTCAGGGATGCTCGCCGATTACGCGTCGCCCGTTCGGGAGTCGACGCCGCGCGCCGACGGCCAACTGCACATCGACACACCAGCGACGATCACCAAGCTCAAAGCACTGCATGTGACCGACTATTTCTATCTGGTCTGGCAGCAGGCGAGCGACTGGGACGACCTGTCGGCGCAATTCCTGCCCGCCGCAGAAAGGGCCGGCATAAAGGTCTGGGTTTATCTGGTGCCGCCCAGTGAGGGCCCGTCACAGCCGTTCGGATCGGACTACCTGCGCTGGGTCACGGAAATCGCCAACCTGTCGACGAAATTTCCCAACCTGCGCGGCTGGGCGATGGACGACTTCGCTCGTAGGACGAATCTAGATACGTTCACGCCCGCGTTTTTCCAGCACGCCGAGAAGATCGTCGACGCGACAAATTCGACGCTACGATTCCTGCCAGTCGCCTACTACACCGACATTACGCCGGAATTTCTCGCGACGTACCAGCCGTATTTCGACGGCGTGATCTTTCCGTACTCAGATTTCACCGCCGACTACGCGCACGTCGACCAGCAGATCGACCATGTCACCGTCTTGATCGCGCCGTACCACAAGAAGGCCTATCTGATGGTCTACGGGTCACCGCATTCGGCGACGATCGACCCGATGCAGGCTGACTACTACACCGCTGTGCTCGATCGCGCGATCGAGGCAACCCGCGCCGGCAAATTGGCTGGGGCGGTTATGTACCAGACGCCCAAGGCATTCGGGACCGAGACCTGCACGACCGATCCGGATAACCAGCATCTCGACCTCGTGGCCGACTGGGGTAGCCCCACCGCGTCCGGCGATTTCGCCAACGGGAGCCAGCGGATCACGGTCGATCCGACCGCGTCCCAGCACCAAATCACGTTCTGGGAAAGGGATTCGTACTATCACCGCGATACGTCGCTGGGCTATCACATCAAACAGGTGCTGGTCAACGGCACGCCGGCCTGGCAGGCCGACGCTGCTTCCGATGCCCAGGAATGGCAGCAGATCACGATCGATCTGACCCCGTACTTGCCACCGGGCGCCACGACCGCGTCGTTGACATTCCAGCTGTATGAAAAGAACGGCGTGTCGAACTTCGGGCTGCAATATCTGGTCACCGACGTAACAGGGATCGGCGTGACGGTCGCCGACCCACATTTCTCCGGCTCCGGCTGGACGACCGCAACCTCGGCGAACCAGGCGATGCACGCGCTGCCGACGTATTACGTCTGCGACCCGGATCGGCAGCAGCACGCGTTCACTGCTATCGCGGATGTCTACGGTCCGTACGAGCTTTCCGCGCGGGCCGCTGCCGCGCCGACCTCGGCTCGGCCAGCGCTGGTGACGCTGGCGAACCAGATCGTGTCGCGATTCCGCGCGGGCGACAACGCGAGTGCGGCGAAATCGGCCGATCAGCTCGCCCGAGTTTGCCTGGCACTCAGGCAGAACGTGCTGGCCGAGCAGGCGCAGCTCGTCGCGGCCGACCTCAGAATCGCACCTGCGTAATCAGGAGGAAACCTCTTCAAGTCTCAGCGCGATCTTGGCACTGCATAGACGGCCTGCGCTCTCATGCCTGATTCTGCGCAATCGCCATCTCGTCATTATTGCGCGGACATCATGCGATGATTTCATCAAAGACCATTCGCGCAGATGGGGCCTCGCATGACCCGTCCCGGCCGCGCCGCCAGTGCCGATTCGAGCAAATCAGCCCGGTTAGTGGTCAGTACGAACAACAGATCGGCGTCGGACGCCGCGCCGTCCATGGCGTCGAGCAGATCGAAGAGCACGGGGCTGGTACCGGACCCGAACGAGCGATCCTCGGCGACGAGATCGACATCTTCGAGCACGATGACCGCTGGGGCGAGTTCGCGTGCCATCTGCGCGACCGACCCGATCGCGTGCAGCGAGCGTCCGGTGAGCATCAGCCGGGTATAGCCGGGCATGTGCGCTATCAGGTAGCGCATGGTGTGGGTCTTGCCGGTGCCCGGTGGCCCGTAAAGCAATAGCCCGCGTTTGAGATGCTGCCCGGCGGCCAGCAGCGCGGCACGGTGCGCGGCGACGCCCAGCGCGTGCCGTTCAACGCGCCCGAGCACCGCCTCAGGCAAGATCACATCGTCGCGTCCGGTGTCCGGTGTGGACAGGAAACGCAACTGGACACCATCCGTGCTCACCACGTCGAGCAGGTGGCCGCGGTACAGCCCGCCATAACGTGGTGGCAACGCGATGCCGTGCAGACAACGCTGCGCTCCTTGCCCGCGATCCACGCGTTCAACGCGGTCTGCAGGTTGACGCGCTCGAATGCCGACCATTCCCGGGTAACGACCGATTCACGGATGCGGTCTGGCCCGAGGAACCCGGCGACCAAACCCGCCACCTCGTTGTGCCCGCCACGCGCGTCGTCGTGCACCCACTTCAAAAGGACAGATACGCCGTGGCGAACTCGCTTGCCTGCTCCACGCTGGCATCATCCGCGCCGCTCATCGTTAGACAATAGCCAGCCGAGGACCCGAAACGGGGCCCTTTCCCATTAGCGACTCGCTCCTCCGACTCATGACCTGATCCTTGCCGTCGCCGCCGGATTCTCGTACGAGAATCTTCGCTGCGCGAATCATGGACTGTGACGTCCGGATGCGAGGTGGGTTTTCCGTCCGAATTTCGACCGGGCGCCTGAAACTCACAGCTAATACCTAGGTTACGTACAGGATTTTCTCATGTAGCTGCAGTTTGCTGTCCCCGCCACATGCCATTGGGGGGACCCATTTGGGGGGTCATGGACAGCCGAAGCGTCATGCGACTAAAGGACATCACGTCCGGCCGCACACTCACTGGTGTGTGCTGTGAGTGAATCCGTCGATCGAGATCCCTTGCATTGTCAGCAGCGGGTGCTGATCGTCGAACAGGACAGGCACATCGCGGAACTGGCAGTGACGGCTCTGCGGTTCGGTTTCGATACGTGCCTCGCGTCCAGCAGCACTGCCACGTTGCGGATCGCGGAGGAATTTCGGCCGCATCTGGTGTTCCTGGATACGGCCCTTCCCGATATCGACGGGTTTGAAGTCTGCCGGCGGATTCAGCGGCACGACGGACAGATTCGGACCGTGTTTCTGTCCGATCGAACCGAGAGCGAGGACGGTCTCGTTGCGTTGGGCGCCGGCGGCGATGACTGCATCGCCAAGCCGTTCGGTCTCGATGACTTGGTCGCTCGCGCCCGGACGGTATTGCGGCACCGTATGTCCGGGGAATCGTCTGATGGGCCCACGTTGGCTGCCGGCGAAGGTCCGATTCTCCGGTTCGCGGATCTTGAAATGGACCAGGATCGGCGAGAGGTACGCCGAGCCGACACCATCATTGACCTGTCACCGACCGAATTCGCGGTCTTGCGGCTGCTGTTGGAAAACAGCGGCCGGGTGTTGTCCAGGCCGCAGATCTTGGCCCATGTCTGGACGTACGACTTTCATGGCGACACCTCGATTGTACTGAGCTACATCTCCTACCTCCGTAAAAAGATCGATTGTTTCGATCCACCTTTGATCCAGACGCTACGGGGCATCGGTTACGGCCTGCGTTTCGGCCCGGCAGCTACTCCGGAAGGAACCTGATGACAGCAACGCTGCGGCAGCTGAGGGCGCACCCTTGGTTGGCTGCTGTGGTCACCGTATTGGTGGTTGCCGGCGCGAGTGCCGGTGGCTACTTCGGCTTTCGTGGCAGCAGTGCCGGGGCAGCCGCACCGACGACCACCACGACGACCCAGACAGTCGGTACGGGGACGCTGAAACAGAGCGTGTCGGCGTCGGGAACGCTTGCTCCCGCGGACGAAGAGAATCTCAATTTCTCCGTTTCCGGTCAGGTGACCGGCGTAGCCGTCAAGGAAGGTCAAACCGTCCGGAAAGGACAGACGCTCGCCACCCTGAATTCCGCTTCGCTGTCGGCCGCCGTAGCACAGGCCAATGCGGCAGTGACCGCCGATCAGGCCAAAGTGTCCGATGATGCGACCAATGGCGCCAGCGCTACCCAGGTCGCGGCGGACAACGCCGCACTTGCCGCCGCACAGCATCAATTGACCGTGGCCAAAGCGCAATTGGAGGAGGCGACGATGACCTCGCCGATCGATGGCGTGGTGGCGACGGTGAACGTCACGGTTGGCCAGTCGGTGTCGGGGAGCAGCTCGTCGAATTCCGGTTCTGGCGGCGGTTCTGGTTCTGGCGGCGGTTCTGGTTCGGGCGGCGGTTCGGGTTCCGGTTCGGACAGTAGTGGAAGCAGCGGTTCGTCGAGCCCGCAGATTCTGGTGATCAGCACGAATTCGTGGGTGGTGAACGCCACCGTCGATGACACGTCGGTCGGATTGATCAAAACCGGCGATCAGGCGCAGCTGACGGTTTCCGGCTCGACTGACATGGTGTACGGCACGATCGCCTCGATTGGATTGATCTCCTCGTCGTCGACCGGAACCGCCAGCTATCCGGTGACGATCGATGTCACCGGTTCGCCCAGTGGCATGCATGACGGAGCGAACGTGACGGCCAGCTTGATCTACAAACAGGTCAGTAACGTACTTGTAATTCCGACCTTGGCGCTGCATCGCAATTCCACTGGCGGGCAGTACGTCGAGAAGATCGTGAATGGCAAGTCGGTGCAGACGACCGTGCAGGTCGGATTGTCCTCCGGTGGCCAGACCCAAATCGTCAGCGGCCTGTCGACCGGTGACAAGATCACCGTGCCACAGTTGCGGGCCGGGCGAGGCTCGGGAGCCGGCGGTTCGAACGACTCCGGGGGCACGAAATTCCCCGGTGGTGGCCAATTCCCTCGTGGTGGCCAATTCCCCGGTGGCGGCGAATTCGGTGACCGCGGCGGTTTCGCCAGGCCTGGTGGTCTCGGTGGCTAGGGCGCGAGCGGTGCAGCAAGCCGGTCACTCCGGAGTGGACAACGCACCGGTCATCGAATTGGACGCGGTGGGCAAGGTCTATGGCAGCGGCGAATTCCACGTTGAGGCACTGCGTGGGGTCTCGTTGTCGATCCGGCAAGGCGAGTACGTGGCCATCATGGGCCCGTCCGGGTCGGGCAAGTCGACGTTGATGCATATCCTCGGCTGTCTGGACGTGTCGACCTCCGGGTGTTATCTGCTGGCTGGCGAGGACGTCAGCGCCATGGACGAGATCGACCTGGCCGAAGTGCGGAACCGTCGTATTGGCTTCGTATTCCAGCAGTTCAATCTGTTGCCATCGCTGACGGCATTACGGAATGTCGAGATGCCGTTGGCCTACGCCGGAATCCCCCGGGTGCGGCGCCGCGAATTGGCGAAGGCAGCGCTGGAACGCGTCGGTCTGGGTGATCGGCTCGATCACCGTCCCGGTGAAATGTCGGGCGGTCAACAACAGCGCGCGGCGGTGGCCCGGGCTTTGGTCGGCGACCCGGCCCTGGTGTTGGCCGACGAACCGACCGGCAATCTCGATTCCGCGGCCACCAAGGATGTTCTGGAGCTTTTCGGTGAGCTGCACGATCAGGGTCGCACCGTAGTGCTGATCACCCACGAGGCCGACGTCGCGCAGCGGGCCGGCCGGATCATCCGGATCTTGGATGGGGCGATTGCGTCGGACGACTCGAACCTCGTGGGGAGCAACCGATGACGTGGTCGGACATTCTGAGCAACGGCTGGGACGCAATTCGTACGCACAAACTCCGTTCGATGCTGACCTCGTTGGGAATCCTGATCGGCATCGCTGCGGTGGTGCTGACCGTCGGACTCGGCCAGGGTGCGCAGCAGCGGGTCTCCAAGCAATTGTCCGCGCTCGGCGGCAATCTGTTGATCATATCGCCCGGCAGCTCGACAACCGGTGGGCTGCGCGGCGGATTCGGATCGGCGTCGACGCTGACAATGGCGGACGCGAATGCGTTGACATCCAAGACGGCCGCGCCGGACATCGGCGGCGTTGCGCCGATCCTGCAGAGCGCGTCGCAATCGCTGGTCAACGGGTCGACCAACTGGACGACCACCGTGGTCGGCTCGACTCCGGCCTGGCTGTCGGTGCGCGGCCGAACGCTGTCGGCGGGGCGCTTCCTGACCGCGTCCGACGAGTCGAAGGCGGCGGCGGTTACCGTATTGGCAGCGGACACCGCGAGCGAACTGTTCGGACCGCTGAACCCCGTCGGGCGATCGGTCACGATAAACAGCGTCCCGTACGAAGTTGTCGGCGTACTGAGCTCGGCTGGTTCGGATTCCACTACGAACCTTGACGATCAGGCGATCGTGCCGTTCAGCACGGCCTCGCAGCGCATCGTCGGCGGCTCGAACCGGACCTCGGTGCAGACGATTTACGTGAAGGCCACCTCGACGAATCGGCTCAGCGCCGCGTACCAGGAGGCAAACACAATTCTTCAGGACCGCCATGCGGTTACCGCATCGTCCACTTCGGACTTCTCGATCACGACCCAGCAGTCGGTGATCAGCACGACGTCCTCAGTGGACAACACGCTGACCGATCTGCTGATCGGGGTCGCCGCCCTGTCGCTGATCGTCGGCGGTATCGGCGTCATGAACATCATGTTGGTGTCGGTCAAGGAACGCACCCGCGAAATTGGTCTGCGTAAGGCACTGGGTGGCACGCCGGCAACCATTCGCCGCCAATTCCTTTCCGAGGCGTCGATGCTCGGCCTCACCGGCGGCTTGCTCGGTGTCGCGGTCGGCGTCGGCGGCGCCCTGATACTGCCGCATTTCATCTCCAACCCGATCACGATCTCCGTGCCATGGATCGCTATTGCTATAGGCGTCGCGATAGCGATCGGTGTCGGCTTCGGCGTTTACCCGGCCGGTCGCGCTGCTCGGTTATCACCCATCGACGCGCTACGCAGCGAATAACCATTTCGTCAATAACATCGAGGACTAGACATGATCGAACGGCTGCCCCAGCCAGTTACCGCCAGCCGACTCGCGGTTGCGGTTACGGGAATTGCCGCCGCGCTGGCCCTGGCCGGGTGCGGATCCTCGCACAGCGGCGCCGCTAAGGCCGGGCCAAGCGCAACACCGACCTCGACCGGCTCCGGTGGCGGATCCGGCCGCCCGGGTCAGTTTGGCCCGGCCGCGTCCGGCAAAGTAGCGGCGATTTCCGGTAGCACAATGCAGGTGCAGAGTCAGCAGAACGGGCAAGTGGCCGTCACCTGGTCCGCATCAACCAAATTCAGCCACCCCGTCACCACGACGCTCGCCGCGGTAAAAGCAGGTGATTGTGTCATCGCGGCCGCACGGACGGGTACGCCGTTTTCGGACTCGTCGTTTACCGCTAGTACGTTGGTGGTGAGCGCACCGAGAAACGGCTCGTGCGGTGCCCGCGGTTTCGGTGGCGGCGAGCGTCCGGGCGGACCGCGCCCGTCCGGCTTTCCCTCCAACTTCCCGTCCGAGCGGCCCTCCGGCTTCCCGAAAAACAGGCCATCGGGCGCTGCCGGACGCAACAGGGTGGGAGCATTCGCCGACGGCAAGGTCAGTTCGGTCTCCGGCGGGGCGCTCGTCGTGGCTGCGCAACAACGTCAGCCCGGTAGTACAAAGAGCACGACCACGACAAAGAAAATCACCATCGGATCGACTACGAAAATCACCACCAACGCGGCGACCACCTCGCATTCGGTGGTGGTTGGCAAATGTGTGACCGCGCAGGGCAAAGCCGATACGAGCGGAACAGTGACGGCGACCAGCGTACAGATCACCGACCCGGTAAGCGGCCAATGCGGGTTCGGCGGATTCGGACGGGAGCGCAACGGTGGCTGAGGTTTCCCGCTCGCACCGAGCAAAACAGCGTAGGAATCGGCGGCGGCGTATCGTCGTTACCAGCGCGGGAATTATCGTTGTCGTCGGTGGTAGCGCGGCAGCCTTTGCAGCCACCGCCCATCAGGGCTCCTCTTTACGCACCGCCACCGCACGGCTGGGTTCCGTAGCCCAGACGGTGGAAAGCTCCGGCACGATCGCCTCCTCGCAGAAGGCCGCGGCGTCGTTCTCGTTAACAGGCAGCGTGAAATCAATTCCGGTCAAGGTCGGCAGCACGGTCAGCAAGGGCCAGGTGCTCGCCCAGCTGGACACCACCTCATTACGAAGTGCGGTCTATGCCGACGAAACCACACTCGCCACAGCGAAACAGAAACTCGAGGCAGACAAGACCGGTCAGACCGGGGCGCCCACCGGAAATACTGGAAATTCATCCGGTGCCAACGGCACTCCATCGGCGTACAACACCCAATCCGCGGCAGGAAATCAGACCGCGACGCTGACCGTGGAAACTGTGGATTCCCGCACGACGGCGCCGTCACAAGGCACAGATCTCGCCGGGTTGATCAAACAGATCACCGCGGCCCAAGTCCCGGTTATCAACGGGCAGAAGCACATCGACACCGCCCAGACCGCGATCGACACTGCCCAGAAGCAAGTCAACAAAGACATCGTTCAGAACACCACGCTCAGCAATGCACAACACACCGCATGCGCCGGACTCAACGACCCGGTGGCGCAATCCACCACCGATCCGCCGTCTCCGACAATGAGTTCGTCGCCGTCGACAAGTCCAACTCCGACAACAAGCCCAACCGCTACTCCTACAACACAGCCGACTGGCAGCCCGACCCCTCCCGTCTCGGCCGCGTGCACCACGGCTATGGCCAATTACGAGGCCTTCGCGCCCACGTTGACCACCGACACGACCACGCTCTCGGGCCTCATCACCACCCAGGACGGATATATCCAGAACCTGAAGACCGCGAGCAAGACGCTTGACGAGCTGATCGGCAAACTGCCGGCGGCCGCCGCGGGCAGCGGATCCAGCCAATCGAAAGGTACCGGCACGGGCGGATCGAGCGGCGGCTCCAGCCAGTCCGGCAAGAACAGCACCGGCGGCGGCTCGGGGCAACCACGCTCGGGCCAGCCCGGTGAAGGCAATAGTTCTCGATCGCCCAGCTCCGGACAATCGAGCAACGGCAGCGGATCCGGCAATCCGAATTCGGGGCAGTCCAACAGGGAAGCCCAGTCCGGACAGGGAAATACGTCCGGGAGTTCTGGGCCGACCGGGAGTTCTGGGCCGACCGCGACGCCGGCCAGTGCTGAGCAGCTCGCCGCCGACCAGAGCGCGATTGACGCAGCGCAGGCAGCTTTGGTCGTTGATCAGCAGAATCTGACCGCCGCAACGTTGACCAGCCCCATATCCGGCACCGTTGCGGCCGTCGGGATGACCGTTGGAAGTTCGCCTAGCGGCCAGACGATCACGATCGTCGGTAGGGGAATACAGCAGGCCAGTATTGGCGTACCCCTCGGGCAAATCGATTCGGTCAAGGTCGGCCAACGCGCCACGCTGACCGCGGACGGAACCGCGAAGAAACTCCACGGAACGGTACGCTCGGTTGGGCTTTTGAGCAGCACATCCGGGTCGAGCACGACGTTCCCGGTAACCGTCGACCTCGACTCGGATAGCCCAGCGCTTTTCGACGGGTCAGGCGCGGACGTGACTATCAGCACGGCCACCGCGACAAATGTGCTGACGATTCCCAATTCGGCGATTCACACCACCGCTAACGGCCGCCATGCGGTGACGGTCGTTGACGGCAACAAAACAACAACAGTGCCGGTCACGGTCGGGATCACTGGCAATGCGGTCAGCCAAATCACAACCGGCCTCAAAGCCGGTCAGCGGGTCGTGCTCGCGGACCTGTCCCAGCAACTACCGAGTAGCAGTACGAGCAGCAATACCGGTAATTCCCGATTCCCCGGCGGGTTCGGCGGAGGCGCCTTCAGGGTCGGCGCCGGCGGTCCCGTGGGTTAATTCGCAATGTGATTAGCCGAACGCCGGGACACCGCAGATCGCGGAGGTCCCGGCGTTCGGTCTGGGGTCTTAATGCTTTAGTACGTAGGTTTGATACCAGTAGATCTCATCGGTGAATCCGAGCCTGCGGTACAGCTGTGCCGGGCGACCGACGTCGGTCGCGTTGATCATGAACGATCGGCAGCCGTTCGCCCTACCTGCGTTTATCCAGTGCGCGAGCATCGCTTGAGCGACGCCTTTGTGGCGGTACGGCACCCGGGTGGCAAGGTTGAACACCATCTGATCGATTCCCCGGTAATAAGCCAACACCGCTACGCTTTCGCCGCCGAGTGTGCCGATTTGGCAGTCGACGATTGCCAGCTCGCTACGGCGGGTGGCGACCTCCCGCGCCAGCCGATCAGGCGCGGGAGCGGACTCCGTATCATCAAAGGCCTGCAGCTTCACCGTTGCCCAAGCCTCCAGCCCGGTCGCATCGACGTTCTCGATCACCAGATCGGCGGGGCCGGCGTTCCCGGCCATTGCGCCAACCAGAGCCAGATGCGTTGTGGCATCGCCGCGTTCACAGCCGGATTCGCGCAGTGCATCATCCAGCCGGACGGCACGATCCCGGTCGTCTACCCGGATATTCACCAAACGCATTCCGCTGGCGATTCGGGCGGCGCGGAGAGCCTCCGGCACCTGGCCCGGGTCATCGACGCGGAGGGTGACCCGGGCCGTGGTAGGACTCAGATTGCTCTGATATCCGTACCAGAATTGGTTGATCTCGCTGCCGATCTCCGGCGTCGAAGTGGTGTACCAGCTCGCAACCTCAGCGGCGAGAACGTCATGGTCCGGGTGCACGAGAACGATTCTCCTATCCAGGAATCTGGCCGGCACGCGGCAGCGTTAATCCAAAAAGGACGGTCGGCTCCTCGTGGCTCGGCTTCGCGGCGAACCCTCGTGGTATGACAGTCTGGCCTGGTCGGGTCGAGGATGTCGATTGAATTGAGGACGATTTATGAGGCGACGGACGGGCCGGGTGTTGCCGATAGACGAGGCCGGGCGGGTGCTACTGATGCACGGTTGGGATCCTGGCCGGCCACAGTCGCCATACTGGTTCTCGATCGGCGGCGGTGTTGACGAGGGTGAGACCACAGCTGAAGCCGCAGCGCGCGAGGCGTTCGAAGAGGTAGGCCTTGTCGTGCGCGCCGAAGAGTTGGGTTCGCCGCGGTGGCAGGACACGGCGTATTTCAGCTTTGACGGAATCGCTCTGGAGCAAGAGCAGGATTTCTACGTGATTCACGTGCCGAGCTTCGTACCGGTCTTGGACGGTCTCGACGGCATCGAGAAACTGACTGTCGACGACTGCCGCTGGTGGGCGCTGCAAGAGCTCGCTGCCAGCGGTCAGACGTATTATCCCGAGGATCTCCTATCGCGTGACCTATCCCGCTAACGCTGGAGTTCAGGTTTAATTGGGTCCGCCGGCTCAGCACCGCGCCCTATGTTTCGCGTGAACGGTGCCCATCCGCTGCGTTGGTGCCAATGCCGGCCGGCACGGAGGTGTTGAACGTACGCGCGTTGCAGACTGGTAGTTTGCGGGATGGTCTCCAGTATTTCGGACGTGATCGGGCCGTCGGGTGGAAGCATGTCCAATGCCATGCGCATCAATTCGCGATCACCGTTGTCGCCGTCGTCGAAACGGGTCTGCGCGACCGGGGTGAAAGACCGCTGGAATTCGACGATGTTGCTGGTGGGCGCGAGATATTCGGCGAGCTGGGGATCGAGCAACCACGATGTGCAGCTGAACATGGTGGCCGGTTCTTCGGGATAACACTGGGGAAAGAATTCCGCGGCGCGAGCCAGTGACGCCGCGGCCCGATCCGCGACCAGCGGGCCGATCGGCGGAACGTGCACGTTGAGCACATGGCCGACGGGTCCGTCCCCAAACGAAAGTTCCGCGCGCGTGAAGGCGAGGCGACCGAGGTCGTAACCGGTACCGCGGAAGTTCAGCGGTGGCCCCCACAGCCGAAACAGCCCGACGCCACCCAGGCCCGTGATCTGGCGATGAGTCTGCATGACGCCGCCGAGCCCGGACAACGTCTGAACGGTCACTTCGCGAGGCACACCACGGCGTTGATGCACCGCTCGAACGTCCGGCACGACAGCCAGCAACGCCCACACAAATAAATAGCGACCGACCGGACCGGTCGAGGCAGGCAAGGCCGGCCAGGCCTGGAAACCTTCAATGGGTATCGGAGTGTCCATAACCCGGATTAGCTCGTCAACCATCGCTGTCAGGACCCACCATAATTCCGGATGCCGCACCGGGTCGGGACGCGCCGCCAGACACTCGACGCGATCCGCCTCTAGCGCCGCGAAATCACTCAGCAATTGATCCGCGCTGGCATCATCGGGCAAGTCCACCTGACGCCCCGGCACTCCAATAGCGCAAATGCGCTCGATAGTCCGCTCGCTGAGGCCAAGCGTTTTCTGAATCGTCAACTGGTCCACAGATGCGCTCATCTTTGCAGGCTCCCTCAAAACGGTGACGTAGCCCGGATATCCGAGCACATCGGATCATGCGATAGCACGCCGCATGTGTGCTACGTCACGGGCGCGTGTTGCTATGCGGGATCGCTATCCGGTTGCCGACCTGCGCACGGCGCTGGCACGATGCACGCTGTCTCGCCGAAATGGAGCGGTCGATGTCCCGAGGAGTTCCGGTGCTCTGGCTGACCGGTGCCGTCGGTACCGGGAAGTCCGACACCAGCTATCACGTCTTCGCGCGCCTTTTCCGCGCTGGAATGCCAATCGCACGGCTCGACCACGATGACGTTGGTATGTGTCATCCAGCGCCCGCAGACGACCCGGAGAACTACCGGGTGAAGGCCGAATTAATGGTCGCGGCGTGGCAAGTATTCGAGCGACACGGTGCGCGTTGCCTCGTCGTATCGGGCGGAGTGACCGCGCCCGAGGAAGTCTCGCTGTTCCGGAAGGCGCTCCCCGATGCGGACTGGACTGTGGTGCGGCTACGGATCGACGCCGACGAACGTCGACGCCGGATCAGGCAGCGTGGCCAGTTGCTCAACCACACCGAAGAGCACATGGCGCGCTGGGTCGAGATCGGTCTGGCCGATGAGGCCGATCTCGATACCAGGACATGGCCGGACTACGTCCTGGACATCAACGGACGTACCTCGGCCGAAGTCGTCGACTTGGTGCTGGCAACCACGGGTTGGCCCGGTCTGTAGAGAGCGCTAGGCCGGATCAAGCTGGCGTTCGCCGAGGCGGACGAACATCTCGATCCAGTCGGGTCTTTTCAGCGGAATCGCGCCATGCAGCGAACTCAGAATCCAATGCGCCCAATATCTGCGTAACGTCGCCGGCTCGATCATTTCGGCGAGAATGGCGTCCAACCGTTCGATGGCGTCCCGCTTGACCCAGCTCCGTTCCGGTGGGAACAGCACGCTCCATTCCAGGTCCCGGCGCAGCCCGACCAGAGCGAATCGACGATCCCCGCGGGCTACCCCGAGATTCCAGTCGATGACACCGGTAATGTGACCCTGCTTGTCCCACAACACATTGCCGCGCGCGTAGTCGATATGGACGAGGTCATCGCCGACCATCTCGCCCGGCTCCCCCGCACCGATCTCGTACATGCGATCCAGAATTCGGCGCGTGCGGTCACTGTACTGCCGCAGCATCTCCTGACCAGGATTCGGGGGAGTCATGGGTTGGAGATTCAGCGGCGGGATCGGCACGTCATGACGATCGATGAGCAGCCCGGCGAATCGCTCGTTCATCGCCACCAGAGCGTCGATCTCACCGACATTCAGCTCGCGGGTGAGTTTCCCGGGCAAGCGTTCCTGCACCACCGCCGCGCGACCGTCGGCCAATTCCACCACGAGATCGTGCCGCGGAACGGGCAATCCACGCGAGCGGGCGAGCCGGAGAATGTCCGCCGTCAACCGCATTCGCTCCACCGATGCATACGGCTGGGTCAGCACACCCGCCCGTCCATCAGGCCACTCCACGAACGCAGCACCACCGGATGCCCCGCCCTCAGCCATACCAACGAACCGCAGGCCACTGCCCGTACGATCATTGACCTCCGCCAAAACAGCTGCCGCCGGAAACCTCCAAAAAGGGTCCACAGTGTCCTCGACCGCCTGCTGCGAATCGTCATCCATCCGAATAGCACATCGCAAGAAAACACGCTCTGCCAACCGAATTAGTACAGCTGGGCGTCGAGGAGTTGCTATCGTTCGCAGAATCTCGGAGAGGTTGGTACGGCGATGTTCAATCACGAGCCGGAAGGCTATGAGTGCCCGTTCTGCCGCCTGCTCGACGGCGTAGATAATGCTCTCAATGCTCAACGAGACATCGTGTGCCGTACGGAAGGCGCCGCGGCGCTGATCTCTCCCCGATGGTGGCCCAATAACCATGGCCACGTGCTGGTCGTGCCGACAGCTCATTACGAGAATCTCTACGACCTGCCGGATGAGTACGGTCATGCCGTCCACGACGTGGCGCGGCAAGTCGCCATCGCTATGCGTAAGGCCTATGGCTGCGATGGCACGTCAACCAGGCAGCACAACGAGCCCGGCGGTAATCAGGACGCCTGGCATTACCACATGCACGTGTTCCCGCGATACAACGGCGACAACCTTTACGGCACTGCGCCCTATCCGCAGTTCGTGCCAGCCGAGCAACGCTGGCCATACGCGGACAAGCTGCGCGGCTATCTGCTGTAGAACACGATGCGGCTCAGCCGTTTACTGGGTACCCAAGACTGCGGCCAATTGAGCGGCCTGCTTCTCCAAGACGTCGTCCGGCTCGGGCGTATCCGACCGCTTCGGATAGCCATCGCCTTCCCACCGGGGGACGACGTGAAAATGCAGATGTTTAACTGATTGACCAGGACGGCCGTTGTTCTGCATCACGGTCGTGCCAGTCACATCGAATGCTTCCGTAATCGCCGCGGACACCCGGCCAACCATGTGAAGCACTGGCCCGTACTCATCTTTAGACAGCGAGTGCAGGTCGTGAATGTGGGCGTACGGAACGATCAGCGCATAGCCTGGCCCGGTCGGCTGGTATCGCCCCATGAAGACAACGAACTGCCCGTCATCGAATGCACGCGGTTCGGTCGCCTTCCGATCCCGCAACGCATCGCAGAAATGGCAACCTGGCTCGTCGAAATCACGCATGGACGTCTTCCTATCACGAAGCCGGGTCTGGCTCGGCCAGATTGCCCTATCGCTCTGGCCAAACGCACTGGGCGATGCTGTCCTAGTCGCCTTGGTGGGTTGCGGATTTGGCCAGCAGGTGTGCCACCGATTCCGGCAGCTGATCCGGGACGTCGATAACGGCATCAGCGCCGCAGCTCTGCAGCTCGTGATGATCTCCAATGCCCCACGTAACTCCGATTGCGGGGACACCGCGCTCATGTGCGCCGATAACATCGAAGGACCGGTCGCCGACCATGACTGCATGGGCGGGATTACCGAGCGCGGCTAACGCGGACGCGATCGTCTCCGCCTTCGACTCGCCCTGCACGCCCAAACCCGGGCCACACACCACCGCGAAATGTCTCCTCAGCTCGACCGCCTCCAGGACAGATTCGGCGTACACCAGCGCTTTCGAGGTAGCGACCGCCAGCCGCCAATTGCGGCCCAAATCCGCAAGCACGGAGGCGATACCGGAGACGGCCACCGTGTCGCGCGCCAAGGCAGTCGCATAATGCCGGCGGTACGCCGTGACGCAAGACGCCACCAGGCGGGAATCCGGCTCGCGACCGGTCAGCTCGGCAAAGGCCAACGCGAGTGGCGGACCGATGAAGCGTTCCAGCAAATCGCGCTCGTAGCTGGGAAAGTCGTGTTCAGCAAGCGCCGCGTTAATGCACGTAGTGATCGCGAGGCGCGAGTCAACAAGCACACCGTCAAGATCAAACAGCACAGCAGCATCGGAAGTCTTCACCACCTCATCCTGCCCCACTTTAATGCCGTCCGGCGGGACGGGCCGACCGGCTTTTCCCGGTGCGAATCGACGGGTGTTCGGCCGCCGCGAGCTTCTGCCATTGCTGATGCATTGGTGAAAGGATGAGCAGTATGTCGACTGCCGGGGATCAGCAAACCGCCGCAGCTCTTGCCGACTCGCTCGTGTCCGCCGGCAAGGTGCGCATCCCCGCGCTTCATGATGCGTTCGCCGCCGTGCCGCGGCATGAATTCTTGCGGCGATTCTTCAAGCAGGCTGCCGAGCGAAGTCAATACGAGGCCGTTGCCGATACCGATCCCGGCTGGCTCGACATGACGTACGCCGACCAGGTGTGGGCTACGCAGCTCGATGGCGACGACACCAAGTGGGAAGAGGCGCGCCGCGACGGTCCGATCGCTGGCACGCCGACCTGCTCGAACACGCAGCCAAGCCTGACGGCGGTCATGCTCGAAGCGCTCGATATCGGCGAAAAGCAGCAGGTACTGGAGATCGGCACCGGGACCGGTTATCACGCTGCGTTGCTATGCGAGATGGTCGGTGCCGACCGCGTCGGCAGTGTCGACGTTGACCCGAGTCTGGTTGCGCAGGCGATCGCCAATCTGCAGCGTGTCGGATATACCCCGGCAGTGATGGCGGGCGACGGAGCGGACGGCTGGCCTGACCGCGGGCCGTACGACCGGGTAATTGCCACCTGCTCGTTCAGCGCGATCCCGCCGGCCTGGCTCCAGCAGGTCAGGTCGGGCGGGCGCATCGTTGCGAACCTCTATCGCGGCATTATTGGTAGCAGTCTTATCGGTCTCGACGTTGACGCCGACGGCAGCGCATCGGGACGACTGCTCGCCGAGACTGGCGGCTACATGCCACGGCGAACCGATCAGATGACCGACGGCTGGGATCGGGTGCGTCGCGTCAGTGACGATCCGGACGGCGAGCGCTCAACCTCTACCTTGCCCGAACAGCCCGACCCAGCGGGCGAACAGCCATGGCTTGTGCTTTCTGATCTGCTTATGCCCGGGGTGATTTTGGGCGAGCTGTTCCGTGACGAGGGCGTTGTTCAATGGCTGACCGACCCGACCGGTTCGTGGGCCTACCACGAGGTGAGCTCCGGTCTCGTGCAGCAGGGAGGCCGCAGACGGCTCTGGAGCGACCTCGAAGCCGTATACGCGTGGTGGATCGGCGCCGGCAAGCCGGATCACACCCGCTTCGGCATGACCGTGCGCGAAAACGCCGAGTCGGTGTGGCTCGACAGCCCTGAAACGGTCGTCCCCGCTCCGCGCTATTCGGGGCGTAAGTCTGGCTCGCCGTAGAACGGCACTCCGTCCGGGATGCGGGTCAAGCAATGCGGCTCCGCCTAGCCGGCTGGTCCTAGCAAGCGCGATACCGAGCGCTCATTGCTCGCATTTCCCTTCGGTCACGCTCGTCTCGCCAATGGCAACTCGGATCGCTTATGTGGCGCGGATTGTGATGCGTTGGTGACCGGAAGTAATTCTTTTGTTGGGGTCGTTCTGGGGCCTGGTTTTGTCGGTGGGTGGTTCTAGAGTTTTGGGTATGAGCAGCACGACGATTGTGGGCCGGCATCCGGTGGCGGATGGGCTGGCATCAATGCGTGCTGCCGCCGATCAGTTTGAAAAGGCGGAACGTTGGCGGCTCTCGGGGCCGGAGTTGGCCGATTCGCTGGAAGCCTATGAGGTTGAGATGCGGCGTCTGGAGTTTGGCCGGTTGCAGTTGCTGGCCGACTTTCACGCCCAAGATATAGCAGGGCAGGAAGCAGGCTTATCCACCGAAGCATTTTTGCAGGCCCGGCTGCGGCTCTCGCCGGCTGAGGCAAAGGCACGAGTGCGCTCAGCCCACGAACTAGTGGAGTCGGTCAGCATCTCCGGTGAGATGGTGGAGCCGGAATTGCCGGCCACCGCCGCTGCCGCCGCCGAAGGCGCCCTCTCGACAGAGCATGTAGGTGTGATCGGCCAAGCGATCAAGAGACTCCCGCCAGCGGTCGGTGCACGGGAGCGATCCGAGGCGGAACAATTTCTGGCCGCACAATCCCGGACCATGGACCCGAGGCGTATTCGCGTATTAGCCAAACGGTTGCATGCCGTGCTCGATCCCGACGGTAGCCTCGATGAAGACAAGCCAGACCGCCGCGAATTAGTGTTCCGCCGCGACGTTGGTGGCATGGATTATGTACGGGGACGGCTCGATGCCGAAGCCTCCGCCACCGTCCAAGCCGCACTCAGCGCATTCGCGCAACCCCAGCCCGCGCAGGACGGTGTGCCGGATTTTCGGTCGAGGAGTCGTCGCATGGCCGACGCCCTCGTCGAAATGTGCGATCGGACATTGGCCGACGGCGGCCTACCTGCGGTCGGCGGTGAAAAGCCACAGGTCACGGTGACGATCGCGCTGGATGACCTACGCGGCAAGCACTCTGACAAGACGGTACGGCGTCCCGGCACCGGAACCCTCAACACCGGCGCGGCCATCACCGCCGAAGCCGCCCGACGCATCGCCTGCGACTCCGCAGTAATCCCGATCCTGCTCGGATCTCAAAGTGAGCCGCTAGATATCGGTCGCGCCACCCGAACAATTCCGACGGGAATTCGTCGCGCGGTCGTTGCCCGCGATATTGGCTGCGTACACCCCGGCTGCACAGCACTGGCCGCCTGGTGCCAGACACATCACGTGCAGCATTGGGCTGATGGCGGATCAACCTCACTGCAGAATTTAGTCCTGCTCTGCCACCACCACCATTGGATCGTGCACCACGAAGGCTGGCACATCACCTTCCTCAAAGGCATCCCGCACCTCATCCCACCACCCATCGTCGACCCGCAGCAACAACCAACGCGCAACACCATGCACCACCAACCCGGCCTCCCCAGCGGATAAGCCCGTATCGAAGAGGTGGTGGCCGGCTCGAATTTTGGCTCCGAGCCGGCGCGCAAAGTGCCGCACAGCCTAGGCAATTCTCACCCACAGGTATTGCCAATTCCTGGTGTCCCGGGTCGATGAGGTGTCATGCTCTTGTCATGATCGACGAATTCGCTAAGGAATATTTACACGACGCCCTGAAGTGGGCTCGTGAGTCTCTGCTGGGAAAGACGGTCGGCCTGTCCGAGTACGACGTACGTCGCCCGCTCAGCAGGACCGGGACAAATCTGCTCGGTCTCGTAAAGCACCTGACGTTGTCGGAAGCTCGCTACTTCGGACCAATCTTCGATCGCCCCTACGTCAAACCGATCCCGAGTATCGATGACCCAGGCTTCCAGAATCGTGACTATCTCTGGGTTACTGAAGACGAATCACGCGCCGACATCATCGACAATTACCAGCAGGCGTGCGAGCACGCCGACAAGACCATCGAGACGCTGCCAATCGACGCACCGGGCTACGTGCCGTGGTGGCCCCGACCAAACGTGAAACTATTCAACATCATGGTTCACGTACTGACCGAGACCAATCGTCATATCGGCCACGCCGACATTTTGCGCGAGCAGCTTGACGGAGCGCTTGGGTCGGATCCCACGCCATCG
The DNA here is from genome assembly GCA_040414495.1 of Mycobacteriales bacterium. Classification (GTDB taxonomy): domain Bacteria; phylum Actinomycetota; class Actinomycetes; order Mycobacteriales; family QHCD01; genus DATAVB01. Next base: position 22,912 of record JBEDUI010000177.1, read on the forward strand.
TCCACTGAGGACGATGCCGCCTGGGCGCGGCACCGGGCCAAAATCGAGAAGGCCGCCCAAGCCGTTCGTGGCCGCGACTGACACGCGCGTGAATAATCCGCCGCAGGGCAACAGCCCGCGCTAGTCCTTGGGCATGAAATGCTCGTAGCTCAGCTGCGGGTTGGCCCAGGCAACCTGCGGGTCGATACGGCGGACCAGCTTGCAGTGCACCGGATTGAACCCGTGCCGGCGCCAGAACCGATCGCTGATGGGGTTCGCTGAGGTCCACTCGACACCGCAGGCCTCGTAGCAGCGGTGCGCCGCCCAGTCCACCACGTCGGCGAGCAGCGCGCTGCCGACGCCCCGCAGCCGCGCGGACGGCGTGACGCCGGCGAGGCCGATCGTCGCGGTGTTCCGGTAGCGGCTATCCGGTCCCACGTGCATCAACCCGATACGTCGATCGTCGTGCTCGGCGACCAGCAGCAGTTGCCGGTCGTCCTCAAGCGCCGACAGGTAGCCGTCGCGGATCGACGCGAAGTCACCAAACGCCGGCCGCAGCATCGGTGGCTCGGCATGAAATAGCGTCACTTCGCCGGCCAGTTCGGTCAGCTGGCCAATGTCGTCGAATCGGGCGGGCCGTACAGTCACACCTTGCGGCACATTGGTAAGGCGGGTCAGCGGGCGCCGGCCCCTGATCTGGTCGACCCCGAATCCGAGCTCGAAGAAATGCTGCAGGATATCGGCGTGCGCCGTGGAGACCGTGATCATGTGCTCGAAGGCTCCGACTGCGACGAGCTGACCGGCCAAAGCTCCGTACAAACTGCGGTAGATATCCCGCCGATCTTCGGGTGTGGCGCAGTGTTGTGCCAGGCGTACCTTCGCCAAGGGCTGGCCCAGTGTCGCGGGTGGTGTGGCGGCAAGGAAGCCTACGAGATCGCCGTCGCGCACAGCTGCAACCGATATGCACGAGCCGCGCCAGGATTCGATGAGGCGCCGAGCCGTCGGAAACTCGCTGAATACGGCGATATCCGGGTACTGGCTGGCAAGCAGCTCAGCCGCCGGCTGCACATGCGATTCCTGAAACGCACAGACCCGCAGTTTCACAAACGCCCCTCTCGTCCACGACTCAGCACAGTTCACCTATCGTCGTCAGAGCGGATAGCCGTCCTCCAGATACGCGGGAATTCCCGACTCTCGCGCGCTCAGCGCCGCTCGCAGCCTTCGGGCCAGATTGCCTGGCAAGGTGCTTGGGAACTCGTCAGGCGCCGCGAATCGAAACGCCTGAATTTCTGACTCCTGCAGGCGAATCGTCGCGACTTGCTCCGCGGTCAGAACGCCGCCATCGAGCATCGTCATCAGCCCATCGATGGGCAGCGTCTCGGACGAAGGCTCCCAGTCGATGACGAGCAATCGACCCATCGTAATCCGCAGACCGAGCTCTTCCTTAACCTCTCGCTCGGCACCCACTCGCGGAGCCTCGCCAGAGTTGAGACAGCCGCCGGGAATGTTCCACGCGTCGTCCCACGAATTTTGCACAATCAGAGGCCGACCGGCCTCGTCAAGCAGGAGAGCATCAGCCGCTTCCCGCTTCCCGCTTCCGCGCAATCACTTCCCACCACTGCGACTCTGCGCCCATATGAGGAGACTAGCCGGTCGGGAACTCCCGACGCTGGCCCCAAGCAGAAGGGTCGCTTGGCTATCCGTGCCCGTTTGGCGGAGTCTCGCCGAGGTCAACCTTGAGCACCGACGCCGCGTCCGAGCCGCGCCACGAATCGCGCGGCGGTGCCGGGATCCATTCCAGACCAACCAGCCGGGGGCAATCACACTCGATATCGGGGTCGACGCCCAAAACTGGTTCACCAGGCTCAACCGACACCTCGAATATCGCGGTGCTGCCACCTCGGTGATTAATTCTGGACACAAAAGCGGCGGCAGAAACAACCAAGCCGGTTTCCTCCAGCACCTCCCGGGCCACCGCTTCCTCAAGCGTTTCGCCGGGCTCAACACCCCCACCCGGTGGTGTCAGATACAGAGGGCCATCGTGGCGGCCCGACGGTCCCCGGGAACGTTGGCGAGCTACCAGGAGCTGGCCGTCCCGCTGAATTAACGCTGCCACACGCGGTCGCATCGAAGTGATCACTCCAGTATCCGCGCCGCGCAACTCAACCTTCATCGATGGCGAGGTCCTGTCGACGGAGGTAGTCGAGTACGGCGGCGGCCAGATCCGTCGGCCACGGTGCACCGTTGTCGGCCGCGATGGCCGGCGCATGCCGCAGGAACAGCGAAAGCGCCGCCTGTCGTGCCCCGAATACGGATTCGGCGGTGGGTTGAGGAACAGGTAACGACTCCAGGAGCCGACGCTGTTCGGCGCTGAGCTTGTAGCTCCACTGTTTAGGCCCGGTCGGAGGCTGCGGTTTGTTGGCCTCAACGAACAGTTGATACAGGGTCAGGTGCACCTGTTGAACGGCAACAACTCCCAACAGCCAGTCCTTGCGCACCACGACTGTCGGGAAGTTCGCGGCCTGACGCAGGATTTCCTCGATCAAGCTACGGATCACGGCGGGATCGGGCGCCGGGTCCTGGGGCTCCGGAATGCGCTCGCTCAAATTGTCCTTGTCAAAAACCATAATGCGCCGCGTCAGGTGCGATGTCGCGGTCTGCGACACCTTTTCACAGATCACGTCGAACCGTTCGCAGGTCGGGGTCAGCGCATAGAAACTCCCCGGCCCGCCGGGGATCGGCACCGCGCTGACGGTCGGCGTGATCTCGGCCAACCACTCACGCCACCCGGCCGCGAACACATCGAAATCCTCGTCAGTCACCGCGATATCGATATCCAGATCACTGCCGGCATCCGCCCCGCCGCGCGCCAACGCACCGTGCAGCCACATCCCCCGCACCCGCGGATCGGCCTCGAAAAGCGCCGCCGCCCGTTCGAACAACGGCCCATATCCGGTGGGAAGAACGACCAGCTCACACGGTCGATGAATAGTCACGGCGTACCTCCTAAGTGAGACCGTGCGAGATGAACTCGCCGTAAAAGACGCCGAGCCCTATCGCCACGGCGATGCCGCTGATGATCCAGAACCGTACGATGACCGTTGCCTCGTCCCATCCAGCGATCTCGAAATGGTGATGGAACGGCGCCATTTTGAAGACCCGTATCCGCCTGGTACGGAAGAAAAACACCTGGATGACCACCGATGCCAGCTCGGCGACCGGCAAGGCGGCCAGAACCAGTAACAGCAACTCCGTATGGGACATGATCGCCAGCCCGGCCATGAGCGCGCCCAGCGGCATGGAACCGACGTCGCCCATGAAGATCCGCGCCGGCCGGGCATTCCACCACAGGAATCCAAAGCAACCACCCAGCCCGGCCGCGGCGAGCAGCGCCAGGTCGAGCGGATCACGCGCCTGGTAGCAACCGGCGGCCACACCGGGCATGCCACACGCGTTGCGGAACTCGTAGAAATTGATGATTACGTACGCACCGAGCACCATCGCCGAACTGCCCGCGCATAATCCGTCGGCGCCGTCGGTGAAGTTCACCGCGTTGGAAAACGCGCCGACGAGAATGAATACGAGCACAATGAAACCGACGGAGCCAAGACTGAACGGCAGGAGGTCGCGAACGAACGACAGGTGCGTGGTCGCCGGCGTCTGACCGGTACGGTTGTGAAATCGCAGCGCGAGTACGCCGAAAACGATCGCCACGATCAACTGGCCGATAAGCTTCTGGGTTTTGTTCAGGCCGAGATTGCGCTTCATGTAGAGCTTGGTGAAATCGTCCAGGAAGCCGAGTATGCCCATACCGAGCACCAAGTAGAGAGCCAGCAGTCCGGATGCGGTCGGGCCGTGCCCCGGTTGGTTGATCGTGAACAGATGCGCCCCGGCGTACCCGATGACCGTAGCGATGATGATCACGGCGCCACCCATCGTCGGCGTGCCGCGCTTCGCCTGGTGTGAGGCCGGTCCGACGTCACGGATCTCCTGACCGATGCCGCGCTGCCGGAAATATCGAATCGCGATCGGCGTACACAGAATCGAGACCGCCAGCGCAATCACGGCAGCGAGGAGTACGGACTTCACGCTGTCTCCCGTCCTCAGCGTCGCGGGCAGATCTGGACGGCTACCCATCCCCCCGAACGGCATCGTAATGGCTCGCGGTAATCGTTACGTACCCGGCAATCATGTGCGGCCCGAGCGAGGTCGGATTGCAATTGCTCGCTGTCCGGTACACGTCGCCACATAACCCGTCCGGTTGGGTGTAACACCCTGGCCTCGCGCGACGCTCTGAGTACCGGCGCAACGGTGCGCCCTAGAACTGCGACATGGGACGGCCATTTGCAGACGATCGCGCGGCATTCGGCATGTACTAGATGTGGTGGCAAGCGCTCGATTTCGTAGACCAATAGCAATTACCTGGACTCGGCTGGTGCGTCTGACGCACGGCAATTGTGGCGTGCGCGCGGGCGGGCTGTCCGGCCCGATACACCTGTTTGAAGGGATGGACATGGACGTCCGTAAGAAAGTCGCCGCGGGCATTGTGGCCGCTGCGGCGGTGGGTGTGGGCAGTTTCTTCGCGTTCAACGCCGCGGGTGCCGCCCATTCGATCCAGGCCACAGCACAGAATCCGGTGTTCTGGCTCTGCCACAACAACAGCAACGGCACGAACACTGGCGTGCACCGTTACGACGGGTCCGGTTCGTATCCAGGCTGCGGCTCTGGCTACGCGATCTGGTACTGGTCCCAGCAAGGCCCAGCCGGCACCAACGGAAGCAACGGTACGGACGCGACGCTGACCGTCACGGCGACCACCCAGGCCACTGACCGGCAGGACACGACCCGCAACGGCAACACCTGGGCCGTCGACCAGCTGACCCGTACCATCACCGTGACCCGGGACCACGAGGTCTCGGCATCCAAGTGCGGCACGGCGGCCGCGTCGTGCTGGCACTACTTCGGCACCATCACTGACACCGGCACCTTCCGGTCCGTCGACGGCGCGAAGTCGCCCGAAGGCAACAAGCCAATCAGCGGCACCGTACAGGGCTCGATCAACGGCAACTCCGGGATCGAGTTCTACGCCAGCTCCAACACCCCGGACACCTCGCTGGTGCCGGCAACACTGTCCGGCAATGACGTGTCGACCAGCGACTGGGCCAAGCAGCTCTTCCCGACCGACACCGCCTACACCGGCGCCACGCAGCCGAGCTTCTCCTACACCTACTCGGCGGCCAACACCTGCGAGCAGTGGACCGAGGCATCCACCGGCGACACCGGCGACATCCAGGGCGTCAACCACTGCGGCTGATCGCCAGCTGAAGGACGAAGCCCCCGCACCACATCGCCGGTGCGGGGGCGTTTCGCGCGCAGCTACGGAGGTTTGGTCCGCGCCCGCTAGGAGAAGCAGCGGATCCACCGTGGACATTCGCGAATTGTGCGCCCTTAGTCGATCTCCCACGACGTAAGGCGATCCCGAGTGCTGGGGATGCGGGTCGTACGCGGGCGGATGTCGGGACTATCGACCCTGCCCGGCCGTCGGGTCAGCGGTAAACGCTGTGAAAAAGCCGAATTGCACGTGGCTATCTAGGAGCTCCCCATGAACGGCCCTCCGGTCTTTGTCGACGACGAGGTGCTACGTGACGCTGTCGCTCTCGCCGTACGCGCGCCGTCCATTCACAACACGCAGCCATGGAAATTCCGGCTGGGGTACGGGCGAATCGAGCTGTACGCGGATTTGTCGAGACAATTGCCTATCGCCGATGACAGCGGCCGCGCCATGTTCGTCAGTTGCGGCGCGGCACTGGTCTTCGCGCGACTCGCCGTACAAAATGCCGGCTTCGCTGTTTCCACTCACCGCACCCCGGACCCAACTAACCCCAATCATCTGGCGACGTTGTCGGTGTCAGGCACCGACACACCCGACCCGCAGACCGCCGCACTCGTCGCCGCGGCCGCAATCCGCCGTACCGACCGCCGGCCATTCCTGAACCGGTCACTGGACGAGCAAACCCTGGCCGTCCTCGACGCTGCCGCGGTCAACGAGGGCGCCATCCTGCAGCAGGTGACCGATCACTACGAACGGCGGGAAGTCATCGTCGCGGTAGGGCTCGCCGACGCGGTCGAGACCGCTGACCGCGATTACCAATACGAAATGCGCCGCTGGTCCGGCCGAGCCGAAGGATCCCCCGACGGCGTGCCGGTCACCGCCGTACCCCACATACCGCAGCGACGCTCCGATGTGGAATTACGCGATTTCGAACTGACCGCACCCGGCACCCTGCCGGTCAACGCGACCGGCCAGACCGAGCGCCCCGCAATGTTCCTGCTGGCCACCGACGGCGACGAACCCACCGACCGCCTCCGCGCCGGCGAAGCGCTCGGCCGTGTCCTGCTCACCGCCACCCATCTCGGCCTCGCCGCCTCGCCCTACACCCAACCGCTCGAAGTCCCCCACACCATGCAACTCCTGCACCGGATTCTCGGCGACTACGGCCAACCGCAGATCCTGCTCCGTATCGGATGGCCAGCCGAAACCTCACGACCACCGGCAACGGGACGGCGCCCGATCGACGCGGTCATCGAACAACTCCGGTGAGACTATCGAGTCGCGCGAGGTATGTCGCGCCAGATCAGCCGATGTACGCCTAAATACCGAGGCAATGACCGTAGCCCGGGGATGAAGGGCAGCAGAATCAGACCAAGCGTCAGGACCGCCATCACGCCCCAGACAAGAGCATCGGCATTGCCCGACGTGGAGAATGGCTTGATTTGATACCAGAACGTATATAGCCACATCCACGGCTGACCGGGGAAATTCCCGGTTTCATTCATCATTCCCCACTGATCACCGCCGAGGTGGTCGGCCCGTGCCTGCGCTTCCAGATACGCGCCGTCAGAGAGGAATAGCAGCGGTTTGGTCTGATCGGTTGGGTAGAACGCGCCGCCTTGGATGAGGCCCTGCAAAGATCCGCTGCGGGCGAGGGTCAGCAGCCGTCCGGCCAGCACTGGTACGGGACCGTAGACGCCCGGCTTCACTTTTGCGGCGTCGCCGTTCGGCGCGGCGGTGAGCGCATCGCCATAGGCGGTAGCCCAGGCGGTTTGTTGCGCAGGAGTTGCCGCCTGCCAGCGCCGCAAGGCGAGGGAAAGCCTGCCGTCATTGGTGACGCTGCGAAGGGGATTGATGACGAAATCGTTGGCGCTGTTGACCGGGATACGGACGCCAGCCCATTTCTGCAACGGCACCGGCCCCAATTTCTGCCCTTCGGCGGCGTGATTGTACGGCGGGCCGTAGGACGCGCTGGTGCTCGTACCGGCAAGTTCGGCCGTCGCGGTGGCGACCACGTCGTTGGGAGCCGCGTTGGCCCACTGGCTGAACGTGATGGCCTTGCGGTCCGGTGAGGAGAAAACCGCGGCGAGCACAATCGTCAGAGCGGCGACAATGGCGAGCGCGATGACGAATTCGCGCACCAAATCATAGGGACGCGTCGGGAACAGGTGCGCATCCGGCGTCGTGTCCCGGCGGCTCATCTGACCGCACCCGGTTTCTCGATCTCCTGTGGCTGCGGCATTTTGTGTGGCAGCATTTCGTGTGGCTGCCGGAGAGCCGCCTCGTCCGCGACCGGTTCAGCCTCTGCCTCCGGCGGCAGCGCATCGATCGGCGGCACCACGCCATGCCGGCGTACCAGGATCAGATGCGCCACCACGAGGAAACCGACGATCAGCGGAAGCAGCACGATGTGCCACAACAGCATCTGCGCCGGATTCAGTACGTTGAAGAACGCCCCGATTCCGACCGAGTTGAGTCCGTCCTTGGCCTGGGTGGAGATCCATTGCGAATCGAAGTTCGACTGGGTGAGGTAACCGGTGAATGCCGTACCTATCGAGCCGACAAAAGCAACCGCGCCGGTGATCCAGGTCAAGGCCCGACGACCACGCCACGCCGCCATGAAGAACTTCCCCCACAGATGGATCACCATGAACGCGAAGAAAAGCTCAACGCTCCACAAATGCAGTGAATTGACGAAATGCCCTACCGAGGAGACGTGCCACCAGGCGCTGCCCTTGATCGTAAGAATTATCCCGGACGCCAGCACGCAAACCAGGGCGGCGAGCGTCGCCACACCGAACACATAGATCCACGACCGTACGTAGGTCGGTTGCCGGTCGGGTAGCCACTGTCCCTCAGGGACAGTTCGCTGGATACGGCGGCGCAGTCGCACGGTCCAACTGCGCGATGGCGCTCCCTCAGCGGTCGGAATCGCGTTCATCGTCCTGCGACCTCCCATGCGGGAAAGGCACGACCAAAGCAAGCACGAAGATCACGACCATGGCGACGATAATCACGAAATTCGTCAGGGAGATTTGAATAACGCCCCAGTGCAGATAGTGCGACCTGCCAGAAAGCGGACTAGCGGCGAAGAGAACAGACGGCCACATCTCGACCTCCCGGCCGGGCATATTCCGTGCCGCCGCCTGCGGACGTCACACCGATGGCCCAGCATCACGTTCAATGTGGGCCCCGGTCCGACCGCCCTGACAGGGACCAAAGGCCCGTCCTGGATCGGCGATGGTCACTCGCCGGATGGGCCGATCGACGCGCGGCACGGGCGAAAACGCGGCCGGCGGCACCGCGGCTGGGTGCCGCCGGGTTCTGGTTGTGCCGATCAAGCGCGTGTCGCCGATACCGCTTTCGGCGTCGGCTGGCCCTTTTTGCACCGACCGTGGCACCACGGCCAACCGCATCCCGCGACCTTAGCCCTGTATGCACCGACCGTGGCACCACGGCCAACCGCATCCCGGCGCGTTAGCCCTCTATGCAGCGACCGTGGCACCACGGTCAACCGCATCCCGCGACCCTGGCCGTATATGCAGCGACCGTGACATCACGGCGGTTTCGCCAACCCCAAAACCACCCTCACGTAACGCTCGCTGCAACAACGGCATCCAGCCGTCCGACCATTACGTCCGACCATGACCGCAAGAACCGACCACCGACCCCCGCAACGCTATGTGCAGCGACCGTGGCACCAGGGCCGCTTGCAGCGCCGGCTAGCCGTTTTCGCACCGACCGTGGCACCAGGGCCGCTTTCGGCGCCGGCTAGCCGTTTTTGCACCGACCGTGACACCAGCGAAGTTGACAACGGGGACCATCCGCGCCGCCAATTTAGCGGCGAAAGATTAGCGGATTCTGCGCGTCGTTATTCAGCGGGTCGCCCACCCGTAACGTAGTGAGGTATTCCGGCGGCAACACATTCGGCGTGCCGTTGAAAGTGGCGCCGTCGGGCATGTACGCGCAGGTCATGGCCCGCCGTCGCTGCGGCGTCATGTTCGCGCCCGCGCCGTGGAATGTCAGGCCATTATGGAAAAGCGCGCCCCCGGCCGGTACGGGGCACGGCACCGCCGCCCGCGCAGCCCATTCGGGATAGACGTCGAACAGCGCGCCTATCTCGTTCCCGATACCGACATTGTCGAATTTCTGCGCCTTGTGACTTTCCGGTACGTAGTAGAGACAGCCGTTCGACATGGTCGCGTCGTCCAGCGCAATCCAGATGGTGATCGCATCGGCCGAGGTAAACGACCAGTACGGCACGTCCAGGTGAAATGCCGTCGGATTCGCGTACGGTTCCTTGATCAGGGCCTGGTCATGCCAGATACGTACGCCGTCAATCCCGGCCACGTCAGCCACGATCCGGCCCAACCGCTCGTCCAGCATGAGCTTCCGCATCGCGTCGTTGGTCTGCCACAGGTTGACCCGCTGGGTGAATACCCGGTCGTAATACCGCCGCTCCTCGGCCACCTCGCTCGCCGCGGCCACACTGAGCGCGTCCTCATTCTCGAACGAGAATCGCTGGTCACCTCGCTGCGCGACCGCTTCCTCGACCGCTGAGCGCCACTGCTCCAGCTCGCCCTCACTCAGCAGGTTCTCCAAAACCAGGTAGCCGTTATCAGCGTAAAACTCGCGCTCCGCCTCGCCGACGACGTGATCCATCGTGACGCCTCCGATCGATACGACATGCCGCTCTCCGCCTGTCTAGCACGCAGAGCGCAGTGCCGTTCGTCTTCGCGTCCGCGACCGGCCACTTCCGCACGTCGGGTCGATGCGCGAATTCTGGCGTGGCAGCTGCCGCGATGCGACTACGCGCGATCCGTCGCCGCCCCGGGCTCGTCGACTCCGGCGACCCACTCTTTAGCGGACTGCAGCTGCGCGACCGGGAAACCACGTAGCTGTCCCGGAACCAGAACCGAAAGCATGCGCAGCGCCGGACGAAGCCAGCTCTCGTCAGTCACGACCGCGACCCGCTCGTACTCGGTCGCGTGACGTGCCGCGAATTTCATCTCTTCTTTCACCGCATCGCCCTCGTACTCCCCCAGCTGCGGGCCGAGCAGGTAGAGCAGACGCACCTTCCGCCCAGCGGCGATCTCCCGCCGCAGGACAGGCGCGACGATGTCCTCAAAGTCGTCGTCGTCGACGTCCCCGCGCGCCTCGAATCCTATGGTGCCGGGCGGCATGTCGGATATCTGCTTGAGCATCTCGAGTCCCAATGACGGTTGATGATCAACATACGTTGAGCGCTGTGTTCCACATGCTCCATCGGCCTCGGCGATCGAGCCTCACCTGCCCCGGGTGACCTGCCGTACGAACCTCAGAATGAAATTGACAACCGGATCGACTGAGCCGGCTTCAATTCCCAGGCGAAATGGACCGCATCCATGAGTTCGGTGATGCGACATGCGAACGTCGCCCGATGTTTCGGAAATCGCCCCCGGCACACGAGCGTAACTGGCTAGAATTCGGACCGGTGGAATACGGCAGCGTCACCGATTCTGTCACCGAATTCTGTGACCGATTCCAGGGGGGCTCGTACGATGCGCAGCTACCGACGGTTGGCCGCCATAGCGGCCGGAATTCTAGCGATAACCGGTATTGTCGCGACCTCGTCAACCGCGAATGCCGCGAGCGCGCCGACATCGATCTCCGCCAACCAGTTCACGCTCTCGACTTCGTACAGCGAGAAGTCGGACATCGTTTCCGCGCTCGCGACAGAACTCGGGACGGTGCCACTGCACACGGTGATGGACAATGCCAATCACGACCGGACCGGTACCGAATCCAGTGTGCAGAGCCTGCCGGGTTATACCGGCGGCTTTCGCTTTGACAGCGGGGATAACGGCGACTGCAACAATGTGCCCCAAGGCATCACAACCAGTCGGGACGCCGTCGGCGACGGCACCGTCAATGGCCGCTACGACGGCCGGCAGATCGTCATGGTGAGCTGGTACACCCGCACCGGAACCCCCTGCGACAGCGGCACCGCGAAAACAACACGTAACCGGCTGACGTTTGTCGACTGGGACGCCAACTACCCCAACGCGTATCGGAAGGTGCTACTGGTCACCCCGACCGGCACCGCGACCTCGCCGAATTTCACCGACGTCACCACGCACGCGGGCGGGATCGTCTGGTACGGCGACTACGTCTACGTCGCCGACACCTCGCACGGAATGCGCGTCTACGACATGCGCAAGATCCTCAAGGTCGACACCGGCGGGACCGCCGACGACATCGGCTGTTCGGGCGGTGTGTGCCACGCGCACAATTACGCCTACATCATGCCGCAGGTGGGAACGGTCACCGCGAGCACGACTTCCGGTACGGCACTGGCGTGGTCGACGATCTCCCTGGACCGGGTGAGTCGCTCGATCGTGATGGCCGAATACACCTGCTCGTCGGGGTGCACGGCCTATCCCAACCGCGCGCCCCGGGCGGTCCGCTTTCCGTTCGCCTCCAGCGGCACCTTCGCCGCGAATACGACCGCCAGCGAGGCGGTGCAGCTGCCCTGGTACAACATCAATGGCGTCGCATCGCACAACGGCCGCTGGTGGTTCAACTCCTCCGGCGCGCACCAGCTCTATTACTGGACACCGTCCGCCGGCCCGCACACCTACGCCTGGGTTAGCGGTGGCGAGAGCATTTCGTACTGGGAGGACGACACCCAGGCCGACCTTCTGTGGTCCCTGCAGGAAACGCAGGATCACCGCAATGTTTTCGCCGTCACACAGGCCAGCTACGACGGCTGAATTGGTTAGCAATCAGAATTTTGTCGCCCGCGTGCGACCGTGGTTTCCTTCGCATTATATCTACCCCGACCGGCGCGATCAGATCGGTTTCTCCGGAGCCGCATTGCCCGTGCTGGCCAGCTGAGTCAGGAAATCGTGGCAGCGGTGCGCACGGTCGGAGTCCTCCGCCATGACCTGCTCAAAGAATTTCGCTATCTCATCTTGCTTGGCATTACGGGCATCCCGAACGTACTGACCATAATCGTGCCCGGCCTTGAGCGAATGATATTGGACCGAGACCAAGTCGTAAGTGACATCGTCGAATCCGGTTTCGCCGGTTGCCATGGTCTACTCCTTCCAGCACGATAATGTCCTCGAGCGCACGGCGAGACTTCCCAACATATCCATGTGAATTCCCGTGTGCTCAACGCCTTTGACCTACCCACGGACAAGGCCTTGAACCGGACGCGACGCCCGGTGATTCGTCCCGCGGCCGGAGTGGCGTGCTTCCATTCCGGCGTCGTCGCGCAGACGGATCGCGCGGCTGGGTACTCACCATTTGCCAGTGCATTGGCCCGACCCGGGAGCGCGCCGGAACCGGCGGTCGCGGATGCTGGGTTGGGGTATGACCAGCGCAGGCCAAGGGGGGCGAGGAGCGTGGTTGGCAGTGGTGAGCGAGCAAACCCAGTTCCACGTCGCGCCGCATGGTGATCAGTGGCGGATCGTGCGGGACGGGCAGGTGATCTTCGAATCCGGGATCAAAGCGGAGGCGGTCGAAGAAGCGGAGGCGGCGGCCCGAATGGCCCATCCAAGTCGGCTGCTGATCCACAACGCCGATGGCACGATCGACTCCGAACGTACCTATGAGGACGATCCGTACCGACAGGTGCGTAAGCCACGCCGACGCCGGCATGCGTAACCATCGCAGTAATTCAGGTTATGACTGGTATTTAGTGGCGGGGTACGAGGGTGCGATCGGCCAGTGAATATGGCGGTACGAGATCAAGACCGTCGGGGTTGTAGAGATAACCGGCCGTCCGGCCTGGCACTCCGGTATGGCCGTACTGCCAGACGATGCGGTTGGTGTGCGGGTCCACCACGATAACGCGATGATTCATATCGTCATTGCACACGATATCCCCATTGGGCAGCGGCAATGCGAGCGAAGGATGGTTGAGCGCCGCAATTCCGCCCGGACGGAACCGCCACACGGTCCGGCCATGCCGGTCGAATATAAGAATCTGGCCGGGCCGGGTGTAATCGACGGTCAGGTAGCGGTCCGGCCCGATCTGGTTGCTGTCCGACGGATAGGCGATGCCAGGAGGATGAGCCGACCAGAAGACGTGACCATGCAGGTCGATGGTGTCGACCCAGTCACCACGGATCTCCGTAATCAGGAAATGACCGTCACCGGTGGGGAAGGCACCGTTTGGCGCGCCGAAGTGTGCCGGCGGCCCGTGATATCCGACCCCGGTCTCGCCCCATTGCCGCGCCACCGTGTGCTGGCCCGGGCCAATCAGCAGCAGCCGTTGGTTTTTGATATCCGCGGTCAGTATTTCCCCGCCGGGCAACATGACGGCGTCGTCGGGATTCCACAGCTGGTTCGGACCGGATCCGTGCCGGCCGGGTTGCCCGTATTGATAGACGATCCGGTGCGAAGCGACGTCGATGACCCGAATGACGAAATCGTCTTCTTCGGTGGCGACGATATAACGACCGTCCGGGCTGAAAAAGGCGTCGTCGGGCACCCGAAAGGTCTGCCCGGGCGCAAGATCCCCGGTACGCGGGAAATCCCACCGTATTCGTCCCTGCGGATCGACGATGATCAGTCGATTATTCAGCTTGTCGGCAATGAGCACATCCGCGGGCAGGACCGCGGGATCCGAACCTGGCTGCAGGGCGGCCGGCGAGGTCAATGGCCCGGCCCACGGCGCAGCCGGTGTGACCGGTGGACGCGGTGATGCGGGCGTCACGGAGTGGGTTGATGTGGGCGCTGGATCAGAGCTGTCGTGGGCGGTGCAGCCGGCGGTGATCGCGGCGATCAGGACGGCGGCGAGCCAGCGGCGGCGGCCCATATAGATCACGTTGGTGGAACCGGGTCGCGGTCGTCTTCGATCAGCGCGAAATAGCTCTCCTCCTCCTGAGCGAAATGCAGGCACAGCACGGTGTACAGCCCGTACAGGCAGGCCAGCAGATCTTCCGGATCACCGTCCGGCCCAGCATCGAGCAGCGCGCCCAGGCGCTGGCTGAGCCGATCAATCTCGGCGTGCATCCGGCTCATGGTCGCCGTCGCCTCGGCACTGCCGAGCGGCCGGGCCAAAGCGGGATAAAGCTCGGTTTCTTCGGCGTGTTCGTGCGGCAGCAATTCGGTGCTCAAGAACCGGTGCACCTCACGTAGCCGCTCGGTTGCCTGCGGCGTGGCACCGTCCCGGCTCAGCACATCGGCCGCATCACGAATCATCGGCAACGCCGCCCGTAATTCACCGTGTTCAGCCGCGAATCGGCGCAACAGCGAAGCAGTCGGTTCCGGGACCTGCACGCTGTCCCCCGAGCCGGCGCGCAATGCCCGCAAGGCGTTGATGATCACCGCGACGTCGATGCCCTCCTGCAAAAGCGCGCCAGCGGCGGCCGGCAGCCAGCCAAGCGCCGCGATTACCATTGCCACCAGCGAAAGCCCCATGCCGACGACGGCGCTCTGGATGGCGATGGACCGCGACCGGCGGGCTATATCCATCGCATCCGCCAGCCGATCCAACCGGTCCGCGGCCAGTACGACATCGGCCGACTCGGATGCCGCCGCCGCACCGCCAATAGCGACACCGACGGTTGCTGCCGCCAACGCCGGAGCATCGTTCACGCCATCACCGACCATCACGGTGACCGCTCGCCGCCCTTCCGCGCGTACCGCGTTCACCTTGTCCTGCGGCGTTTGCTGAACCAGTACGCCATCGAGGCCGAGCACGGTCGCGACCTCCCGGGCCGGTTCGGCCCGGTCGCCGGTGAGCATGACCAGCCGCTGCAGCCCCGCCGCCCGTAACCTACGTAGCGTCCGGGGCGCATCGGTACGAAGCCGATCGCGAAGCAGGATCGCCCCCTTTACGTCGCCATCGACGCAGAGCCAGACGAGCGCGGCGCCATCGAGTACGGCCCGGCGTTCGGCGGTACGCGCCCAGTCAGGCAACGACTCGGGCAGATCGACCTTCCCGACGCCCACCCGTTGGTCGGCGATGGTGCCCTGCGCGCCCTGGCCCGGACGCTCGGTCACGTCGGCCGGCACCGGGAGGGTCAGCCCACGAACGGTCGCTTCCTGGACGATGGCCCGGGCCAGCACGTGCGGCGATACCTGGTCAACCGCGGCGGCGAGTCTCAGCACCTCGTCGCCGTCCCACCCCTGCGCCGGGATCACGTCGACCACGGTCGGCCGGCCCACGGTCAGCGTCCCGGTCTTGTCGACCACCAGCGTGCGGGCCGCGGCGAGGCGTTCCAGCGCCGCTCCGTCGCGAACCACGACGCCGCGGTGCGCCGCCCGGGACAGACCGGCCACGATCGCGACCGGCGCGGCCAACAGCAGCGGGCATGGCGTCGCGACCACCAACACCGCGACCGCGCGCGACGCCGACCCGGAGAACAACCAGGCCGCACCGGCCACCAGCAGGCTCAGCGGCAGGAACCAGGCCGCGTATCGGTCGGCGAGGCGAACGACCGGCGCCTGCTCGGCGCCGGCCTCGTCGGCAAGTCGTACGATCCCCGCGTACGTACCTTCGGCGGCCGGGGCGCTGGCGGACATTTCGAACGCGGCGCCCGCGTTGATCGAACCGCTGCGGACGGTTTCGCCCGTCCCGTATTCGACCGGTACGGATTCCCCAGTTAGTACGGATTCATCGAGTACTGCCGTACCGCTCGTGATGCGGCCGTCCACTCCGACGACCTCACCCGGTCCCACCACGACCACATCGCCGGCGACCACGCTGTCCAGGGGTACGACCGACAATTGCTCGTCCCGCCGTAGCCGTGCCGTCCTCGGCACGTGCTCCCGTAATGCCCGCAGCTCGCGGGAAGCGCGGCGTTGTGCCGCGGATTCGAGCGACCGGCCGGTCGCCAGCATCAGGGCGATCAACGCCCCGGCCAGGTATTCGCCCACGGCGAGCGTGCCGACCAACGCCAGGACCGCGATCAGGTCGACACCGGCCCGTCCCCGACGCAGCGCGGCCAGGACCCAGACCAACGCCGGAACGATCGCGATGATGGTGCCGATGGCCCAGCACAGGTCGGCCGCGGAATTGCGGCCGGCCAGCCACAACGCACCACCGACGACCAGAGCGGCGAACGTCGCTGCGAGTAGGCCGGTGTCCACTCGGGACTCGGCTGTCCACTGTGTGAATTTCTGGCGGGCGATCACATCGGCCCCCTCCGATCACCGCACCGTCCGGCCCGGCCTGAAGTCGCGTCCTTCCAGTTTGGACGGTTCACGATAGGTTGCAACGGTCATTGGTCCCGATCCAGCGGCGGCCGAATGGGCCATATCTCAGGCAATTTCGGTGTGCCTGCAACACTTACGCAAGAAAAGTGTTCTCTCGTCCTGACTGCACTGATCACGCGGCGTTTCGCGGGATTGTCATCGTGACCTCAGCGCCGCCTCCGGGCCGATTCGCCGCGACCGCCTGCCCGCCGTGCGCACCGGCGATCGCACTCACAATCGCCAACCCCAGACCCGCGCCACCGCCACCGGAATTCGGGCGCGCGAATCGTTCGAACGCCTGCGGCAGGAATTCCGGTGGAAATCCGGGCCCGGAATCCCGGACCGAAATCTCCAGATCAGCTCCGGCGGCACGTCCACTGACCACAATGGACGTACCGGCCGGGGCAAAGCGCAATGCGTTGTCGATCAGATTGTCGACCGCCTCGCGAAGACGGGCCGGGTCGACATCAGCGGTGAGGCCGGCCGGCACGTCCAGCCGACAGTCAACGCCAGCGGTAACGGCGCGCTGCGCGGCATGCTCGACGCTCGCGGCCAGCAGCGCGCCGATATCGGTGTGCTCCAACTGGGGCGGAATCCGGTCCTCGTCGCTGCGGGCCAGGAAAAGCAACTGTTCGGTGATCCGCGCCAGTCGCGCCACTTCGTCGGTGGCGTGGGCTATCGCCTCGGTGAGTTCCTCCCGGCTCCGGCCCGGCCGTCCCGCCAATTCCAGTTCGCCACGCAGCACCGCGAACGGCGTTCGCAACCCGTGACTGGCGTCGGCGACGAGGGCGCGCTGTCGGCGCAGCGCCCGGTCGAGCCTGCTCAGCAACTCATTCATGGTGGTGGCGAGCGCCGCGATCTCGTCATGGGTACGCGGTATCCGGACCCGCGGCGCCGGATCGCGCGCGGAAATACCGGCCACCTCACGCCGCAGCCGTTCCACCGGCGACAGCGCCGATCGCGCCAGGGTGTAGGCACCGATCCCGGCCACCGCCACGACCACCACGCCGGCCACCACAAGCTCGCGGGTGACATCGCTGAGCGTGTGGTCGGTTGCCTCGAGCGACACCGCGGCCACGGCCACCCAGCCCGGGTGGCGGGCCAGCGGGGCCGCGACGACCCGCTGCCGCTCGTCCTCGGCGCTGACCGTCAGCGCTACCTGGCGATTCCGGGCCTGGGCCAGCGTGGTTGCGCTCAATGTCGGAACATCCTCGGCGCTACCGCCACGAACCCGCCCAGCCGGATCGAGCACCTGGACGACGAATTCACCCGGCGGCGGCGTGCCGGTGATCGGTCTCGACCCGGATACGTAGCGATCCGCCTGCCCCAGCCGCGCCGTCAGTTGCGAATCCACCGAGCGCAACAGCGACGAGGACAGCCGGGCCACGAAAAGCCAACTGCCCAACGCGAAAAGCACCGCGGCCGACAGCGCGAATACGACGGCGAGCCGGAGCCGGATGGACATCCTTACACCGTTTCGTGACGCAATCGATAGCCAATACCTCGTACCGTCTCGATGTCGTTCCGGCCGAACGGGGCATCGACCTTGCGCCGCAGGTAATTCACGTACTGATCGACGACATTCGAGGTGCCCTCGTAGGCGAAATCCCATACCGCCTCAAGGATCTGCGAGCGGGTGAGGACAGTCCCGGGGTGGCGGAGAAAGAATTCGAGGAGGCCGAATTCCTTGGGCGATAAATCGAGTTCGGTCTCCGAACGCCAGGCGCGTTTGCCGGCCGGATCGAGCTTCAAATCGCCTTCGGTAAGAACGGCCGGGCGGCGCCGGCCGTCGCGTCGGGTCAGCGCCCGCAGTCGGGCGGCCAACTCCAACAGGCTGAACGGTTTGACGAGGTAGTCGTCGGCCCCGGCATCCAGGCCCCGGACCCGGTCGCCGACCTCGTCGCGTGCGGTCAGCATCAGCACCGGCACCCAGATGTCCTTTTCCCGCAGTCGCCGGCACAATTCGAGCCCGTCGAATCCCGGCAGCATGATGTCCAGCACGATGGCGCCGTACGACTGCTCGGTCGCCTTCCAGAGCCCCTCCGGACCGTCGCCGGCCACGTCGACGACGTACCCCTCCTCGGCCAGCGCACGTTCGAGCACCCGGGCCATTCGCGCCTCGTCCTCGATCACGAGAACCCGCATAACGCGAGGCTACGCAGCACCGGATGTGAAAACCGTGAGAGCGGCAAATGTGAACCCTCACATCTTCTTCTCACCGGTATTACATGACCGCATGTGCACCCTCAAGTGGCCAGGAAAATCCAGTAGGGAAGGGAATTCCGATATGGCCACCGAGTCGCGGCAGCCGCCGGAATTCGGCGAGTCGCCGAACTTATCTACCCGTACGGACGGAATTCGGCGGGCACGCCGGATATCCAACTGGACCGCCGCCGCGCTGATCGTGGGTGCCGGGGCAACCGCCGTAGCGCTGGGCCACAATGCGCTGCCGGCCGGCCATCCCTCCGGTGCCAACTCGTCCACGACGACCAGCGGCACCGGCCAGGCGAGTCACTCCGGAACCGGACCGCGGGTGTCGCACTCGGTCGCCACCACGAGCGGATCCGGCGTCACGACGACCACCACCCGCACCGTGCACGGCAAGACCATCGTCACCACCGTTCGGCATCCGGGCCACGGGGACGACTGATGTGGCGGCGGGTCGAGACCGGGGACGCGACGGTCGGCGTGGCCGAACGCGATGCACTGGGCACCACGGCCCGGGTCGCGGTGTGGCCGCCGTCCGATCTGGGCCGGACCCAGACCGCGGTCGACGTGGTGCTCGAGGAGTTGGACCAGCAGGCCAGCCGGTTCCGCGACGACTCGGAGATCTCGTGGCTGCATCACCGCGACGGCGGCATCTTCCTCGTCAGCGCCGGGTTGGCCGAGGCGATCCAGGTGGCTTTGGAGGCGGCGCGCTGGACTGGCGGGCTCCTCGACCCGACCGTTGGAGCGGCGTTGATCGCCCTCGGGTACGACCGCGACTTCGCCGCCGTGGATCCGGTCCGAGCCGGGGCGCCGCTGCGGTCGATCCCGGCGCCGGGCTGGGAGTGCGTGCGGCTGGATGGTCGGCTGCTGCGGCTGCCGGCTGGGGTCCGGTTGGATCTCGGCGCCACCGCGAAGGGCCTGGGCGCCGACCGGTGTGTGCGGGCCTGCCCGAGCGACGGCGGCGTGCTGGTCAGCCTCGGCGGTGACATCGCCATCGGTGGCGCACCGCCACGCGGTGGTTGGCCGATCGATGTGGAAGCCGGCGAACCGATCCGGCTCGCCGGCGGTGCGGTGGCGACCTCGACGACGGCCTGCCGCAGCTGGCGACGGGCGGGCCGGCAGTTACACCACATCATCGATCCGCGGACCGGGCTGCCGGCCGCCGGCCGCTGGCGGTCGGTCAGCGTGCTCGCACCGACCTGCGCACAAGCCAATGCCGCCGCTACCGCGACGGTGGTGGCCGGCACCGACGACTGGCTGCTCTCGACCGGGCTGGCGGCGCGACTGGTCGATGTGGACGGTGAGCTTCGGCTCATTGGTGGTTGGCCGCCCGAACAGGGATATGGACGATGAACGGGATCGTGGCGTCGCAGGGCCTGTGGCTGGTGTCGCGGGCCAGCGGCTTGGCGGTGCTGGTCCTGCTGAGCATCGTGGTGGCGCTGGGCGTGGCCGCCCGAGTTGGCACCAGACCCCTGAATTGGCCGCGGTTCGTCGTTGCCGACCTGCACCGCACACTCGCCCTGTTCTCCATCGGGTTCCTGGGGCTGCACGTCGGCACCGCGCTGCTCGACCCGTACGTGCAGATCGGTTGGGCCGCCGTGCTGGCGCCGTTCACGTCGGCGTACCGGACCGTGGCGGTCGGCCTGGGCACGCTGGCGGTGGATCTCGGCGCCGCCGTGGTGCTCACCAGCCTGGTCCGGCGGCGCCTGGGCTACCGGGCCTGGCGGTTGGTGCACTGGCTGGCGTACCTGGCCTGGCCAATCGCGTTCGCGCACTCGCTCACCGCCGGCAACGACCTGCGGCTCGCCTGGGTGGCGGCGATCGAATGGGCCTGCGCCGGATTGGTCGCCACCGCTGTTCTCACCCGACTAATGGAGCGGGTACGGCCGAGGAGGGCCTGGTGATCAGCCAACTGACGCTCCCGTCCCGACTGTTGCCGGATGGGTTCGGGCCGACGAGCCTGGCCGGGCACCAGCAGCGATACGGACCGCTGCCGCGCGGCGGATCTGAGCTCATCTCGGAGGTGGCGCGGGCCGGCCTCACCGGTCGCGGCGGGGCCGCATTTCCCACCGCCCGCAAGCTCGCCGCGGCGAGAAATGCGGGGCGGCGTACCCCGATCGTGGTAGCGAATGGGACGGAGGGCGAGCCGGCCAGCGCGAAGGACAAGGTGCTGCTCGCCCGCTCTCCGCACCTCGTAGTCGACGGCGCGGTCCTCGCGGCCGGCATGGTCGGGGCCGACCGGGCGGTACTGGTGGTGCACCACGCCGTCCGCGAGATCCTCGATGCGGCTCTCGCCGAGCGGACCGACCCCATCCGGGTCGAGGTTCACACCGCCGCCGAACGGTTCGTGGCCGGCGAGGCGAGCGCCGTCGTGCACTGGATCGCCCGTCGCGCCGCCGTCCCGACCGCGAAACCGCCGCGACTGTCCGAACGCGGGTTGCACAACCGTCCGACGCTGGTACAGAACGTCGAGACGCTGGCCCATCTGGCGCTCATTGCCCGGTACGGCGCGTCCTGGTTCCGTTCGGCGGGAACAGCGGCCGAGCCCGGAACGATGCTGGTCACCATCGCCGGTGCCGTCGCCGAACCATGCGTACGGGAGGTGCCGATCGGTACGCCGGTCGGTGCGGTGCTGGCGCTGGCCGGCGAGCCGACCCGGCCGTTGCAGGCGCTGCTGTTGGGTGGCTATTACGGCACCTGGGCCGACGTCGAAACCGTGCTGCCGCGGCCGTTCTCGCGAGCGGGCTTGGCGGCGGTAGGCGGCGACGTCGGCGCCGGCCTCATCGCCGCGCTGCCGAAAAGCGCCTGCGGTGTAAGGGAAACCGCCCGGTTGGTGCGTTACCTCGCCGACGAGTCAGCCGGTCAGTGCGGACCGTGCGTATTTGGGTTGGACGCGATCGCGGACGAATTGCAGCGGATCAGCGACGGTCGTACCGGCGATAACGGATTGCTGCGGCGCTGGCTCGGCCAGGTCGACGGTCGGGGTGCCTGCGCTCATCCGGACGGGGTGGTGCGATTGATTCGCAGTGCGTTCGCGGTATTCGGCGACGAATTGCGGCGGCACGCCGACGGCCACGGCTGCGGCCAATTGCCGTCCTCTCCGGTGTTGCCGATTCCGCCCCGGAGACGGCGATGACAGCGCGACTGCGGGTGGACCCCATTGCCTGCGATGGACGTGGCCTATGCGCCGAATTACTTCCGGAATTGATTCACCTTGACGACTGGGGATTTCCGATGATCCGTGACGTCGCCGTACCTGAACATCTTTACGCTGATGCACGCGTCGCCGAATCTATGTGCCCCAGACTCGCCCTGCGCCTCGCCACCACCCGATAGCGGTTCCGTCAGATACGCGGTGCGGCCGGTAGTTCCACCGTGGCCCGAAGCCCTCCGCCGGTCCGAGGGGCGAGCGTGAGAATTCCGTCGTGTGCTTGGGTAATGCTTTTCACGATTGCCAAGCCGAGGCCGACACCCGCGTGGTCGGTGCGTATCCGTTCGGTGCCGCGGCGAAATGGCTCGACCAACGTGGCAACTAGCTGCGGGCTGATCATTTCGCCGGTGTTCTCGACGATGAGCACCACACTTTTGGGGCGAACGCTGGTCGTAACCCACACGGTGCCCTGTGCGGGAAGATTGTGCACGATCGCGTTGTGCACGAGGTTCGTAACCATCTGCAGCAGCAGTGCGGGCGAGCCGCTGGTGGCGGCCATATCGCCGGACGTCCCGATGGTGACGCCGCGTTTTTCGGCGAGGGTGAGCAGCGTTTCGGTCGCTTCTTCCGCTACGAGGGACAGATCGACGTGTTCGCGGGTAAAGGACCGCTGATCGGCGCGGCTGAGTACGAGCAATGCTTCGGTGAGGTCGATCGCCCGCGAGTTGACGACGTGGAGTCGGTCGACGAATTCGCCGATGCCGCGTTCCGGATCGTTACGGGCCACTTCGAGAAGTGTCTGTGTAATCGCCAGCGGGGTGCGTAATTCGTGCGAGGCATTGGCGGCGAATCGCTGCTGTTCCGCGACGTGCGCTTCGAGCCGCGCGAGCATCGCGTCAAAACTGTCGGCCAGTTCGCGGAATTCATCCCGGTGACCCGGTAACCGGATTCGGTGCGCCAGCGATCCGTTCGCGGCCATGCGGGTGGCGTCGGTGATGCGGTTCAACGGGGCGAGCATGCGCCCGGCGAGAACCCACCCACCCACGAGACCGAACACGAGAAGAAATACCAGCACCGCGACGGCCATTTCACCGAAGGCTCGCTGGGTGTTGGAGCGGCCTGGAACGAACGCCCCGCCGATGCCGGATCTTGTCGTTTTGATGATCACCGCGTGCGGGAAATATCGCAGGACGACCAACCACAGCGCGAGCAACAAGGCACCCGCGAGTACGAGGAATCCGGCGTAACTGAGCGTGAGTTTGAGGCGAACGCTCAACCCGGGCGACCTATCCACCCACACCTCCAATGCGGTAGCCGACACCGGGCACGGTGTCGATCAGCCCGGGTTCGCCGAGTCGCTTGCGTAGAGCCGAGACCGTGATACGCACCGCGTTGGTGAACGGGTCGGCGTTCTCGTCCCACGCCCGCTCCAGCAATTCTTCGGCGCTGATCACCCCGCCTTCGGCCGCGACGAGAACTTCGAGCACGGCGAACTGCTTCCTGGTCAGCGGGACGTAGCGTCCATCGCGGTAGACCTCGCGGCGGAACGGATCCAGCCGCAGACCGGCGATCTCCCGTACCGGCGGTCTGTTGTGGGCCCGCCTGCGATCGAGCGCTCTGAGCCGGAGTACGAGCTCCCGCAGCGCGAACGGCTTGGTGAGATAGTCATCGGCGCCGAGTTCGAACCCGGTGGCCTTGTCGTCGAGCCGGTCGGCCGCGGTGAGCATCAGGATCGGCATCCCGCTGCCGGACGCGACGATGCGTTGGGCGATCTCGTCGCCGGAGGGCCCGGGGATATCGCGGTCGAGGACGGCGATGTCGTACGCGGTGATGCTCAGTAGTTCCAAAGCCGTGTCGCCGTCACCGGCGATATCGGCCGCGATCGCCTCCAGTCGCAGCCCATCGCGAATAGCCTCGGCCAGATACAGCTCGTCCTCGACGACCAACACGCGCACGCCTCGATGCTAACGAGCCGGGCATATCGTCGACCTATCGAAAACCGCTGACTTCGGGCGGGGCGTCGGCCAGCCGGTTACGCGAGGTCGAGGCGGGCGACGCCGATTTTGTCGTCCGCCATTCCGTAGTAGACCTCGCAGCCGTCGATGGCGGTCGGAAATACGACGTGACCGACCGTGCCGCTCAGCTCGTCGCCGGTTTCCGGGCGCAGCAGCGGCTCGGCGCTACGCCAGCGGATATCGCACACGTCCTCGTGATCGAGCAGCATCGCTCCGGCGGCGTACTCCAGTTGACCGCCCAGGTCGCGAATTCCGTGGTAGATGAACAGCCAGCCCTCGTCGGTACGGATCGGGGCCGGGCCGCCGCCGATCTTCACCGCCTCCCAGTCGTACAGGGGCGCGGCGAGCAACCGATGCTGCGCCGGGCGGGTCAACGCGCGCAGGTCGTCGGCCGCGTCGGAGACCGGAATGTACGAGACCCAGATCGATTCGCGTTCATCGGTGATTCCGGCCGGCAGAATGGTCGGCAGCCCCGGCCCCAACTGATAGAACGGCCGGTGCAACAGGGCGAACGCCGGCGTACCGTCCGGTGCCCGCACCGGTTCAGGGAAGAATGCGGCGTCCTTGTTCGGATACAACGTAAAGTCTGAATCCAACGTCGGCTCGTACCCGAACTGCACCGGTCCCAGCCGGTGCCACTCCGCCAAATCGGAGGACACCGCGAGCGCCACCTTGGCCCCGAGCGGACCGTACGCGGTGTACGCCATCACCCAGATATCCAGCGCCTCGATGCGGGTGATCCGCGGATCCTCGACGCCAGCGGTGACGCTGTTGCGTTCCCACGGCTGCGTCGGCTCCAACGCCATTCCCAACCGGCAGACGCCGGTCGGCCGACCGTCCTCCCGTTCCACCCGGGCGCGCCCGATCCGGGAGTAGTTGCCGGCCGCCACGAGGCGTGGAAACAGGTACAACTCGCCGTCCCTGCCGCGGGCGGCGGCCGGATTCAGGACGCCTTCCGCCTCGCGCGGGTCGTCCGGGTCGGCCCGCATTACGGTGCCGATCCGGGTCAGAGTCGGGGTCAGCACGGTAGCCCTCTCTTCGGCCGGCAGGTCGTCGGGAAGATTACCGGTTCAGTATCGGATGAAGACGATGCAGCGGCTGCCGGTGTTCAACAGGTTGCTGCACCGTGAAACGAGAGTTCAGGAGAACCAGGCGATGACCGCACCATCAGACCTCGTCCGCCCATTCCGTGTCGCGATTTCGGATTCGGAGATCGCGGACCTCAAGCAGCGGCTGGCCCGGACTCGCTGGCCGGATCCAGAAACCGTCCCCGACTGGTCGCAAGGTGTCCGCGTGGAGAACGCCAAGTCGCTGGTCACGTACTGGGAGCGAGAGTACGACTGGCGCCGATTCGAGTCGGAACTCAATCATTTCCCCCAATTCCTGACCACGATCGATGGGCTGGATATCCACTACATCCATGTCAAGTCCAAGAATCCGGACGCGATGCCCCTGATCTTGACGCACGGATGGCCGGGTTCGATTGTCGAATTCCTGAGGCTGATCGGCCCACTCACTGACCCGGTCGCATTTGGAGGCGACGTCGAAGATTCCTTTGACGTTGTCGTCCCGTCCCTGCCCGGATTCGGGTTCTCTGAAAAGCCGACCGAAACCGGCTGGACGGTTTCCCGCATTGCCACCGCATGGGTCGAGCTGATGCAGCGTCTTGGCTACGAGAACTGGGCGGCTCAGGGCGGTGATTGGGGTTCGGTCGTGACCACCGCCCTCGGCGCCATGCGACCCGAGGGCCTACTCGGGATTCACTTGAACACTCCGTACGCTTTCCCCGCTCAAATACCCGACACGCTGTCTCCCGAAGAGCGCTACGCCGTGGACGGCCTCGCCCTCTACACCGGCGTTCTCGGTGGCTCAAACCACCTTCAGGGCACGAAGCCGGAGACCGTCGGATTCGCGCTGGCGGACTCTCCGGCCGGCCAGGCAGCCTGGGTCTACGAGAAGTTCCAATCCAAGACGGACAACGACGGGCTCGCTGAGGACGCTCTGCGCACAGATGACATGCTGGACGCGATATCGCTCTACTGGTTCACCAACAGTGCCGCGTCCTCCGGCCGCATTTACTGGGAGAATCGATCGGCCAGCATGGCCGGCCCGAAGCTGACGCTGCCGGTCGCGGTGACCGTGTTCCCACGCGACATTCCACGCTTGCCGCGAAGCTGGATCGAAGACACCTACAGCAACTTGATCCACTACGGCGAGGCCGACAAGGGCGGACACTTCGCCGCTCTCGAGCAACCCGAGATCCTGATCAGCGAAATCCGCACCGGCCTGAGAAGCCTCCGCCACTAGGGCGTGTTGCTTAAGTCCTTTGATGATCGTGATGGCATTCGTACGGAAATCGTTGACGTACGCCATCATGATCATGAAAGTCGATCGAGGCTACCTGCCAAGTCGTTACGCCATGGCGCGGTCGCTGAGCGGTCGGCGTCGCAGTTCGGCGCGCTGGATCGCCGGTGGTTGGTAGGCCATATCGAGCGTGCCGACGTCGGTGCCGGGCGGCACGATCTTATCGATCTGGTCCAGGACGTCGTCGTCGAGTGTGACATCGACTCCGGCCAGCAGGTCGTCCAGATGGGCCATGGTGCGCGGCCCGATGAGTGCCGAGGTGACACCGGGATGGGCTAGTACGAAGGCGATCGCCAGGTGGGTCAGCGATACGCCCGCATCGGCGGCCAGCGGGATCAGCGCTTCGACGACATCCAGTCGCGCATCGTCCTTGAGATGTTGGAATCCGTACTGCGAGCGATGTGTGGCCACCTGTTGGCCCTTGCGATATCGGCCGGTCAGCATCCCGCCGCCGAGCGGGGACCACACGAGCGTTCCCATGCCGAATTCCTCCGTGACCGGCAGCACCTCGCGTTCGATTCCCCGGTTGAGGATCGAATAGACGGGCTGTTCGGTACGCAGTCGGGCCAGTCCTCGGCGCTCAGAAATCCAGTGGGCGCGAACAATTTCCGACGCCGGCAGGGACGACGTGCCGAATGCCAGTATTTTTCCGGCGCGTTGTAGATCGGTAAGTGCGCTGAGCGTTTCCTCGATATCGGTATCCGGATCGGGGCGGTGGATCTGGTAGACGTCGACGTAATCAGTGCCCAGCCGGCGCAGCGAATCATCGAGGGCGCGGACCAACCAGCGTCGGGATGCGCCCTGGTGATTGGGCTCGTCGCTCATCGGCATGCGTGCTTTTGTCGCGAGCACGATGTCGGCACGGCGGTCCCGCAACGCCTTGCCGACGATTTGTTCGGACTCGCCGTTGGAGTACATGTCGGCGGTGTCGATGAGGTTGATGCCCGCGTCGATCGCTTTGTGGATGATACGGATGGATTCGTCGTGGTCGGGATTGCCGATGGCGCCGAACATCATCGCGCCGAGGGCAATGGGGCTGACCTTGATGCCGGTTCGGCCGAGTCCGCGGTACCGCATGGGTATCTCTCCTGCCTGTCTTTGTCGGGTGCAGTCTCCAGAGTGCTCCTCAACATCCGGACTTTGAATGGTTGTCAGTCCGCATTTTCTGCGCGATAGTACGAGCGTGTCCGGCGATCGACTATCCGAAGTGTTGGACCTCGTTGAGGTGGCCAGCGTGCTGACCGGCGGAGTCGCCGCGAGTGGCGGCTGGAGGTCACGCGGGTTAATCAGCGATCCGGTGAAGTTCTTCGCGATGGTGGCCGGACGGGCGCAACTCAGCACCGACGGCATCGACGAACCGATCGACCTACGGCCAGGCGACGTGGCAATTCTGATCGGTCGATCCTTCGTAGCGTTCGAGGCCGGCGAGGCACCGCACAACGAGGTGCAGCCGGAGTCCGATTTCTCCTCGGAGCGCTTTGTGGCCGCCAATCGCGCCACCGACGACGTGCTCATCGGCGGATGCATCAACCTCAACGAGGCCGGTAAGGCGCTGCTGCTCGACGCGCTACCGCCGGTGACACATGTACGTGCGTCGGCCGCCGACTCCGATCGGCTCCGAGCCGC
This sequence comes from Mycobacteriales bacterium, assembly GCA_040414495.1. Lineage (GTDB taxonomy): Bacteria > Actinomycetota > Actinomycetes > Mycobacteriales > QHCD01 > DATAVB01. The sequence goes on from JBEDUI010000177.1 coordinate 50,777, forward strand.
GCTGCTGTTGGCGTTCGACGAGGCAACCGGCAATCGCATCGGCTCGACGTTCGCGATTCGGCAGTACAGCCAACTCGTACTCCTCGAGCTGCTACGCGCCTACGTCAACCAGACCGACCTGGCACCCGGACTGCTGCGGCTCCTCACCGATGAACGATTGCGCACCACGTTGGACCTCATGCACGCCGAACCCGGCCGAGCCTGGGGCTTGGGCGAACTCGCCCGTACCGCCGCCATGTCGCGAACGTCGTTCGCGGAACGATTCCGTACTGTCGCCGGCATACCTCCGCTGACCTACCTGAACCAATGGCGGATGTTGCTGGCACAACGCGCTTTACGCGACGGCGCCGTCCGCGTCGCCGAGTTGGCGACCGAACTCGGCTACAGCTCGGAAAGTGCCTTCAGCGCAGCCTTCAAACGAGTTGTTGGCGAGTCGCCGCGAAGCTATCGGCTGCGTGCCCGCCAGCTCCCCGGGTGACCGCGCTCAACCCAGAAGATCTAACCAGTGACAGGTCAACGTGGGTAGATCACGGCCGCCGTCGCGAATTCGATTTTGGCGTTCTGCAGCAGACGCAGCTCGGCTGAGCCCTGACACGGCGCGAGCCCGGGACCCCGACCAGCGGGAACTTCCCAAGCGCATTTCTGGATACTCCGCAAAGCACCAGCTCGCCTACGAGTCTATCGGTGCGGTTGATATGGGTCGACGTCAGGCGGAGTGCGGCAGGGGTGCGTGTGTGTCAGCGGCATCGAGCCGTTCGATGACGACGACCCGGGCGCCCGGCACGGCGGTCTCGATCGCCGAGATGGCGCTCGCGACCGCGGCAGCGAAGGTCGGCGCCTCACGATCGAATATCGCGCGTTGTGTGCCGCCCGAGCTGCTGAATAGCGCGTCATCGCAGCCAGCGTCGTACAGCGCATCAGGGTGCGGGCTATCGGCGCTCGTGAGGTCGATGCCCTCAATGACCACAGCAAAAGAGTGAATCATTGGCTTTCCACCTCGCTTCCGGGTCGATGTGGGCATCGCTCGACCTGTTGACGTATCCGCTTGCCAAACGTAGCCGGATCGCGCGGCGTTGACCACACTGCCACCACGTCAGCGCCGGCAGAGCATCGCACAATCCCCCAGCGATGACCGCGGTGAATCTCTTCCACAGTCCAGCCGGCGGCCTCGGCGACGCGCAGCGCTGCCTCGATGTCCTTCTTGGAATGTCGTCGCCGCTCAGGCATGGCGTGAGTTGATCACACTCTTCGGACTGCGGCCGGTAAAGCGCATGGAACATGCCGTGCTTACAGATTGTGAACCTATCTGCCTCGCCTATCGCTCTGTGGTCATCGTGGTCATGTGTCGGCGGCTCTTGGGCGCCCGCGTCTGGGCAGCGGTTTGGCGTGTTTGGGCATCCGGCCGGCGTCGGTCAGTGCGGTACGAAGCAGCATCTCGACCTGGGCGTTCAGGCTCCGCAGATCATCGTTGGCCCAGCGCATCAGCGCGTCGTGGACTGCGGGGTCCACACGCAGCAGGACCTGTTTGCGATCGCTCACGTATACAGCGAGCCCGTGTTGAGGATGGGCGACGGTGGTTGGTCGCCGCACAGCACGACCATCAGGTTGCTGACCATGCTGGCTTTGCGTTCTTCGTCCAGATCGACCACATCGGTCTGGGCGAGGCGGTTCAACGCGAGTTCGACCATGCCGACCGCGCCTTCGACGATCCGCGAACGAGCCGCGACGACGGCACTGGCCTGCTGGCGGCGCAGCATCGCCTGCGCGATCTCAGGTGCGTAGGCCAGGTGCGAGATCCGGACCTCGACGACTTCCACGCCGGCGATCGCAACGCGGTCCGCGACCTCACTGGCCAAAGCGCCGGCGACCACGTCGGTCGAACCGCGCAGCGATGTGCCGAAATCGTTGGCGTCGTCGTACGGATGACTGGTCGCCACGTGCCGTAATGCCGACTCCGCCTGCACCGAAACGAAGTTCTGATAGTTATCGACCGCGTACATCGACTTCGCGGTATCAGCGACCTGCCACACGACGATGGCGGCGATCTCCACCGGGTTGCCGTTGGCGTCGTTCACCTTCAGATGGTCGGTCTCGAAGTTGCGAACCTTGACGCTGATCCGCCGCCGAATGGTCAGCGGCAGCACCCACCAGAACCCGGGACGCACGACGGTTCCGACGTACCGGCCAAAGAACTGCACCACCGCGGTCTGCCCCGGCGCCACGATCTCCAGCGCCGTGATGATCAGCAACGAGATCACCAGCGGCAGCCAGAACCACGCGCTGCCAGCCACCACGACCATCCACCAGATGCATCCGGCGATGACCAGCACACCCAGCCACCCGTTGAGCGCCAACGCGCGCCGCTGCTTGATGTCCACCCGTGCTCCGGTATGTCCAACCGGGGACGGGAGCAGATTGCCCTCAGGCCGCTCGACGGTGTTCATGACATACTCCGTCCAGGAAAGTGATAGCTGTTTGATATCACTTTTCGAGGATAACTCCAGATCGACGACTGACCATGGCGGAAACCACGATCGCCGGTTGAGAGCCCGATGTCTGCCTTCGGTCAAAATGTTCCTCGTGGCCGGACCCCGGGCTATGCTGCTGGCGTTCGCCGGTGAGGGATGTACGAACTCGCTATGGCCGGCAGGCGGAGCCGGCTTACGGCCCCTCACGAATCCGCCGAAAGTGCCATCGGACAAGGGCCCAGACAGAGGCGAGGGAGTCAGCATGGCCGACAATCGCGGCGTCACCTATCAGGGCCCGGGACGGGTCGAGGTTTCCGAAATCGACTTCCCGCAATTGGCATTAGGCTCGAGGCGCTGCGATCACGGCGTGATTCTCAAGGTTGTGGCGACCAATATCTGCGGCAGCGACCAGCACATGGTTCGCGGCCGGACAACCGCGCCGATCGGTTTGGTGCTCGGCCACGAAATCACCGGAGAGGTGATCGAGGTCGGCCGGGATGTGGAATTCGTTAGCGTGGGCGACCTCGTATCGGTTCCGTTCAATATCGCGTGCGGACGATGCCGAAACTGCAAGGCCGGCCAGACCGGAATTTGCCTGAACGTCAATCCGGCCCGGCCGGGCGCCGCGTACGGATATGTCGACATGGGCGGCTGGGTCGGTGGCCAGGCCGAATACGTCATGGTCCCGTACGCCGATTTCAACCTGCTGAAATTCCCTGACCGCGACCAGGCGCTGGCCAAAATCCGCGATCTGACCTGTCTGTCGGACATCTTGCCGACCGGGTACCACGGCGCGGTCACCGCCGGCGTCGCACCGGGGACGACCGTTTATATTGCCGGCGCCGGCCCGGTCGGATTGGCCGCGGCCGCCTCGTCACTGCTGCTCGGGGCCGCGTGCGTCATTGTCGGCGACCTGAACCCGGACCGGTTGGCCCAGGCGCGGGGATTCGGCTGCGAGACTGTCGATGTCTCGGCCGACGCCTCGATCGGCGAGCAGATCGAGCAGATTCTCGGCGTACCCGAGGTCGATTGCGGTGTCGACTGCGTTGGCTTCGAAGCGCGCGGGCACGGTGCGGACGCGGGTCAGGAGGCGCCGGCGACCGTACTCAACTCGTTGATGGCGCTGACCCGGGCCGGCGGCGGTATCGGCATTCCCGGGCTCTACGTGACCGATGACCCGGGCGGCATCGACACCGCCGCGCAGACCGGCAACCTGTCGATCCGGATCGGCCTGGGCTGGGCGAAATCGCACCACTTCACCACCGGCCAATGCCCGGTGATGCGCTATCACCGGCAGCTCATGCAGGCCATTCTGTGGGATCGGATCGAGATCGCGAAGGCGGTCAACGTCAGCGTGATCGGTCTGGATGAGGCACCCAACGGATATCGCGATTTCGACCAGGGCGCGGCCAGGAAATTCGTGCTCGACCCGCACGGCACCATCGCCAAGGCCGCGTGAGGCCGGTATGCGGATCGACTGTGGCCCGCTGAGCTACGAATGGATCGACTGCTGGGCGACGCTGCCTGACCCGGAAATGGCCAAGGACGGCTGGGCGCACCCCGGCATCCAGGTCACCGACACCGGCGAAGTCGTTACGTTCCACCCGTCCGAGCCAAAGGTGCTCGTCCTCGACCGCTCCGGCGCTCTGCTGCGCGAATGGGTCGTGCCGTTGACCGAAGGGCACGGCCTTACCCTGGCCGAAAACCGGTTATGGATCGCCGATCCGGGTTCGAAAATGCGGCGGGCGCCGGACGGTTCGTACCGGAGCGCCCCCGGCGATCCGCAAGTTGTGCAATTCACCCTCGACGGGCGCGAAACCGCGCACCTGGAGCGCCCGCCGCTGGACGAATACGCCGAGGGTACGTACGCCCCGACCGATACCGCCGTGGATACGGACTCGGGCGATGTCTGGGTTGCTGATGGCTACGGACAGTCCTTTGTGCACCGTTTCGATGGCGACGGCCGGTACATTTCCAGCCTGAGCGGGGCCGAGGGCGGTGGCCGGTTCAATTGCCCGCATTCGGTGCTCATTGACCGGCGACGCGGCGAACCGGAACTCTATATCGCCGACCGGGGCAACGCCCGTATTCAGGTGTACGGCCTCGACGGCACATTTCATCGCGTCATCAATACCGGAATTCTCAACAGCCCGAGCGTATTCGCTGTCGATGGCGACAAATTGGTCGTCGGCGAGTTGTTCGGCCGGTTAACCGTTCTGGATCGCGACGACCAGTTGGTCGCGTACCTGGGTGACGGCGGCGCGGTGCAGGAAGCGCCCGGCTGGCCCAATGCGCAGGACACCGCGGGCCGGCCCATCACGCCAGCACATCTGCAGCCCGGCGCGTTCAACAGCCCGCACGGACTGGCCTCCGACCCCGACGGCAACCTGTATATCGCCGAATGGCTCATCGGCGGCCGCTATACAAAACTCTCCAAACTCGGCGCCTAGGACGCGACCAACCGCATCACTCAAGCAACTCCTGGCAGTTCCAGTCACCGAACGCCGTCATGAGGCAGCTCATTTTCGGCACCCAATAAGCTGGTCGCGCGCCACCGGCGGCGTCTTGAACCGGTACCAGCAGCCAATACACCAGCGCCCGGCGATAATCGGAACACAGATCTGAAAAACTGTAATTGCGCACGCCAGCAGCACAAAGCTGGGCATGGTAATACTCCAACACCCGCAATTCGCGACGCCGATCCGCCCGCTGCTCGCCGGTCCAAAACGTCGCCAGCATATTCACCAGATCGGTCGCACCCATGCCGGAGGACGGCGTCTGCCAATCCAACAACACCGCCGGCCCGTGCGGGTCATTGCGCGGGGTTAGGAAATTCGCGAAATAGGCATCGCCGTGCACCAATGTCAACGCCCGATCTTCCGCGACTCGCGGCGCCAGCCATGACCGCCAATGATTGTCCAGCCGGGCAAACACCCATTCGTACAATTCCGCTGCCCCGGCCGGCAGATACTCACTCGACCCGGCGAGCAGCTGCTGCCAGGACCGCAGTCGCCGATCCCGATACTGGGCGAATCCTTCACCCGCCGCCGACCAATACGGCGGCTCAACTCGCTTCAACGCCGGATTCGCCCACCAATAGCCATGCAGCCGCGCCAACGTTCGTACAACCTGAATCACCCGGTCCCAATCCGGAACCGCGCTATCCTTGCCCACTTCGGCTTCGGCCCGGCCCACCGGCGGCGCATGAGTTGCCGACAGATCGACCAGCAACAAAAAGGGATCCGGCTCGGCGCCGGCGGCCACGAGTGGCGCGAGCACCGACGGGTGACCATCCAGCTGCGCGGCCAAAGCATAAAATCCGATCTCGTTGCTGGCAGCCCGCCGCGACCAGGCCGTCGCAGTCGGCCGCTTCACCACCAACGCTGTCGGGGCAATCGTTGGCGCATTGGGCGAATAGCGCACGCGAAGCCGGAAAACCGCGGCATTGAATGCCCCTGTGTCCTCCGCTTCCACGCCCACCACATGTCCCGCCGGCAACACCCCAGCCGACCGAAGCACACCCTCCAACTGCCTCGCATCCACGACGCATAACCTGGCAGCAACGTCGCGAATCGGCAATGACATTTCGTTGGGAGCGCGCTGTTGGTCAATTACGGCAAGAACGTTGCCGCGCAACGGGGTGTCCAGCGCTGGCGGCCGGTTATCACCGACCGCCAGCGCTGTTGGTAAAGATTAGTCACCGGGTGTGAAGTCGGACCACCTGTCCGCCGTTCGGGCACAGTTGCGGGCCCATCCCGGTCGCCGGCGCGATACTGCAGTTGGATACGTATATTGAGCCATCGCGCCCGGCCGCGAAACCTGACGGGTAGAACAATGTGCCCGTTCCCAGGTGCGTGCGGTGGCCATGCCGGTCGATACGGACCACATCGCCAGCCGGATTACCGGTCGGGCTGAGGTCAAGTCCGCCAGTCTGGAATTCCGTGGCGTAAAAAGCTCCGTCGGCTCCGAAGCCACAACCTTGCACAGTGCTCAGCCCGGTCGCCCACACCGTGGGAGCGTGTCCCGGAACGATCCGCCACACCCGGGCGTGTCCGGGTGAGTAGAAACCGCCGAGCAGTTCGGAGACATACAGCGCGTTGTCCGGACCGCGAGCGACGCAGGTCGGAACCGAATCGCTCTGCGATCCCTGCGGGACCGGGAAGAACGCCAGGACGTTTGCGGTGCCATTGCGCTTGACGTCGTTCAGGACATTGGCGCCGGAATCGACAACATAGCGATGGCCGTGCGAATAGAGGACGTTATTGGGATTGGCGTCTGGGAAGTCATTGGGAGCCAGCTGAATCCGGGTCGAGGTCCAGGTCCAGTTTTGGTCACCGACGTCAGAGATTTCCCGTACCGAGCCGTGGTGCTTGACCAGAACGAGATGGCCAAGCTGAGCCAGCGCCGCATTTCGCAGCTCATCGGGAATCGCCCCTGCCGGCGGCACCACGTGCGAGCTCTCGCCGAATAACCCATAGAAACTGCCGTCCCGAGCGCGCGACACCGAAACCGGCCCTTCCGCGCCGACACCGCCGGGACCGGAGGCTGAAATGAGGCCCGTGACAAGACGTCGCACCTGGTCGTGGGTGCTCACCCAGTCGAACGAGCCGGTCAATCCAATGCAGGTCTGGCCCTCCTCACCGCCTGGTACGCAGACGTTTCCGCCCGACCCGGCTTCGGCCAGATAAAGGCCGCCATGTGGTGCCGGTGACAAGCCGCGCGGATTGTTTAGGTGCTCGGCGATGATTTTGACACTTCCGTCCCGTCCGGTGGAGTGCGCATCGGCGGCCGGCGCCATGGCCAGCCCAAACGCCGATACAAGGACACCGGTGCCAAGAACGCTTGTTAATAATCTTCTTCGGCGCATAGATTTCCCCCGGATTAGTTGGACCACAGAGCGGTAACCGGTGCTGCGGGCATCGGGTGGATAGAGCGTACGCGCGGTCACCTATTCGCGTTGCCAATTGCAGCTCAGAAACAATTGAAGAGTACGCCGTGGAAAAGACAATCGGCACGCATGTTGAGGGATGCCGGACAATGCCGGACGCCGCTGACCAATGTGGACAGTCGCGCATTAATTCAGTTTGTTCGGAAACCACATCCGCGGGTCCGGATTTAAGCGTCGGTCGCGATACCCGCGATTTCTCCACGGGCAGACGCCCTCGGATGCCGTATCGGCGTAATGCCATCGGGCAAGAAGAGACTGGACACCTAGACTTCCTATGCCTAGAATTCCTAGGTATGACAACGGCACGCGTGAAAGGCAGCCTTGATCTGCTGCTGATGGGCGTTCTGCGGCACGGACCCGCGCATGGGTACGCGATCATCGCGGCACTACGGGAGCGCAGCAATGGCGAGTTCGACCTCGCCGAGGGCACGATTTATCCGGCACTGCACCGCCTCGAGCAGAGCGGACTGATCGCGAGTTCGATCGAGATGGCCCAGGGGCGACGGCGCCGGACCTATGCGTTGACCACACGTGGCCGCAGCGAGTTCGCGACCCAACGGCGCGAATGGCAGGGCTTCGTGGCGAACATGCAGGCGGTGCTGGCATGAGCAACACACCGATCGAGGACTACCTCGACGAGCTGCTACGGCGTACGAACGCCGACCCGCGCACGACCCGCCGGCTGCTCGACGAGGCGAACGATCATCTCTTCGCCACCGCCGAGGAACTGGAAGCCGCCGGAATGACGCGCGTCGACGCCGAACGCGAGGCGGTACGGCGGTTCGGCCCGCCGAGCGAGCTGGCTCGCGGCTCGTGGTGGCGATCGTTCAGCGCGATGGTGCTGGAAACAGCGCGCGCGGCGATCCTGCTTGGCGGGTTCGGATTGGTCGCGGTCGGCCTGAGCGGTGGCGTTGCCGCCGCGATGAACGCGCTGTTCGGACTGAGCTTCGTCGGCGGGATCACCGCACTCGGCACCGGCGGCCACGGCATCAGTGAGACCGCGCACGATGCGGTGTCGTTGCGGGTCCTGACCGGCGGGGTCGGGCTGCTCGTCCTCGCCGGATACGTCGTACTGCGGCGCTACACCAGGCCCGCGACCGTATTGCCCACCGGGCTGGTGGACGCACTCGGCGCCGCCGCCTTCGCTGCCGCGACCGTCGGCCTGGCCGCCGCGTCGATCGGCCAGGGTACGGCCAGCGCAAACGGGCACGGCGTCGGTTTCTTCCTCAGCGGCGCACTGGTCTCCCTGGTCGGCACGGTTCTGTTCTGTGCCCGCGCAACCCGCGCGCTCCTCCCCGGCCATCGCCCACCACGCGCGCTTTGACTGGGCATGTCTCGTAAATCCTCGGTCCGCTGCGCGGCACCCAGGATTCAAGAGACATGCCCTAACCGTTGGCCGGCCCGGGACCAGAAGCTGCCCATGTCCGCGACCGGATCGCCTTACGCTGAAACTCTGTGGTCGCTGCCGAGCCACAGCCGGCAACCATGTACTACGATAATGTAGTAGATCAACCGGTTGGAGCGGGCAGAGACATCGGTGCTGCCGGGGACACAGTGAGACGTGAGGCACCAACATGAGCCGTCGACTAAACCGCATCCATATCGGAACGACGACGGCGATCAGTCCTCCACTGCGACCGCGGCTGTCGGCCGCCGTTGCCGCCGGCGGCTGCGCCAGCTGGGCGTCGCGGGTGACCAAACTCGGCGCCGGCGGCACCATCGGCGGACGGGTCACCCTGCTCCTCGCGTCAGACGCCCTGACCCGCCTGGCGTCCGGTCGCACGATCGTCCTGGTATCGGGCACCAACGGCAAGACCACCACAACCCACCTGCTCGCCGCCGCGCTGCGACAACTCGGACCCGTTGCGACCAATCACGAGGGCGCCAACATGCCCGAGGGACTGGTGCGGGCGCTGGGCCGGGACCGGCGGGCGCCGTATGCCGTGCTCGAGGTCGACGAGTCGTACCTGCCGCAGGTCGCGTCGGCGGTGCACCCGGCCGCGATCGTGGTGCTGAATCTGACTCGTGATCAGCTGGACCGCGTAGGGGAAGTACGCCAGCTTGAGGCGCGATTGCGGTCCTGCTTCGCCGGCTTGCCCGGCACGCTGCTCGTGGCCAACGCGGACGATCGGCTGGTCAGCTCGGCCGCCGGTGCCGCGCAGCGAGTGCTCTGGGTACGAGCGGGCGAATCATGGTCGGCCGATGGCGGTTTGTGTACGAAGTGCGGGCGGGTCGTTGCTGCCGTGGAGGGTCCTTGGTCGTGCCGGTGCGAGCCGGATACGAGGGCAGCGGCGTGGGCCTTGGATGGCGATGACGTGCTCACCCCGGATGGCCGGAAACTGCCGCTGGATCTGCGGATTCCCGGGCGGGCGAGCCGGGCCGACGCGACGATGGCGCTCGCTACCGCGCTCGAGTTCGGCGTTCCGGTCGCCATCGCGCTGGACGCTATCCGCCATGTGTCGGCGGTGAATGAGCGGTACCGGGTGCTCCGGATCGGCGGGCTCCGACTACAGCTGCTGCTGGCCAAGAATCCGGCCGGTTGGCTGGAAACGCTGGGCCTGCTGAGTGACCGCGAGGTATCGGTGGTGCTCGCCGTCAACGGCCGCGAGGCGGACGGGCGGGATTTGTCGTGGCTGTGGGATGTCCCGTTCGAGCGGCTCAATGCGCGGCACGTGGTGATTTTGGGCGAACGACAGGCCGATCTGGCCGTACGGCTGGCTTATGCGGGTATTCCGTTCGCGCAGGCCCGCAATATCCGGCACGCCCTCTCGTTTCTGCCGCCGGGTGCGGTCGACGTCGTTGCCAACTACACGTCGTTTCGCGACATCACCAAGGAACTGGCTCATGCCGGCTGAATCCGCGCTCCGCATCGGGCTCGTTCTGCCGGATCTGCTGGGCACGTACGGCGACACGGGAAACGCGCTCGTACTCCGTCGACGGCTCGAATGGCGTGGCATTCCAGCGGAAATGATCCGGATTGACGGTTCGGACGCAGTCCCGGCGAGCTGCGATATTTACCTACTCGGCGGCGGGGAGGATGCGTCACAAGATCTGGCCGCGTCCATCTTGCGCAGCCAGCGGACGTTTACCTACGCCATTGACCACGGCGCTGTCGTATTCGCGGTATGTGCCGGAATGCAGATCCTCGGCGGTGATTTCGCCGCGAGCGACGGACAGCGCCACGCCGGTTTGGATTTACTCGACATCGCGACGATCCCCCGGACGCGCCGCGCGGTAGGCGAAATCGTGGTGAAACCCCGATCAAGCTGGCATCTCGACCTGCTCACCGGATTCGAGAACCACCAAGGAGCTACCAGCCTCGGACCGGCCGCGCGGCCACTCGGTGCCGTCCTCAAAGGAATTGGCAACGGCGCCGGCCAGCCATCGGATGGCGTGGTGCAGGGCAGATGTATCGGAACCTATATGCACGGCCCGGCCCTGGCTCGTAATCCCGATCTCGCGGACCTGCTGTTGTCGTGGGCAACCGGGACTCGGCTCGACCGGCTGCCGATCGGCTCGGTGGAGAACCTGCGACGCGATCGGATACGCGCGGCCCATATTCCCCTACCCTCCGGTCGTGCGCAGCATTCCCTGCGCTCCGTGCCCGACCGAATTACCACCACCGGAAAGGCGGTTCCATGCGCCGGCGGGTAATGGGAATCCTCGCGAGCGTCGGATTGTGCGCTGCAGCATTGACACCGGCCGCGTCCGCCGGCAACCCACCACCTCGAGCGCAGAGCTTGCCGTCGACGGCACGGCCCGATCACGTCGTCGTCCTCGTCATGGAGAACCATTCCTACGCCGATGTGATCGGAAGCTCCGAAGCCCCGTATCTCAATTCCCTGGCCCGGCAAGGTGCCTCGATGACTCATTCCTTCGCCGTGACGCATCCGAGCGAGCCGAATTATCTCGCTCTATTCTCCGGCTCGACACAGGGATTGATGAACGACTCCTGCCCGCACACGTTCGCCACCGCCAACCTCGGCCAGGAACTGATTGCGGCTGGGCGCACGTTCGCGGGTTATTCGGAAAGCATGCCTGCCAACGGCTACACCGGTTGCACCAGCGGCGACTACGCCCGCAAACACAGCCCCTGGGTCAATTTCTCCAACCTGCCGGCAACCTCGAACCTCAGCTATACCGCATTTCCCCACGACTATACGAAACTGCCCACGGTCTCATTCGTCATTCCGAACCTGCAGCACGATATGCACGACGGGACGGTCCAGCAGGGCGATACCTGGGCGCACGACAATATCGATCCGTATGCGCAGTGGGCTAAAACGCACAACAGCCTGCTCGTCGTGACCTGGGACGAGGACGACAGCAGCGCGGACAACCAGATACCCACCATCATCGTCGGCGCCGGCATAACTCCCGGCAACTATTCGGAAACCATCAACCATTACAACGTGCTGCGCACCCTCGAAGACCTCTACCAGCTGCCGCGTGCCGGAGCCAGCGCGACGGCAAGCCCCATCGCCGACATCTGGTCCAGCGGGGCGGCCCGTTTACCAAGCACGTGCGGGCGGCACTAGTTTTCTCGTTTTATCAAGACTGTCTATTGGGGGGTACGTGCGGACCGACATTACGCAACAGGCCAGGCACACGCTTGACGAAATGGTGAACGCCGCGCTCGGACGGTCCCACCGAACTGATCCGGTCCTCCCCCGTACGGGTGGCCCGGCCGGGAATGCCCAGGCTACCGCTGGGCTCGGCGTGCTCATTCTGATTCTCTTTCTCGCCGAGCTGGCCACGCTGCTCGACGTAGGCGGTTTGATCAGCTGGCACATCGCAATCGGCGTCCTGCTGGTGCCGCCGACGCTGGCCAAGTGCGCCACCACCGTATGGCGGATCGCGCGGTATTACTCCGGCTCCCATCCATACCGCCAGGCCGGCCCGCCCCCGATGCCGCTGCGAATCCTCGGCCCGTTCGTCATAGCCACCGCGATCGCGGTGCTGGGCAGCGGATTGGCGCTGCTCCCACTCGGGCCGGAAGCCAGCCGCACCCCGCTATTCTCCGTGCTGGGTCAGCAAATAAGCCCACTCAAGATTCACCAGGGCATATTCATTTTGTGGTGTGTTGCCACCGGACTGCATGTGCTGGAGCGCACCGTCTATGCCATCCGCGTACTGACGAAATCCCGCCCCGGTGGTACTGCCGCACGAGCGGTCGCCATCCTCACCACGGTCGCGGTCGGCGGGGTGGCTGCCGCGATCGTGCTCGGTGCCTCCGGATCGTGGACGAACGCTGATCTGCACCACCACCGCGACGATCGAGTGCCGCATGCGGTGTCGAGGATCGAGCCGAACCGTTAGACAGTTCGGGTTGTCCAGGTGAGGCTGCGCACGTCGGGTATGTCGTGAGCTATGAGTTCGGCGGCTTTCCGGCTGAGGGCGTCGCTGGTGGCGATCGTGGTGTCGGCGTCGAGCCAGGCTTCGATTTCCAGTCGCAGCGTACGGCCGGTCCAGCGGCCGCGGGCGTGAGCGTGGCGGACACCGGCGATCTGCATGGTGATGGTTTCGGCGGTCGTGATGATGTCCGGGTCGACGCCATCCATGAGCCGGTGGGTCACGTCGGTGCTGACCTCCCAACCCACGTGGCAAATGAACACGGTGACGGCCAGGCCGGCGATCGGGTCGGCCCAGCGGGCACCGGCGAGCACACCGATCAGGCCAAGCATGGCACCGGCCGAAGACAGCGCATCGAGCCAGGAGTGTTTGGCGTCCGCGATCAGGGTGGCGGAGTTGATCCGGCGTCCGACCCGCAGCTTGTAGCGGGCGACCAGCTGGTTGCCGGCGATACCGACCGCCGCGCCGGCAATCCCCCAGCCGACATGGCTCGTACCACCGTGATCGAGCAGCTTGCGGACGCTCTCGACTCCGGCCAGGACCGCGCTGGCCCAGATCACGATCGCGATGCCGACGCCGGCGAGGTCCTCGGCGCGTTCGTACCCGTACGGGTACCGCTCGGACGCGACCCGGCGGGATATCCGGAAGCCGATGAACACGACCAGGCTCGTCGACACGTCCGACAGGTTGTGCAGCGCGTCGCCGAGCAGACCGACCGACCCGGACAGCAGCGCCACGGCCAACTCGATCAGCCCGGTAGCCGCCAGCCCGGCCGCGCCCCACGCCACCGCCCGGTTGGCTTGGCGACGCTCATCGAGGTCGTCGACCACCACGGGCAGCGGGACAGCTGCGGCCGGCTCACGCACTCCGGTGACCTGATGCATGCCATCAGCATCGCAGCACAAAGTCACAGCCAGCGGGCCGGTCATCGGCGAGATGCTCGGTGTGGTCAGGGGCAACCGCCGGCGGATGCGAAACGACCGCGCGAGTTCAGACGAGCGGCCGCGCGGTCAGGATGATGTGGCGGCGAATCGTGGCCGGCGGGGTGGTCGGGGTCGATTGGGGTCGGGGGTGAGGGTGCCGTCGGGGGCGATGTGGCTGAACATTTCTTCGATGACGCTGACGATGTGGGGGTCATCGACGCGATAGAGCTGGCGGCGGCCGTCGCGGCGGGCGGAGACGACGCCGGCGGCGCGGAGCTTGGCCAACTGTTGGCTGGTGGCTTGGACGGACGCGCCGGTGGTTTGGGCCAGCGTGGTGACGTCAAGTTCAGCGGTGGCCAGTAACAGGACCAGGTGGAGCCGCCCTGGCACGGAGAGCAGGTCGAAGGTGAGCGCGGCTGCCTCCAGCTGCGCGGGTGTGGCTTTGTGGGCGTGAGTTAGAGGCATGATCTGGTCCACTCTGCCGTCCATCATTCATTTGCGCAACCGTTGTAATGAGGCGTACTCTTCCGTCCTGCTACGTCGAGTGCTGTCGCGGCAGCGGAGTCGCAGGAGGTGAGTGCGGTGAGTTTGGGCGCCCATAGACCATCCGCATTTGCCGTCCTTTTCGCCGCGATCTGAGCGCCACGCCTGCCGGTCGCGTGCGATCTCTCGTTCTGCGTCCCGGAGGCCTCGATGAGCCTGCTGCGCACCTACTCCGCCGACGCTGGCGCGCTGCCGCGGGCCCGTTCGCGCTATGTGGCCGATGTTCTGGTGTTGGCCGCGATGGCGGTGTTGTTCTGGGTGCTGGTCCGGCTCGCCCACGGCGTGGAGGCGCCGTTCAACCGGGTCTCGGCCCCCGCGATGGTGTCGACGGATCCGGCGAATCTGCCGTATTACGCGGCGCGGTCTTTGTTGCGGATGTTCGTCGCGTTGGCCGCCTCGACGGCATTCACGCTCGTGTACGCGACGGCGGCAGCGCGGTTGCGGCGGGCGGAAAAGGTGCTGCTGCCGGTCCTGGACGTGTTGCAGTCCGTGCCGGTGCTTGGGTTTCTGTCGGTGACCTTGTCGCTGTGGTTGACGCTGTTCCCGCACACCGTGCTGGGTGTGGAGTGCGCCTCGGTGTTCGCGATCTTCACCAGCCAGGCGTGGAACATGACGTTCGCGTTCTATCAGTCGCTGACCACCCAGCCCCGCGAACTGGACGAGGCGGCCCGGATGTTGCGACTGACGAAGTGGGAGCGTTTCTGGAAGCTCGATGTTCCCGGCGGGATGATCCCGTTGGTTTGGAACGGAATGATGAGCTTCGGCGGCGGCTGGTTCTTCCTGGTCGCCTCGGAGGTCATTTCGGTCAACAACCACACGTACGCCCTGCCCGGCATCGGCTCCTACGTCGCCGCCGCGTCGCAGCACCAGCAGATCGGGCGGTTACTCCTGGCCATTGCCGTCATGGTGGTAATGGTGATCGGGGTCAACGCGCTGTTCTGGCGGCCGCTGACCGCATGGGCCGAACGATTCCGGGTCGAGCAGTCCGCCGCCGCTGAGGCACCGCGCAGCATCACCTTGGACCTGGTCCGCCGATCCACCGTCCCGGCGATGATCCGCCGCTCGGTACGCCCGGCAACCCGGGCGCTGGACTGGGTCACCCGACCGTTCGGGCTGGCCGAATACCCGCTGCGGATCGACCGGCGGCGGCAACGCGCCGGTGACATCGCGTTCGGAGTCGCGGTCGCGACCGTGCTCGGCTGGGGGCTGTGGCGAATGCTCGCCTACGTGCAGCGCCGCACCGGCCTCGACGAATTCGGGCACGCGTTCCTCCTCGGCCTGGTGACCTTCGGCCGGGTGCTCGTCCTGCTCGTGGTCGCGTCCCTGGTCTGGGTTCCGATCGGAGTCTGGATCGGCATGAACCCGCGCGTGTCCCGGTTCGCCCAGCCCATCGTGCAGGTGCTCGCCTCATTTCCGGCGAACTTCCTGTTCCCGCTATTCACCCTGCTGCTGCTCCGTACCGGAATCAGCATCAACATCGGCGGCATCGTGCTGATGAGCCTGGGCGCGCAGTGGTACATCCTGTTCAACGTGATCGCCGGCGCCTCGGCCATCCCCACCGATCTACGCGAAGCTGCCACCAACCTCGGCCTCGGTCGGATGCTGCGCTGGCGGAGGCTGATCGGCCCGGCGATCTTCGCATCCTGGGTCACCGGCGGCATCACCGCCGCCGGTGGAGCCTGGAACGCCTCCATCGTCGCCGAAGTCGTCTCCTACGGACACCACACCCTGGCCGCCACCGGCTTGGGCGCCTTCATCGCCCACTCCACCGCACACGGCAACTTCGCCGACACCTTGGTCGGCGTCACCGTGATGAGCATCTACGTCGTCGGCCTCAACCGCCTGTTCTGGCGCCGCCTCTACCGACTCGCCGAAAACCGCTACTCCCTGCAGCAAGGCTGAAGGTGCACCCTATGAGCCTCCCCGCCCTCACCGCTACGACGACCGCCATCGTCGAGGTCGACCACGTCAGCAAAGCCTTCCCCGGCGCCGATGGCCGGCCGCTCACCGTCCTCAACGACGTCTCGCTCACCCTGCAGGAAGGCGAAATCGTCGCGCTGCTCGGCAAATCCGGCTCCGGCAAATCGACCCTGCTGCGCACCATCGCGGGCCTGATCGCCCCCAGCAGCGGCCAGATCCGCTATCGCGGTCGCCCGCTCACCGGCGCCAATCCCGGTGTGGGCATGGTGTTCCAATCCTTCGCGCTCATGCCTTGGCTCACCGTGCAGGCCAACGTCGAACTCGGCCTGCAAGCCCGCGGCGTCAACGAGGCCGAACGCCGCGCTCGGGCGCTGGACGCCATCGACGCCATCGGCCTGGACGGCTTCGAAACCGCCTACCCCAAAGAGCTTTCCGGCGGCATGCGGCAACGCGTCGGCTTCGCCCGCGCCCTCGTACTGCGCCCCGACGCCCTACTCATGGACGAACCGTTCTCCGCCCTCGACGTCCTCACCGCCGAAAACCTCCGCAACGAACTCATGACCTTGTGGGCGCAACCGGACTTCCCCACCAAAGCCATCTGCATCGTCACCCACAACATCGACGAAGCCGTCATGCTGGCCGACCGCGTCCTGGTCCTCGGCGCCAATCCCGGCCACATCAAAGCCGAAATCCCGGTCCACCTACCCCGTCCACGCGACCGCCGCAGCCCCACCTTCGACGCCCTCGTCGACCAGCTCTACGCCATCCTCACCGGTCGCGACGAGACGACCCGCACCGCCACCCGCGCACCCGGCCCGCTCACCCATCCACTCCCCGCCGCCACCGTCGGCGGGCTCGCCGGCCTGGTCGAAATCGTCTACGCCCACAACGGCCAGACCGACCTGCCCGACCTCGCCGACGAACTGTCCTTCGAAGTCGACGACCTCCTGCCGCTACTCGACGCCGCCACCATGCTCGGCCTCCTGGAAGTCGAAGGCGCCCAAGCCTTCCTCACGGACACCGGACGCGCCTGGTACACCGCCGATATTCAGACCAGCAAACAACTCTTCGCCCACCTCGCCGTCGACAAGGCACCGCTGGTACGCACCATCGTCAAAGCCCTCGAACACAGCGACGACGGCACCCTGCGCGACGACTTCTTCCGTGACCTGCTGCGCACCGGCTACACCAACGAGTACGCCGAAAAACAACTCGACATCGCCATCGACTGGGGCCGCTACGGCGAACTGTTCGACTACGACGCCGACACCCGCGAACTCGTCCTCACCGAAGTCGCCGCCGCCCTCACCACACACCTCACCAACAACACCGACAACCCAGACTCCACCGAACGATGACACTCCGGCACTCTGACGGGCCGCCGTGGGCCGAGGTCGCCTCAAGCACCGACTCACGCGTTGACTGACACAATCGGGTCTCGTGACCGGCCCTGCTCGTCACGACCAGCCACTCCCTAAAACCAGCGGAAAGACGACGGGTACCTCATGATCGGGCATCTGATCGCCTACGTGCTACCGCTCGGTCTGGACTCGTTCGCGGTTGCCGCGGCTATCGGCGCAGCTGCCCGCCCCACCAGGCGTCAGCGGTGGAAAATCGCTGCCCTGTTTGTGCTGTTCGAGGCCGGCATGCCACTGATCGGCGTCGGTCTCGGCGCGCCACTGGCCCACGCCATCGGCGACACCGCCGACTACCTCGCCGCCGCCGCAGTGATCGGCGTTGGAGCCTGGATGCTCTTCGGCGAGGACGAACGCGAAGAAGAACAAGCCGAACGACTCGTCAGCGCCCACGGTGCGGCCCTGATCGGCCTGGGTATTTCGATCAGTCTCGACGAGCTGGCCATCGGGTTCAGCCTCGGCCTCTCCCACTTGCCCCTGGTTCCGGTGATTATCGCGCTCGGCCTCCAGGCCTTCGTGGCTGCGCAACTGGGCCTGCACCTGGGCAGCCGCATCACCGAGCGCTACCGCGAACTCGCCGAACGTATCGCCGGCATCGCCCTAGTTGCCCTCGGCCTGTACCTGATCATCGAACGTATCGCCGGCTGAACCTGGCGTCTTCTGGTCGGCCGGAGCCGATAGCCTCCAAGGATGAGCGGCCTGTGGTCCGCGGCCGGCTCCGCCGCCCTGCTGTTCGCCGGCACAAATGTCGACGACTGCATCGTGCTGGCCGTGCTGAACGCGTCCTCCCGCGCCGACGGTCGCCCGGCCCGGTGGCAGATCTGGCTCGGTCAGTACATCGGCGTCGCGACTCTGGTGACGGTTTCGCTGATCGCCGCCCTCGGCCTGACCCTCGTCCCCGACCACTGGCTGTGGCTGCTGGGCTGGATCCCGTTACTGCTCGGTCTACGGAAGTTCATCACCGCGATTCACGCCCACGCGAACGGTGAATCGATCTCACCGGCCGTGGCCACCGGTCTCACCGGCGTCATGGCCTTGACCGTCGCCAACGGTGGCGACAACCTCGCCGCGTACACACCCGTGTTCCGCACGCTCACCGCCGGCGACATCGCCGTGACCATCATCGTGTTCACCATCGGCGTCGCGCTGTGGTGTTCGCTCGGTGCCCTGCTGGTCTCCCATCGCAGGATCACCCACGTCATTCAAGAATGGGGGCACTGGATCGTGCCGGCCGTATTCGTCCTCATTGGACTGTACGTCTTCGCAAAAGGCGGCCTATTCACTTAGTCCATTGTGGACCGACCCCCTTTTATTCAGATGCCCGCAGTACGGGCCGGATGCCATGATCCATTCGTGACCGAGCGTGCGCCGAGTGTCAGCCCGGCGGCGTTCACGTTGTGACCGGCTCGACGCCGTCGTCTACGACCGGTCTTCCCCCTGGGTGGCCGCTGCGCTCGTGTGCATTTCGTTGGTTCTTCGCTGGCTGGTCGATCACCATGGCCGGCAGCGCCATGGCACCGGTCGCCCTGGCCTTTGGGGTCCTCGCGATCACGCACAGCGCGACGTGGCTCTCCGCGGTCATCACCGCCGCGATGGTGCCCAGGGTCGCGACGATGATATTGGCCGGCGGTATCGCCGACCGTTTCCGCCGCGACACCGTGCTGAGCCTGACGAGCCTGGGCGCAGGTATAAGCCAGACCGCCGTGGCGATTCTGCTCATCAACCGGCAACAGCCCGCGTTTCTGCTTCCCCTGGCCGCTTTGAACGGCATTTTCCAAGCACTGACCACCCCGACTTTGCGCGGCATCGTCCCCCAGATGGCCAGTGGTCGGGGTATTCAGCAGGCCAATTCGCTATTGGCATCCGCGCGGAATATCGCTCAATTACTTGGTCCCGCGGCGGCCGGCGTGCTGACCGTCGCCGTGGGAGGAGGCTGGGCGATCGCCGCGGACGCAGCGTCCTTTCTGCTCGCGGCCGTGTGCTTCGCCCGGATGTCACTGCCGGCCCGACCGCACCGCGCGACCGGCGGAACCACGATGCTCGACGATCTCCGGCAGGGCTGGGGCTATTACCGCCGCCGGTCGTGGATGTGGTCGGTAACGCTGGCTTTCGCGGTGCTCAATGCCGTCAATATGGGTGTTTGGCAGATCCTCGGGCCGATCGTCGCCGCCCGCACAATAGGTGCCGAGGGTTGGGGTCTGGTGCTGAGCACCCGCGGCGCCGGCGCGCTGCTGTCCACCCTGCTGATGGTGAAGCTGACGGTCCGACGACCCATGATCAAAGCCTTGTCGTTCATGACGTTATCCGCCGTCCCGATAATTCTGCTCGGCGCGGGCACCAATACGTTCTGGCTGGCTGCGGCGGCATTCGCCGCGGGGGTCGCGGCCGAATTCTTCACCGTTGTGTGGTCGACGGTGTGGCACGTGCACGTCCCGGAACGGCTCAGCTCACGGGTCGGTGCGTGGGACGAATTCGGATCGTTTCTCTCAATCCCGATTGGCCAGCTTTCCGCCCCAGCCCTCGCCGCCGTATTCGGCATCGCGGCCGTCGCCATCACCGGCGGCGCCCTGACCGTCGTGGCCATGCTGCTGCCGCTGCTCCTGCCATCGCTGCGTCGAATCGAGATCGACGCCGATTCAGATACGACCTAACCATTTCCCCTGCACCATGCCGAATGCAGGTGACATCAGTTTCCGTACTGCTTGGTCTCGGGGCGCTCAACCATCAGCGCGTGCGCGACCTCATCGGCGATCGGCCGGTGGCGGGCGCCCCGTGGCACGACGAACAGGTCGCCCGCGCGGAGCGTGACCGGCTCTCGGCCTTCCACCTCGACCCGGAAAGTGCCGTCCCAGCACAGGAACAGCTCGTCTTCGTCGTGCGTATGCCACGGAAATTCGCCCTCAAAGCGGGCGACGCGCACGACGGTGTCGTTGGCGAACACGAGGTCACGGGGCTGCCAAGGTCCGGGCAGCGCGGCAATCGCGGTGTTGATCGAGACGGTTTCGTGAGTCATGACAGGAATCCTCGGCCAAAGTCCACACCCGTACGAGAGCCAATCAGGCAGGATTGGTTTGAGTATGGATCCAATTGCCCTGCCGGAGCGGTTGGGCCGCGCCGATCTTCCTGCAGCTGTTCGAGTCGCAACGCGGCGTGCCGACCGGGCCTGAACAGATCATGATCACCAACGGCGGCCAACAGGCGCTGTCGCTGCTCGCCGCCCTGCTGGGTCCCGGCGGGCGGGTCGCGGTCGAAACGCCTACGTATCCCGGTGCCTTGGAGGCATTTCACGAAGCAGGCGCGGTACCGGTGCCGGTGGGATTCGACGGATTCGAAGCCACGATCCAGCAGCACCGACCGGCGTTTGCGTACGTAATCCGGACCAGCCACAACCCCACCGGAACAACCCTGTCGGCACTGCGGCGGCGCCGACTCGCCGATATCGCCGCCACCGCGGGCGTAAACCTGATCGAGGACGAGGTGCTCGCCGATCTCACTTTTCCCGGTCAGCCGCCACCACCGCCGATCGCCATATCCGACCCGGCGACGGTGATCGGTATTGGCTCCCGGTCGAAGACCGTGTGGGGCGGACTGCGCGTCGGTTGAATACGCGCACCCGAGCCGACGATCCTGCGCCTGGCCCGACAACGGGCCGTACACGACCTGGGCAGCAGCATCCCCGCGCAACTCACCGCGCTCGAACTCATGCCCGTACTGGACGACATCGCTCATCGCGCCGCGGCCTCGCTCCAGATCCAGCATGACCACCTGCGCCGGCAACTCGCCCGACTCCTGCCGGACTGGACCGTCCCCCCAGCGACCGGCGGACAGACGCTGTGGGTCCAATTGCCGCACGGCGACCGCATGTCGTTCGCCCAGCTGGCGCTGCGCCACGGGGTTGCCGTACTGCCCGGAGCAGGACTCGACGCATCCGGCGGCAGTACGGACCGACTGCGCCTGCATTACGTCCTGCCCCGGGATCAGCTGACCAGCGCCGCGGAACGGCTCGCCGCGGCCTGGCACGCATACGAGCCGCCGGCCCGGCGCCCGCGGACTCCCCGGTCCTGGCCGTATGAATCGTCAGCCTTGCGTGGCGTCGATCGCGTCGCTCCACGGAGACCGTTCGCCGTTGCTATCAACCGCGTAGACAACGACGGAATCACCCGGCTGGATTGTCTTGGTGATGATCCCGGTCGGGCCGGTGTCGATCGATATCGTCCTGCTGGTCGTGAGCGAGGTCTGGTCCTGGACGCTGCCGAAATCGTAGGTGCCGTTCACGATGACGTGGTACGTGACCGAGCTTGCGTCCGTAACCGTCGGGTTCCAGGCGAACGTGACCTGGTCACCGGAAATGACCGCGCTTTTCATTACGGGCTTGGGCAACGGCGCCTGGTTGACCGGCATCAATCCGTTGCTCGGCGCCGATTTGTTGCCGGCCGCGTCCTCGGCCACGACGGTGTACGTCGCCGTGGGTGACGCGCCGGTCCGGTCCACGAGGACTGCGCAGCCGCGCAGGGGCGCGCCGTTCACAATCCCGTCCACCTGCTCGACCTGCTTTCCGTCGGCCAGGATGTCGTAGAAACGGGTACTGTCCGCCGTGGCCGACGGGTCCCAGTTCAGCCCGATCACGTTGTTGCCGTCGTAGGTCGCCTGGGTCAGCGTCGGCGGGGTGAGCGTCGTCGTCGGCCCGGGCTTGGTTTGGGCGGCAACGGCGCCCGGCGCCGTCGCCAGCAGAGCGCCGCCCAGCCCCAGCAGCAGCACCATCGCGCCCAGCGGTCGCAGGATGCGCGATTTCATGTTCATGTGACTTTCCCTTCCTCGCACGGCTTTGCCGTACGCCTCGTGTTCGTCACGGATTGGACATGAATGAATACGCACTGTCAGTAGCGATGGTTCGAATTCGGCGCCTTTGACCGCTGTTGATCAGCTCGCGGCGGATACCTTGTGCGCATGGAGAAAGACGAACGGCTGTTGTACGGCTCGTCATTCGGCGCGGCCGCGGCTGCCTACGCCGAACATCGTCCGGACTACCCGGCCGCCGCGGTGCGCTGGGCACTGGAATCCGCGCCCGGCCGGCGAGTGCTCGACCTGGGTGCCGGAACCGGAAAGCTCACGGCCGCGCTGGTCGAGCTAGGCGTCGACGTTATTGCGGTCGAGCCGGATCCGGCCATGCTGGCCGAGTTGCACCGCTCGCTGCCGGCTGTACGGGCCCTGCCGGGTCGAGCCGAAGCGTTGCCGGTACCGGACGCGTCCGTCGACGCCGTACTGGCCGGCAATTCCATGCACTGGTTCGACATGAACGTCGCCGGTCCCGAATTGGCGCGAGTCCTTGCGCCGCGCGGGATTCTGGCCGGCCTCTGGAACGTCGTCGATGACCGGATCGGCTGGGTCGCCGAACTCGAGCGGGTCAGCGGGCCCGCGGCGATTGGCCCGCGGGACACGCAGCGCAGCTGGCGCGCCGCGACCGCAAACCTCCACCTGCCAACCAATGGCTCGGTGGCCTATTTCGGCTCGCCCGAACAGGCCGAGTTTCCGCACGGGCAGCGCCGCACGGCCGAGTCATTCGTCGCGACGCTCGCCACGAAAGCGGGGATGCTGGTCATGCCAGAACAGGAGCGAACGGCCGTGCTCAGGCGGATTGGCGCTTTTCTCGCCCGCACACCGGAGACCGCGCACGGTGAATTCACCCTCCCGATGCTGACCGGCGTGCTCCGGGTCCGGCGACTGTAACGGCGTTCAAACCGCCCCGTCCGCCCACTGGCGTAAGCGATCAGCTGCAATCATCGGCGCCTCCCCGCAGCGAGGTCACGCTAAAAGCAGGTCGGTTATCCATAGTGGACACCTGAGCTGCTGCATATGCGAGGCGCGCCGTCGACCAATCGTCCGAGTCTGCGTTTAGAGGTCCTTGCGCATTCGGTATTCGGTGGTTCGGTACCCGTTCCGTTCGTACAGAGCACACGCCGCGTTATTGCCAGCGTGCACGCTCAACGTGATCGAGCCGGCGCCGCGCGACCGCGCCCACGTCTCGACCGCGGCCATCAAGCGGGCGCCGACACCCTGACGTCGCGACGATGCGGTCACCACGACGTCGGCTACCCACACGACCGGTCCGTCGTAGCGGTTCCTGCTGCCTGCCGGCGGGGGATTCGCTTTCGCGGAGATGAGGCCGACCAAGGCACCGCCGCATTCAGCCACCTGGAAGAAGGTGTTGTCATCCAGGTTCGACAGCTGCGGCAATATCGAGCGCGCCAACGCGTCCATGGAACGTATGTCTTCCGGCCACTGCTCCGCGTGCCACTGGGCGGTCTCTCCATAGAGCCCGACGATCGCCGCGCCGTCAGCGGGAAGTCGCGCCGGCCGGATTTCAAGACGCGACGTCTCGGACATATTCCGACTCTAGCCGCGTGACGGGTACGCGGCGGGAGCTGAGCCAGCCCGGGTCCAGGTACCCAGCGGCGAAACCCCGACGTCCTATTCCGGCCGGGCTCTTCGCTGGCCCGTCCGGTTGTCAATGGGCAGGCTGTGGATGCGGGTGGCTCCCCGCGAAGCCAGGGGTCCCGCTGCGGTGATCCGGACTCTAGTATCGGTCTGGCCTATATGACTGGAAGGAACGTATTGATGAGGATCGGCGTAGTCGGGACGGGACAATTCGCGCGCAGCTTCATCGCGTTATGGCAGCTGCATCCCGATGTCGAGGCGGTGTACGCGACCGACGTCATTCCCGAGCGCGCCCGGGAACATCAGCAGAAGTACAACCTGGCCGGCGTTTTCGACAGTGCCGAGGAAATGTTCGCCTCCGACGAGGTCGACTCGGTCGCGATCATGACCCAGCGCTGGACCCACGGTCCGCTGGTGTTGCAGGCGCTCGATGCGGGCAAGCACGTGTACTCCGCGGTCCCGATGGCGATCAGCGTCGAGGAGATCAAAGCCATTGTGGACAAGGTCGAGCAGACCGGCCTGATCTACATGATGGGTGAGACGAGCTACTACAACCCGGCCGTGGTCTGGGCACGGGAGAAGGTGGCCGCGGGCGACTTCGGTCGCGTCTTCTACGCCGAGGGCGACTACGTCCACGACATGGACAACGGTTTTTACGCCGCGTACAAATACAGCGGCGGCGATGATTGGAAGAAGACCGCCAGCTACCCGCCCATGCTGTATCCGACCCACGCGGTCGGCGGCGTACTCGGCGCACTCCCGACCCACGCGGTCTCAGTCAGCTGTATCGGCATTCGCGACGACCGCGGCGACGGCGTCTTCGACGCGAACGTATCGCTGTGGCACAACGAATTCTCCAACATGAGCGCGCTGTTCGAGCTGGCCGACGGCGGGGCAATGCGGACCAACGAATTCCGGCGCGTGGGCTACTGGAACGGCCATGAGTCCCGTTTCCGGTTCTACGGCACCGAGCAGGTCATGGAGCAGACCGGGCACGGGGCGACGCTGAATGTCAAGACCGAGGGCGAGGATTACGCCAAGGGCAAGACGCTCGACATCAGCGACCTGTTCTACACCCATACGAAGCAGGTGCCGGAAGATTTCGGCGATGTCGACCCGGCGCTGATGCAGAGCTTCGCCTCCGGCAACGCCAAGGTGCAGGACCGCAGCCGGCTGCCCAAGGAATTCGAGGGCGCGCACAACGGCCACGAAGGCTCGCACCATTTCCTGGCCGACGACTTCGTTCGCGCCGTGACCACCAAAACCCAGCCGCCGGTGAGCGCCTGGCGGGCGGCTCGGTTCACCCTGCCCGGCGTGGTCGCCTACGAATCGGCGAAACAGAATGGCGCCCGGCTCGAAATACCCGATCTCGGCGATGGGCCGGAAAACCCGAACTGGTAAAGCGACAATTGATCGGCCACGCGTGCAACGGCGCATGCGTGACCGATCTTTATTGTCCGAACGCCCACGCCACCATGAACGGGAATTCTTCCCGCCAGAATGCGTCGCCGTGATTTCCGGCCCGCTCGGTCATGACAACGTCCGCATCGGCCTCGCGCAGCGCATCCGCCCACCGAGTGGCGTTTTCCAGGAAGAACGGCTCCTGTTTACCGGCGACGAGGTACGTGCGCGGAATCGAGGTCGGCATGACAGCAGGCGGTCGGTAGCCCCCGCCCGGCGACGCGCAGAAGATCGCACCGTAGATATCGGGATGGCGCAGCCCCAGGGCGAGCGCGAGTTCACCGCTGGCCGAGACGCCGAACACCGCGGTACGGCTGGCGGGCAACGCGACGTCGAAACGCGACCGCACCCACCCGCGTACCTCCTCGACGAAAAACCGTTCGTGCGCGGCAAATCGTTCCGGGTCAAAGCCCGGCGAGTATTCATGCAGCCGCTGCATTTCATCGTCCAGGCGATGGGCACCGACGATCATCGTGGGCGGTACGTCGGCCGCTTCAAGAACGCCGCCCCACTGCGAAATCAGCTGCCCATCACCGGCGAACACCACCGCCTCG
>JBEDUI010000178.1:0-8640 GCA_040414495.1 Mycobacteriales bacterium
AAGGAGACGACGTGAGCTTCACCGACCTCTCACCAAAGGAATTCATCGCGGATTTCTTCGGCTCGATGACCGAGCAGGTACGGGGTACCGCGGACGCGGCCGAGGTGATCGATCGCTATTACACGCCCGATATCGTGCAGATCGTCGACGGCAACCGGCTCGATCGGGCCGCGCTCATCGCCCATGTGCGCCCGATGCGGAAAAACCTCGTCAGCTATGAATTCGACGTACACGAGGCCCTGGCCCTCGGCGACCGGATCGCGGCCCGGTTCACGATTCGCGGACAGATGCGCAAGGCCGGCCCGATCGCCACCGAGGTAGGCCTTTTCGCCGAGTTCACATCGGACGGACGTATGCGGCACGCGCACCAAATGACCCGGACCGTAAAAATCTAGGCGACCCACGAGGGCACGGTCTGGGCCAGCCGGTCCGGATCGGTCACCATGCGGATGGCGGTGATGGCCTCGCCGGTGACCGTGAACGCCATGACCGTCATCGGCCGGCCGCCCATAGTGATCAGGATCCCGGGCACTCCGTCGACGAGCACCGGGTGGCCCAATGCGCCGGAAGTCGCACCCATCCTCGCCTGACCGGCGACCTCGTCCGCGCCCCGCACGATAACGGTCCCGCGGGGACTGCTCCGCCGAAGCTCCACATCCGGTGCGAGTACGGCCAGCAATCCCGCGACGTCGCCCCGGCCAGCCGCCGCGAGGAAGGCGTCGACGACCTCCCGGGCCGCCGCGTCATCGGCGGTGGCGGGTGTGCCCAGCCGGATCCGGCCGCGGGCCCGGCTGGCCAACATCTTCGTGGCGGGCGTACTCCGGCCGAGGATCGCGGCGATGGCGCCGAACGGAACCTCGAAGATGTCATGAAGTACGAACGACACCCGTTCCGCCGGCGTGAGGGCGTCCATGACGACGTACAGCGCAAGACCGACGGAGTCCGCGAGCACGGCGTCCGCCTCCGGATCGTCTCCGACCTCCTCCCGCGCCAGCACCCCGAGACTGAGTTCGAGCGGCTGCTCACCGCGTACCCCGCGCCGGCGCAGGACATCCAGACAGATCCGTCCGGTCACCGTGGTGAGCCAACCACGCAAATCCTCGATGGCATCGCCGCCGGTACGGGCCAGACGCAGCCACGCCTCTTGTACGGCGTCGTCCGCGTCGGCGTGCGAACCCAGGGTGCGGAACGCGATCGCATGCAGATAGCCACGATGGGTCTCGAACTCGGCGGCGAGCCGGTCCTGTTCGCTCACGGTTCTCCTTGGCGTACGGCAGTTTCGCTACCAGGACGAGGCACCCGCCGGAAAGGTAACTCGCGTTACCTCCTGCCGCGGTCGGGCGTCGTAGTGCGTCCATTAACCACGATTTCCGTGAGGGGAAATGATGGCACGCATTCAGAGCGCCGCCGCCCAACCCGACATTACGACCGGCGTCCAGCACATCTTCAAGGCTGTCTACGGAGGCGGCGTTCCGCGCGAGACGCTTGAGCTGGTTCATCTGCGGGCGAGCCAGATCAACGGCTGCAGCGCCTGCGTCGACGCCGGTGCCGCGAGTTCGATGCAGGCCGGCATCAGCCCGGAGAAGCTGCTCGCTACCGCTGCCTGGTACGAGAATCCGCTGTTCGACGACGCCGAGCGGGCCGCGCTGGCGCTCACCGAAGCCGCGACCCGGCTCTCCGATCGCCCCGGCGCGGTCACCGACGAGATTTGGGCCGAAGCGACGAAGCATTACGACGACCGCCAGCTCTCGTCGCTGGTGTTGATGGTGGCGATCACCAACTTCTTCAACCGCATCAACACCACCTTTCAGGTGCCAGCCGGGGCTCGGTGGGACTGACGTCGGATGCTGGTGGGAGCAGCCCCGAGCCGCTCCCACCAGCGGAACGGCAAGAAACTGGCGCAAACCAACTCTTCACGCTGCAAACCGCATAGCCGATTGGGCCCTCTGACCCTGGCGGGCTGGCTATGGTGATGCCACGCTGACCCCGACGGGGAGGTAGCCATGGGTGTCTACGGCGAGCAGGTGCTCCCGCGAATCCTGGACGTGGTCGGCGGTGTGAAAAGCGTCCGGCCACTGCGTCAACGGGTATGCGCCGGCCTGAGCGGAAATGTCGTCGAGATCGGATTCGGCTCGGGTCTGAACGTCCCGTTCTACCCCGACGCGGTGAAGCAGGTGGACACCGTCGAGCCGTCCGACGTCGGCTGGAGGCTGGCCCAGAAACGCCTGCGGGACAGCAGGATTCCGGTGCGCCGGTCTGGATTGGACGGCCAATCCCTGCCGTTCCCCGACAATCAGTTTGACAGCGCGCTCTCGACCTGGACCATGTGCACAATTCCCGATATCGACACGGCCCTGCAGGAATTGCGCCGCGTCCTCAAGCCTGGCGGCAGCCTGCATTTTCTCGAACACGGGCTGGCGCCGGAGCCGGACGAGAACGTACGCCGGTGGCAGCGGCGCCTGGAACCGCTGCAGAAGAGGTTCGTTGGCGGTTGTCACCTCACCCGTCAGATCGTCGATCTGCTGACCAAAGCTGGTTTCACCGTCACGAATGTCGATGTCTTTTACGAAGAAGGCGCACCCAAGACCCTGGGCGCGGACTCGCTCGGCATCGCGATTTCCCCGTAGGGCTGGGCTAAGCTGCCCCGATGATTGATGTTCCGGAGCAGTTTGTCCGCGAGATCGTGACCCGCGAAGGCGTTCCTGGTGAACGCTGGATCGCTGCGCTGCCCGGCCTGATCGAGGAACTGCTGCAGCGCTGGAGTTGTACGCCTACCGGGCCGGCGATGCACGGCAAGGTCGGGATCGTCGTTCCGGTGCGCCGGCCCGACGCACCACCCGCCGTACTGAAGATTTCCTTTCCGCACCCGGGAAATGTCCACGAGCCGACCGCTTACGCAGCATGGTCCGGTCGCGGCGCGGTGCTTCTTTTGGACCGTGACGATGCGCGATACGCGTTGCTATTGGAACGCGTCGAGTCCGAAACCCTGGTCGATCACGAGAATGCCGACGAGGCGGCGGCTGTGTGTGGACGGCTGACCCATCGCCTCGCAATTCCCGCGCCACCGGACGTTCCTCGGCTCAGCGATCGCGCGCCAACGCAGGAATCCGAACTGCGTGTGGCGATCCGGCAGACCGACGGTGCCGCTCGCCGGGCCTTTGAGGTGGCGATCAGCACGATCCAGGAATTCGGCCGCGAGCAACCAAACACAATGGTGCACGGCGATTTGCATTACGAGAATGTCGTACGGGCGACCCGCGAACCCTGGTTGGTCATTGATCCCAAGGGATTCGCGGGCGACCCGGCCAATGACGCGGTGAGCGTGCTGATCGGCGGTTTCCAGCGGCGGTTGGCGGCCGACGACCTCTGCGCGAAAATCCAGCGCTGGCTGGCGATCTTCGCCGAGGCAGCCGAACTCGAGCGGGATCGGGTGATCCGGTGGGTGCAGGCGCACGCTCTCCTGCACGTCTGTTGGGCGCGTAAATCGGCCCCATCGTCACCAACCATTCCGCTAGCCGAACAGGTAGCCAGCGTCCTGGCCTGAGCCAGGGCGTCTTTCAGCAGGCGGAGGATTTACGAAGCACGCCCTAGCGAACCGCCAGCCGAATTCGGTATGTCCACCACCACGGCCTGGCTACCGGCAGCCGTCGGGCTGCGACCTCGCGTAATGCCGTCAACCCGATAGCTGACTCGCTCACGCCATCGGCCAACAGCGCGACGACACCGCCTTGACTGCGCGCCACCGCGACCAGACGCTCGGCGTCGCCCGATTCCCTTTTGTGCAAGGCGATATCTTCGACATGACGGAACAACCCGCTGCGCCGCAGGCTTTCGGCGTGGCTCGCCTTCGCGGCATACGGCGGACGCAGGCCGCGATGTACTTCCTGCTCCCGCACCAGGCGGTCGCATTCGGCATAGGCCGCATCCGCCTCCGGGTCGATGGTCGGCGGCCACTCGCTGTCATATGCGGCGAATACCCCGCCCCGCCGTAACAGTCGGGCTATTTCCGGTAACGCCCGGGCGTGGTCAAACCAGTGCAACGCCTGCGACGCGGTCACGATATCGGCGCAACGATTGGGCAGACCGGTGTCCTCGGCCGTTGCGTCACGCAACGCGAACAACCCGGCGTCGCGCAACGCAGCGATCCGGGTCGATGCCACGGCCCGCATATCCGCCGACGGTTCGACCGCGGTCACCGACTCCGCCCGGCCGGACCACAGCACAGTGGACAGTCCGGTACCCGCACCGAGATCCACCACGTCCGGACGCTGGGCGCCGGACCACGCCGTCAGCAACTCGACCAGTTCGACCGGCGGCGTCGGCCGGGCCGAGTCGTACAAGTCGGCGAAGCCGGAAAACCGCTGGGCCGGGGTCACATCGACCATGCCGCCTCCCCACCGTAGGATCTCTCGACATCGAGATACTAACCGGAGGCGGCCGGCCCGACAAGGCAGATCACGACCCGAAGATGCGCTCCATGGAGTCCTGGGCCGACTTCGCCGCCTGCGCCGGCGTCTTGTGTTTGAGCAGAATGTCCTGAACCATCGTGGTAGCGATATTCTGCTGGCTGACCGAGCTGAGGTTGCGCAACAGGTGGGGCGATGCCTGCGCCGGGAACCAGGTCGGCCGCCCCTTCTCGATGATCTGCGGGAATGACGAGAAAACCGGCTGGTCGGTCCAGTACTTCTCCTTCGTCAGATCCTGGTAGACCGGATACCACCGGCCGCCCACCTTTTCGTAGACCTTTTCGATGTTGTCCGGCTTCATCAAATACTTGACCAGGTCCTTGGCCTTGGCCAGATTGCGGCTCGTTTTCGAAACGCTCCACAGCCAGGTGCCGACACCCTGCGCCGATCCGGCCCGCCCGGCCGGGAACGGCGCCTGCGTGATGTTTTTCAGCAACGCCTTGTCCGAGGCGGCGATCGCACCGTAGATCGAGGCTCCGTTGAATACGAACATCGCCTGTTTGGACTGGAACAGCTGGTTGTTCCACGCGTCGTCGGCCGTTAGCGCATCCGGCGGTATCAGCTTGTCCTTCCACCACCGCTGGATACGTTCCAACGCGGATATCGTGCCGTCGCTGTTGATGGCCGGATTCCCGTCTTTGTCCACCATGGACCCGCCGTCGGCGTTGATCACCGAGGTGATGTTGCCGTCGCTGTCGGCGGTCTTGCCCAGCGCGATTCCAATGCCGTAAAGGTTTGGTGGTCGCTGGGCTTTACGAGCCGCACTCTCCAGCTCATCCAGGGTCGCCGGCGCCTCCCGTTTGCCGGTCGCCTGTTCCATCAGATCCAGGCGCGCGTACAGGCCCGAGACGTCCGATTCCATCGGAATGCCATACGTTTTGCCGCCGACCTGGGCGTATTGGTTGAGCGCGGAAAACATGCCGCCGGCCTGACCCTTGACCGAATCCAGCACATCGGTCAGGTCGGCGAGATGGCCCTGGCTGCCGTAATAGATCGGGTCGGTCGACTCCAGCATGACGACATCCGGGATCGCCTTGGCTTGAATTGCGGCGCCGACCTTCTGAATGTAATTGGTGCTGGGAATGACCGAGAACTGCACCCGGATGTGATTGTCCGACGCCCATTTCTGAACCTGATCACCGACCTCGTTGTCGCCTTGTTTGGTGAACGACGCGACGCTCCACACCTTCATGATCTTCGAGCTGCCGCCACATCCGGCCAACGTCGGCCCGACCGCGGTGGCCGCCAACGTTCCGGCGCCCGCGCGAAGCAGGGTCCGACGGCTCAACGTCCTTCGGTTGTTCGACACGTCTGCACCCTCCACAGGAGACTTAACCGGTAACCGCGCCGGCGGACAGGCCCGACACGACCCAACGTTGGGCTGCCATGTAAATCAGGATCGGCGGCAACGAGCCGAGCAGGGAGCCCGCCATCAGCGGTCCCCACTGCAGTACGTCGCCATTGATGAAGTCCATGAGTCCGACCGGAAGCGTCTTCTGGTCGGTGCTGCTGATCAGGATCAACGCGTAGAGAAATTCATTCCAGGCCTGGGTGAATGTGAACAGCGCGATGACCGCCACCGCGGGAAGGATCAACGGAACGATGATCATCCGCAGCGCCTGCAGGCGATTCGCGCCATCCACAAGGGAGCTTTCTTCCAGCTCCCGGGGAATCGCCTTCATGTAGGCCAATGCCAGCCAGGTGCAGAACGGCACCGTGAAGATCAGGTACAGCGGGACGAGTCCCATCGCCCGATCGGTGAAGCCGAACTGGAAAGCGACCTGGAACAGCGGGATGAACAACAGCGACGGCGGCACCAGATACGTCACGACGGTCACGTTGGCGACGAACCGGCGACCGCGGAATTCCAACCGGGTCAGGGCGTATGCGGCGAGAATCCCGATGACCACGGCCAGCGCCGTGGTAGCCACCGCGACCAGCAGGCTGTTCTTGAAGTACGTACCGAAATCGTCCTGGCTGAACAGGTCGATGTAGTGCCGTACCGTCGTCCGGGCCGGCCACAATCCGGGCGCACCATAAATATCGGCGTCCGGTTTCAGGGACGTCTCGATCATCCAGGCGATCGGAAACAGCGTCCAGATAGCGAATACGGTCAGACCGACAATCAGCAGCCAGCGTTTGCCGAGCCGCCACCGGCGACTGGTGATCGGTCCCGTTCGAGCTAGGGTGGTCATCAGCGAACTCCGGATTCCGAGGCGAGCATTCGGCGGGTGAGCAGATAAATCAGGACTACGAACAACGGCAGCAGAATGACGGACACCGCGGCGGAAACGCCGAGCTGGCCGGCACCGGTAAGGCCGATGCGATACGCCAACATCGGAAACGTCGTCGTTTTGTTCAACGGGCCGCCACCGGTCAAGGCGTAGACGAAGTTGAGGCTGTTGGCGGTCCAAATGGCCGACAACAGCGTTGTCACGATCATCGCCGGCACCAGCCCCGGCAGCGTGATGTACCGGAAGCGCGCCAGCGGGCCAGCGCCATCGATCGCGGCCGCCTCGTATTGTGAGGCCGGAATCGCCTGCAGGCCAGCCAAAAACATCATTGTGTAAAAAGGCGTCCCCTGCCACACCACGACCGCGATCACCGACCACAGCGCCAGGCTCGGGTTCGACAGAAACTGCACCGGGTCCGCACCGAAAACCTTGTGCAACACGATGTTCAGCAGCCCGTGCGGCGTACCGTCGTAAATCCAACGCCAGTCCAGCGCCACAATCACGGTCGGCATCGCCCAAGGCAGGAACAATATCGTGCGCACCAGCGTCCGGCCGCGGAACCGCTCGTTCAACATCAGCGCCACACAGACGCCCAGCACGAACTTGATGGCAATCGCCACCACGGTGTAAAGCAGCGAGACGAGCAAAGCCTCGTGGAATGCTCCGCCGTATTGCTTGCCGACGATCAGCTCGCGGTAATTGCCCAGGCCGGCCCAGCTGGCGGTACCGCCCAAAACCTGATTCTGCAGGCTCAGAATAATGCCACTGACAAACGGATACGCGACCAGCGCGACGATCACCACCAGCAGCGGCGCGACAAACGCCCAGCCCAGAGCCCAGTCCCGGCCCAGCAGTCGCACGCTGGCCCGACGCCGGCCTGGGCCGCTCGCGATTGACACCTCGCCCGCCGGATCGGATACCACTGTGGACAGCCTGTCTGGCATGGGTCAGAACCCCTCGCGCTGGGCATTTTCACGGCGGTACGTGAATTGCCGACGACGCTAACCGGCGCGATAAAAGACCGTCAAGATCAACAACTATTCGCATAACAGCCGTCTTCGTATTTGTAATTCGACAGATCACGGATACGTATCCGAAAGCGCTTTCGTCGCATAGACCGCGATATACGGGAGGGTTCGGTACGGTGAATAGCGCCATGAGCCCACGACGACTGCAACTGCGCCGGACGAAGGGCTGGCGGCTGCCCACCGGCGCGATCGTCGTCACCCGCTCGACGCCGTGGGGAAATCCGTTCCCGATAGCACAGTCACGACAGGCCGCGGTGGCGGCATTCCGGTCGTGGTTGCTCGGCCTCGAACCCGGACAGCCCGACACCTACCAAACCGGCCACCGCACGTTCGACCGACGGTGGATGCGGGCGAACCTCAACCGGCTACGCGGCCACGACCTGGCCTGCTGGTGTCCGCCCGGAAAACCGGATATCTGTCACGCCGCCGTTCTGCTCGAGCTGGCCAACGACGAGTCCACTGTGGAGCGACTCAGCCGGTCAACGGAATGACGGCCAGATCCTCATACCGCGGCGTGCGCGGCGACGAGCGGTCGGCCAACAGCGCGAGCGATCGTGCCGTCCACGAAGCGGAAATCGGCCGACCGGCCAGCTCTTTGGGCACCCGACCCCGGGCCAACACGACGTCGGCATGGAACGGCTGCGGATGCGTAACCGGCACCAGATCCGACGTCACCTCGAAAACCACAGCGCCCAGCTTCGCCAACCCGGTCACCGGCGCACCGAGCCACTGCCCGCCCAGCCGCCGCGTCGCCGGACCAAGGACACATCGACAAACCGGCGCACCGTCCAACTCGGCCGCCAACACCTCGCGCAGCGGCGGTACGACCTCATCGGCGACGTAACCCAGCGGGCGTACCGACACCATCCATTGTGCCGGCACCGACCACCGCACGCCGGCCAGCTCAGGCCG
>JBEDUI010000179.1:0-19707 GCA_040414495.1 Mycobacteriales bacterium
GAGTAGGCCGCCCGGGGCTCGAACCCGGAACCCGCGGATTAAAAGTCCGCTGCTCTACCAATTGAGCTAACGGCCCGTCGGGTGCGAAGTGTAGCCGACCGGCCGACTCACACTCGCCGTAGCCGACCTCAGCCCTCGCGGGAGCGCCGCCCGCGTACCCGCCGGTGTACCGCGGCCACCGCGTCGTGAGTCCGTTCCAACGCCTCGACGGTCGTGGCGTAGTTGCGTTGCGCGACACCGACGAAGATGCAGTCGACCACGGTCAGCGCCGCGATCCGGCTGGACATCGCGCCGGAACGGAACGTCGTCTCCCGCGCCGCCGTAGTGACCACGTGGTCAGCCGACCCCGCGATGCTCGAGCGCGGGTAGTTGGTCACCGCGACCGTCGTGGCGCCGCGTCGCCGGGCCTCGTCCAGCGACACGATCGTGTCGGCGGTCTCGCCGGTGTGTGAGAACCCGATCGCGACATCGCCCGGCGCCAGCAACGCGGCCGAGGTCAACGCGACGTGCGGGTCCGGCCAGGCATAGACCACGCGACCGATCCGGTGCAGCTTCTGCTGCAGGTCCAACGCGACGAACGCGCTCGCGCCGACCCCGTACAGCTCGACCCGGCGCGCCGCGACCACCGCATCGATCACCTGACCCAAGACCTGGGTATCCAGCTGCCGCACCGTGTCCTGCACGGCGTGCGCGTCGGCGTATCCGACCTTCGCCAGCACGTCCTCGAGCGAATCGTCCGGTCCGATGTCCCCGCCGACGGCCGCGTGTCCGGAGGTGTCCGCGCGCCCGGCCGCCGACGCCAAGGCGATCCGCAGCTCGGGGTAGCCGCGGATCCCGATCGCCCGACAGAACCGGACAACCGTCGTCTCCGACGTGTCGCACCGCCCGGCCAGCTGCGAGATCGTCAACGTGGCAACGCCGGCCGGATCGGCGACGGCGGCTTCGGCGACCCGGCGCTCGGCCGGAGCCAGACTCGGCAGCAACGAGCGGATGTGGCTGAGCAGCGTCTGGTCGGACGGCGCGGGATCGACTGGGTCTGTACGGACCATGCGACGTCCCCTTCAGATTCGGTGGACAGAGGCCCGGCCGGTGGGAAACTATTTCCCCTTCGGCACCACGATAACGGTCAGATGTCCACTCCGGGCGGCCGGCAAGCCCGCCCGTACGCCGCGCAGAGAGGGACCGCCATGATCCGGGAAGCTCAGCTCGCCGATCTCGACGAACTGGCCGCTTTGTGCGAGCGCGGTCTGCACCTCGATCCGGACGCCGCCGGCCTGCCCGCGCTGCTGTGGGATCGACCCGAATCCGTTGCAGGGCTGCGCTTGGCCGCGATTGAGGGCGATCGGGTTGTCGGCTTTCTGTGTGGCTCGTCCGACGGCAATACCGGGCATATCGACTTATTGGTCGTCGATCCCGATCG
Organism: Mycobacteriales bacterium; assembly: GCA_040414495.1. Classification (GTDB taxonomy): domain Bacteria; phylum Actinomycetota; class Actinomycetes; order Mycobacteriales; family QHCD01; genus DATAVB01. The sequence continues at coordinate 1,421 of JBEDUI010000179.1, forward strand.
GCGCCGGGCCGGAATTGGTACGGAGTTGGTCACTGCCTTCGAATCCGCGTCCAAGGATATGGGGCTGAATCATGCTGTCGTCGGTGGCTCGGCCGACCGTTATGCCTGGCCGGGCGTCGATGTGCGTTATACGCCGGCGGTTTGTCTATTCCAGCGCCTCGGGTACGCGCAGGCCCACGAGGCGACGAATATGACCGCCGACCTGTCCCGGCTGGAATTCGATATTCCGGCGGCCGAACAACGACTGGCCGCGGCCGGAATCGAGGTGCGCCGGCTGCGTCCGGACGAGCGCGCGGCCTTTGCGGACTGGATGCGGCAATGGGACGGCAGTTGGCCCCAGGAGGCGGGCAGATCGGCCGCCTATGACCAGCCGCGTTGTCATGTCGCGGTACGGGCTGGTGAATATCTCGGATTCGCCTGCCACGGCGCCAATCGCGACAGCTGGTTTGGTCCAATGGGGACGAACGAAGCCGCGCGCGGGCAGGGCGTGGGCGGAGTGCTGCTGGCGCGGTGCCTGGCCGATCAACGCGACGCTGGTTTTACGGAAGCGGAAATCGGTTGGGTCGGACCGGTGGCGTTCTATTCCCGTACGGTCGGCGCATATATCCGTCGTGTTTTCTGGCTTTTCAGCAAAACACTATGAGATAGGCGGTAGTACCACTATCTTGTGCATTCGTTGCTGACACCGCACTCACCGGGAGACACCGAATGCATTCGATTTTCAGCCGCCGATCAACGCGTATCGCTGGATTGGCGACGGCCGCCGCGGCGATTGCGCTAGGCCTGGTCGGCGTGGCCGGGGCGAGCAGTACGAACAGCCCGGCGCCGGTCAGCGACCGACAGATTCCCAATCTCACCAAGGTCGAGAACCAGATCGAGGCGTACTACGGCGACACCGTTGTCGGTTCCGAGCATTTCGCCTCACCGACCAGCAATTACGCCAAGCAGGTCGCGCGTATCGAGATGCAGATCAAAACGTATCTGACCCACCGTCCACACGGGCATAAGCAACCGGCGATTGTGCTCGATGTCGACGACACCTCGTTGTTGACCTACAACTACGAGCTGGAAAACGGCTTCGCGTACAACCCGACCACCAACGCCGCCTACGTTGAGGCGGAAAAGATGAATGCGGTATTCGGGATGCCGGCGCTGGTGAACTGGGCCCAAAACCGGGGCTACACCATCTTCTACGTGACCGGCCGGCCCGAATCACAGCGCGACGCCACGGCCGGCAACCTGGCCAAGGTCGGCTATCAGGAACCCGATGCGGCCCACCTCTTCCTCAAGAACACGACCAACCCGCCGGCGTACCTCAGCTGCGGGTCCTCGTGCACCACGATCCAATACAAGTCCGGGACACGGGCGCACATCGAATCGCTCGGGTACGACATCACCGCCGACATCGGAGATCAGTACAGCGACCTGGAAGGCGGTCACGCCGAGGCGACCTACAAGCTGCCGAACCCGATGTATTTCCTGCCCTAGGACGCATTTCTTGAATCCTCGGCCTGCTGCGCGGCGCCCAGACGACTGACACGCTCCCACCCACCACCCCGGCGGCGTTGCGTTGTCTGTCGTCGCCGATACAACACCGGTATCGGCTCCCTGTATCTTGCGGGACACCCGCACCCGGGCTGTCTTGCGGGACACCTGCACCCGGGCTGTCTTGCGGGACACCCGCACCCGGGCTGCCTTGCCGGATCGCCGCAGCACCTACAGCGATCACCGCGCGCGACGGCGAGGATTCAAGAAACACGCCCTAGCAGCCTATTGACGCGTTTGGCGCGCCGACCTTAGTTTTTCATCAAGTCGGCCATACGGAGGCATAAATGCGTTCGGGGTTGCGTAGTCGCTCCACCCTGGTCACCATGCTTGTCGCCGCTGGAGTGCTCGTTGGCACGGCACCGGCCACGGCGGCTGATTCTCCTGCCGCACCGGCAAAGCAGGGCTCGATTGAACGCACGGTGAACGCGACATTGGACAAGATGTCGTTGCCGGAAAAGGTCGGCCAACTCTTTGTGACCTACGCCTACGGCGACACCGCCACCACGACCGATCCGCAATACACCAAGGCGAACCAGGCCGCGTACGGCGTGGACAATGGCGCGCAACTGGTGGCGAAATACCACCTCGGCGGGATCATCGATTTCACCTGGACGGGCGGGCTGCAGAACCCGCAGCAGATCGCCGGCCTGTCCAACGGTTTGCAGCAGGCGGCGCTCGCCCAGGAACCGGCGGTACCGCTGCTGATCAGCACCGACCAGGAAGGTGGCAACGTCGTACGCGTCGGCGCTCCGGCAGCCGTTTCGCCGGGAAATATGGCGATCGGGGCCAGCTTCTCGCCTGGTGTGGCGTTCCGGACCGCCGCCGCCACGGGTACGCAGCTACGGGCACTCGGCATCAACGTCGACGACGCGCCCGTTGTCGACGTCAACACCAACCCGGCCAATGCCGCCGACGGCCCGCGTGCCTTCGGCGACAATACGCCGGCCGCCGCGGCGATGGGCGCGGCCGCGATTGCCGGCTATCAAAGCCACGGTGTCGCGGCGACCGCCAAGCATTTCCCCGGCCTTGGCAGCACCAGCGTCAATACCGACAGCGGCATCGCGGTAACCGATGAAACCCGGGCGCAGATTTTCGCCCGCGATATTCCCTCGTTCCGGTCGGCAATCGCCGCCGGCGCCGACATGATCATGGCCGCGCATATCGTTGCTCCAGCGCTGGATCCGACCGAGGCGCCGGCGAGCATGTCCAAACCGATCGTCACCGGAATTCTCCGCAATCAGCTGCATTTCCAGGGTGTGGTCATTACCGATTCGCTCGGTGCCGGCGCGCTCAACGATATTCCGGCGGCGCAGCGGGCGGTGCGGGCGATCGAGGCCGGCGACGACGAGTTGTTGATGCCCGAAAGCCTGCCCGATGCGTATCAGGCTGTGCTCGATGCCGTGTCCGGCGGCCAAATTAGCGTGGCCCGGATCAATGAATCGGTACGCCGAATTCTCACGCTGAAGGCGCGGCTGGGACTGTTCGACAATCCGTGCACGACCAGCACGGCGGCCGGTAATTCCGTGGGTGCGACGGGACAACTGGCCACAATGGCCGATGCGGCCCGCCGGTCGATCACCTTGGTGAAGAACGACGACCACATACTCCCGCTGACCGACCACAGTGGACAGCACGTGCTCGTCACCGGGTGGGGCGCGGGATCAACCCAGACGCTGACCAATGATATCTCCGCCCACGGTGTGACCGCGGAACGCCTCTATACCGGGACAACGCCCGGCAGCACGACCATCGCGGCCGCGGTGGCAGCGGCGAAGACGAACGACGTGGTCGTCGTGACGACCGACAACGCATCGGCCAATACCGCCCAGCAGACCCTGGTGACCGCACTGCTCGGAACCGGAAAGCCGGTAGTCGTGGCCGCACTCGGCACGCCGTACGACATCGGGTACTTTAACCAGGCGCCGACGTTCGTGGCGGCGTACGGCTACCAGGACAACACGCTGGCCGCGCTGGCTGACGCACTCTTCGGTGCGCAGCCGACCGGCCGGCTGCCGGTGACCGTGCCGCTGGCCGGCGATGTCAGCCAGCCGTTGTACCGCTACGGGACGGGGTTGCACTACTGATGAGCACGCTGCTGGTCACGGGCGCGGCTGGCGGTGTCGCCCGGCTGCTGTTGCCGGCGTTGCGAGCGGACTACGACCTGATTCTGCTTGACCGGACGCCGATCGAGGCGGCCGAAGGTGTGCGCGTACTTCGTGGTGATCTGACCGACCCGGGCTTCGCCGCCGACGCAGTGTCCGGAGTGGACGCGGTGGTGCACCTGGCCGCGAACCCCAATCCGAGCGCGACCTGGCCCGAACTGCACGGGCCCAACGTGATCGCGCTGACGAACCTGCTCGACGCCGCGGCCGAGGCGCGGGTCGGGCGGATGGTGCTGGCCAGCTCCGTGCACGCCATGGGCCAATATCTGCGCGGGCCGGCCCGTCCGATCGATCCGATGTGGACACCGCGGCCGTGCTGCCGTTACGGCGCGACGAAGGAGTTCGCCGAGGCCGCTGCCCGTGCTCATGCGTATCAACACGGGCTCAGCGCGGTGTGCCTGCGCCTTGGTGGGACGTTCGAGAAGCCGTGGAACACCGGGATGCTCGGTGGCTGGCTCGCCCCGGCCGACCTGCAGCAGCTGGTGATCGGTGCTCTCACGGCTGATATCGAATTCGGTATCTACCACGGAATATCGGCTAATACGCGCAGCGAGTGGGATATCGAAAATGCGCGTAATGAGCTCGGATATCACCCAACTTGTGATGCTGAAATTTTCGCCTCCAGCGTCCCGATCAGCACTGACGGCGGACTCTGCGCGCCGGATGCGTCGTAAACGTCGGACAATTCCGTACGGCCAAAGCGGTTCCAAAGCGGTTCATGACCGACAAATGAATTGAGGTTCCGTAATCCCGGGACCGCGATCTCGTTATGGCAACAATCGTAAGGCGAGCCCGCGCGGCGGTTCCGCGACGCATACTTCCCTTGAGACGGCTGCATCAACAGTGCTCATTGAGGAGTGGTGTGATATGTCCGATCTTGATCAGTTGGCTGCTTCACGGCGCCAATTGCTGAAGGGAATGGGCTTGGGCGGCGTTGCCGCCGCAGCACTGGCGGCATGCGGCGGATCCTCGAGCAGCAGCGGGGGCGGCGCCGGGAATTTCCCGAGCACGCCGAAATGGAAATGGGTTTTTGTCAATCACGTCACGACTAATCCGTTCTTCCAGCCCACCCAGTACGGAATTCAGGACGCCTGCGCGTTAACCGGCACGACGTATCAGTGGACTGGGTCGGAGAATTCCGATGTGTCGCAGATGGTCAGCGCGATGAATGCCGGCATCAGCGGGGGAGCGGACGGAATCGCGGTAGCGTTGATCGACCCGAACGCGTTCAACGGTCCGACCAATACTGCGCTGGGCAAAGGCATCCCGGTCGTTTCGTACAACGCGGATACGACCGGCAACAACCGCCTTGCGTATATCGGGCAGGATCTGTTCCTTTCCGGTCAAGAGATGGGCAAACGGATCGTATCGTTGGTCCCATCCGGCAAAGTCGCGATATTTATCGCAACTCCTGGTTCGCTGAATATCCAGCCGCGTTATAACGGTGCGGTCGACTCAATCAAGGCCTCCGGCGCGCCGATCACGGTCGCCGAGATCGCCACCGGTGCCGACGTCAACCCGGAGCAGGCCACGATCGACTCGTACTGGCAGGGCAATAAAGACGTCAAGGGAATGTTCGCGGTCGACGCCGGCAGCACCCAGGGCGTTGGGAACGTCATCAAAAAGTACAACCTGGCGGGCAAGGTAAAAGGCGGGGGATATGACCTGCTGACGCCGACGATACAAAACGTCAAGGCCGGAAACCTGCAATTCACCATTGACCAGAACGCCTATATGCAGGGATTCTTACCAGTGATCTATCTGTACATGTACAAGCTGTCCGGGACCCTGCTGCACCCGCCAGAGACAAATACTGGTCTGACATTCGTCACGGATAAGAATGTTGGTCCATATGTCGGTACGGCAAACCGTTACCAGGGCAGTTCTTCGGCACAGAAATACATCAAGTGACCACACAGGACAAGAACGACAAGCCCGCCCCGGGCGCCACCAAGACACGCCGTAGCGTGCCGACGGTGACGTCTGGGCCGGGCACCGGAATTACCCCGGCACTGGGACTGCGCGGCGTCGGCACTTCGCTACTGCGGTTACGCGAGCTTTCGGTCGTCCTGGTCGTCGTGGTGCTGATGATCTACTTCGGACTCTCCCAGTCCTCGTTCATCAGCAGCGCCAACATCGGAAATATCGTCAACCTCAGTGCGGGCGCCGCCATTCTGGCCTCCGGTGAGGTGATGCTGCTGGTCTGTGGGGAAATCGACCTATCGGTCGGCATGGTGTTCGCTTTTGCGCCGTTCGTGATGATGGAGATGGCCGGCCACGGCGTGCCGTTGCTGGGCGCTCTGATCATCGCGTTGATCGTCTGTTGTGCATTCGGGCTGTTCAACGGGTTGGTCACGGTCCTGCTGGGATTGCCCTCGTTCATCACGACTCTCGGCACGATCTTCCTCGTTCATGGCATTACGTTGGAGATATCCAGCGCCTTTCCGCGCCCGGCCCCGACTACCGGTGTGCTGGTCCATGTGTTGGGCGGGTGGAAATGGTCGTATTTGGTCTGGGCGATCGGGATAGCGATCCTGATGCAGATCGTGCTTACCAGTACAAAATGGGGTGCGTACACGATTGCGTCCGGCGCTAATCCGCACGGCGCGGCCGAGGCCGGTATCAAGGTCCGGATGATCAAGCTGCGGGCGTTTGTCCTCGCCGCCGGGTTCGCCGGGCTGGCCGGGGTTATCGAGGGCATCCACATCACGCAGAGCTTCGATCCCAACGCTGGCGGGAACGACCTGATGTTCAAGGCGGTGGCGGGCGCGGTCATTGGTGGCACCGCCCTGCTGGGTGGCTCGGGCACGGTGATCGGAGCGCTGTTCGGCGTATTCCTGCTGGGGATCCTGCAGAACGGGTTCACGCTGCAAGGAATCAGCGCCAATACGTTCTTCATCATCGAAGGTGTGGCGATCATCCTCGCTATGGTTCTCAACACCCAGTTGCGCCGGTTCCGGCGTGGCGCTAAGGCAATGTGATGGCAGCGCCAGAGCAGGTCTCTACCACGACCGCCGACGTCATTCGGGCCGAGCACATCTCCAAGAGCTTCGGTGAGGTCAATGCGCTGGATGACATCAACATCCACTTGGAGAAGGGCGAGGTACTCGGTCTGCTCGGCGACAATGGCGCCGGCAAATCGACGTTGATCAAGATCCTGACCGGATTCCATCAGCCGGACCGCGGCCAGCTCTATCTCGATGGCAAGCCGATAACGCTGAAATCCGTCGAACACGCCCGGTCCTTGGGAATCGAAACGGTCTATCAGGATCTGGCTCTGATCGACACGCTGCCCGTTTATCACAATCTGCACCTCAATAAGGAACCGACCTGGGGGCCGTTCCTGCGACGAGGTGTGATGCGTAAGAACGCGCGCAAGTATCTCGACGACATCGGGATCAGTATCCCGTCGGTCAACGCCGAGGTGGCCAACCTCTCCGGTGGTCAGCGGCAGTCGGTCGCGGTGGCGCGCACCGTCTACTCAGACGCGCGGATCATCTTGCTGGACGAGCCGTTGGCGGCGATGGGTGCCAAGGAAGGCGGGATAATTCTGGATCTGATCAGGATGCTGCACGATCGCGGCGACTTGTCGATGATCCTCATCGCGCACAACTATCCGCAGGTCTTCGACGTCTGCGACCGGATCAACCTCCTGCAGCACGGAGAGATCACATTGGACAGACGTACCTCCGAGACCTCAGTGGAAGAGATACTTGACCTGGTTGCGCACGAATACCGCACCGGTGGGAAATTCGCGGAGGGTCGGGGCCGGTACCTGTCCGAGATCCGCGGCGACCAGGACCACGGCTCAGGCACCTGACCGATCAGGTGCCCGACCCCATCAGTCGGAAGTCGACGTCGAGCAGGGCACAGACCGCCTCCAACTCGGCCACGTATTCGCCGGGCACGGCGTGAATGTGGTTCGCGCCGAATTCGCTGAGGAAGGCGCCGGCGTCCACCTGCAGCCGGGTGAACGCGTGCGGCCATTCCGGAGTGGACTGACGCATCATCGCCTCATTGGTCGCGGCGTCGTAGCTTTCGAACGACCCGCGCACCACGTGCATGCGATACCGGTGATTGTGCCGGGTGAGGCGGGCGAACGTCGCGTCCCCCGGCGCGGCCACGTGATGTACGGAGGCGCCGCCGGCCGGAAAGAAAAACACTTCCGGGAAGAACTGCACCTTGCTCAGGTTCTCGGCCGGATCGTCGCTGCGGGCGGCATACCAGGTCGCGTGCTGACCGGAATTACACAGATCCCAGACATCGCGGTCGGCGTGGTAATGCCGTACGTCGGCGAAAAGTGCCGGTGTACCACCGGAGATCAGCTTGAGCAGCTGCATGGTGAGCGCGCCGTCCATATCCGCCTCGGTCGAGGTGACGTGCGTCGGCTTGGGCCCTTCCCAGTCGTACGGGTCATTGAGGAAAGCCTCGGTCACATCCATCGTGGCGAAATGAGTGGTGAGCTCGGGCTGGCCCTTGATTCCACAGAAGTCCAGGTTCCATTCGTCGATCAGCTCGCGCATCGCGTGATAGCTGCGAATCTGCCGGCCCAGTAGCTCCGGGGTCAGGCGCTTTCCGTCGTAATGCACGGCTTTGGCGTGCCGCTCGATCCAGGCGACGCCGGCCTTGACTCGGCTCTCCTCGACCGACTCGGACCGCCGGACGATCTCCCACTGGTCGATTTCCTCGACGTCGATGCCGAACGTCGAGAGCCATTGGTCCGCATTGGACACTGCCGTGTACATGCCCATCGGCCGGCCACCGATGCGGCCGAAGGTCGAGCCGCGCAAACCCTGCACGGCCGCGGCAGCGCGCGCCTGGGTGTTGATCCGGCCGATCACGGCAGGGTCGTTGATGTCGCCCCAGGCCCGGCTGTGGGTACGACCGATCTGGTCGAGCGAGCCGCCGGCCGCCAACATTCCCACCATTCCGGGCTGTTGCGGATCGATGTTGCCGAAAAGCAGCAGCGGGCCGGGTGTCGCGGTGGCGGCCAGCATCGTGAAATGCGGGAACGCCCACACCGGATAGTGGTAAATGGTCAGGTCCGGCCGATGGTCGGCCAACCGGCGGGCCTCGGCTGTGGCCAGTTCGTTGGAGGTGACCGGACCTTGTGGACGGATCACCTCGTGGCCGGCCCGGATCAACGCATCGGCGAGCACCGATTCGGCGCTGCGACAGAAACCATCGATGTCGGAGGCGACGAAGTCTCGCCCGTCGGACATCGTGAGCAGTCCGATCCGTGCCATTTACGGCCCTTTCCCGCTGGTTGGAAACATCGTCGACGTTCTCGGGAAACGATTCATTAATCGATTTCTCGCCGAATCTAAGGCGGGTCCGGGGCGATGTCAAGGTGGTGCTGGAGCCGGACCAAAACCGGGTCAACGGCAACGCCCGGCGCGACACGGTCTCATCCTGAATCGTTTTCATCCCGCGCCGTACACTGCCTGGAACGAGCGTCGGCTCGACTCCACAGGCCACGATGAAGCAGCGGCCCCGTAGGGAGCAGGAGGTGCGGCGAGCATGGCGCCCACGACAACCATTCGCGACGTCGCGACCCAGGCGGCGGTGTCTCCGGCGACGGTGTCGCGTGTGCTCAATGGCCGGATCGACGTGGCGCCGGACCTGCGCGACCGGGTGCTGGCGGCGGTGGCGGCGCTGAACTACCGACCCAACGGCGCCGCCCGCAGCTTGCGCACCCGGGCCACCACGGTCCTGGGCGTGATCATCTCCGATATCACCAATCCGTTCTTCACCTCGATGGTCCGCGGCGTTGAGGATGCCGCGCAGGAGGCCGGTTATTCGGTCGTGCTCGCCAACACCGACGAGGACCTGGACAAGGAACGGCGCTACATGGAGGTCGCCGCCTCCGAGCAGATGGCCGGCGTCGTGCTGTCGCCGGCCAGCACCAGCCACACCAGCGTCAATTACCTGGTCGAGCGCAATATCCCGGTCGTTACGATCGACCGGCGGCTGCGCGGCGCGCCGGTCGACAGCGTCACGGTCAACAACTTCCGGGCCGCATTCGAGGCGACCGAGCATCTCATCGACCAGGGTTGCCGGCGTATCGGGTTCATCGCCGGACCGGTCACCACGACCACCGGATCACGGCGGTTGGCCGGCCACAAGGCGGCGTTGCGGGCAGCCGGGCTGCCCGATGATCCCGACCTGGTGGTCAACGGGGAATTCCGTATCGACGGTGGCCGCAGCGCCGCCGGCGAGTTGCTGGAACGCAAGATCGACGGGCTGTTCGTCGCGAACAATTTGATGACAATTGGCGCTCTCGAGGCTTTGGGCGCCCGGTCGCTGGAGCCGGGGCGGGATCTGGCCGTGGTCGGATTCGACGACATCAACTGGGGAACGGCGCTGCGCCCGCCGCTGACCGCGGTATCGCAGCCGACGTACGAGATCGGGCAGCAGAGCGCGCAGTTGCTGCTGCGCCGAATTCGGGGCGAACAACTGCCGCCGCAACGCATCGTCCTACCGGCCAAGCTGATTATTCGGCAGAGCTCGCTGCGGCGCCGCTGAAATCACTTGACCAACGCGCCCGAATCCCCGCGTTGTTCTTGACGCCACGAAAAACCGGTGGCACATTGGCTTCGAGAAATCGATCTCTCAGCGTCCGGCCGATCGGCCGGAGGCCGGTTACGACCGGCCCGCATTCTCTTTAGAGTCCGTTTAGGAAGGGGACTCGATGGCACCGGCGTCTCGTGGCGTCAGTCGACGTACATTCCTCAAAGGCGCTTCCGCAGTGGCTGGTGCCGCGGCCGCGCCCACGTTGTTGACGGGTTGCGGCAGCTCGTCCAAACCCAAAGAGTTGGTATTCTGGAACTTCTATTCGCCGAACCCAGCGGTCGGCAGCCCTGATCTAGCCGCGCAGGACAAGTGGTTCCGCGACATGGTTGCGTCATGGAACTCACAGAACGAAACGAAGATCAAGCTCGAATACGTAACCGTGCTGGGCAATCCCAAGGAAGCGACCGCGTTCGCCGCGGGCGAGGGTCCGGACATTTTCATGATCAGTCCGGGTGACATCCTGCGCTATTACAGCGGAAACGCGCTGGTCGACCTCGGTCAGTACATGACCAAGGAAGCGATCGACGATTTCTACCCGAACAACATGCAGAGCCGGCTGATGGACGGGAAGGTCTACGCGCTGCCGATGGAGGTCGAGCCGCTGGCGATGTTCTACAGCAAGCCGGCGTTGGAGAAGGCGCACATTTCCGAGGCCGAGCTGCCCAAAACGTGGGACGACCTGTTGAGCCTGGGCGACAAGCTCAAGTCGGCCAAACAGGGGCCGATGTGTTTCTCCACCGCGCCGGGTTATTACCAGAACTTCACGTGGTACCCGTTCTTCTGGCAGGGCGGCGGCGACGTGGTAACCAAGGACGGCCAGAAGAGCGCATTCGACGCCAAGCCGGCCATCGACGCGTTGCGGTTCTGGAAAGAGCCGATCCAGCAGGGAATCATGCCCCGGGTCGAACCGGCCGCGGCCGACGTCATCACCTCGTTCACCCAGGGCTACGCGTCGGTCTACCTCAACGGCATCTGGAACGTCAGCGGTTTTCATTACCGGGCGCCGAAGTTCGACTACGGCGTATTTCCGATTCCGACCCCGCCCGGCGGCAAGCCGACCACGACGCTGGGCGGTTGGGCCTTCGTCGCCAACGCCCGCGGCAAAGACCCGGAGACGGCGGCGAAATTCTGTGTCTGGGCGTTGGGTTCGATGGAGGCCGACTCGATCAAGCGGGTGGTCGACTGGTGTATCCACGCCAAGAGCGATATCTCGCCGCGAAAGAGCGCGATGGCGCAGGCGACCAAAGAGGGCGGCTACGACAGCCCGATCATGAAGCAGTTCAAAAACGACATCTTCCCGACCGGTCGCGGCGAACCCCGATATCCACCGGTGATCTACAAGGCGATTTCCGACGCGATCCAGAATTGTCAGCTGGCCGGCGGTGATCCGGCCGACCAGGCAAGCATCGCTTCGCGCAGCATCGACGCGTACCTCAAGAGCTACCAAGGGGTGAAGATCACGTGAGTGGTGTCGCGGCGGCAACCAGAACCGGAACGCGGAGCCACGCCCAGGGCGGTCGGCGGCAATTGTCCCGGCGCGGACGGGAACGCTTGGCGGCGGCGTTTTTCCTGGCACCGGACGTCATTGGCCTGAGTCTGTTCGTCATCCTTCCGATGATTTTCTGCGTGGTACTCGGCTTTTATCAGGCCGATGGTTTCGGGGATTACACGTTCATCGGGCTCGACAACTACCGGCGCATGTTCGCCGATCCGATTTTCATCTCCAGCCTGGAAACGACGCTGCTCTATCTGGTCGTCATTGTTCCGGGCCTGTTCATCGTCAGCCTGCTGCTGGCTTTGCTGATCCGGCAGCGGTTCCCGGGCGTGGGTTTCTTCCGCAGCGCGTTGTTCGCGCCGAACGTGGTGAGCCTCGTGGTCATCGCGTTGATCTGGAAGTTCATGCTCACCGACCAGATCGGCTTCGTAGATAAGCTCTTTCGCGACGTCGGGCTCACTCCGCCCTCGTGGCTGGGGAATCCGCATATCGCCTTGTGGGCGGTCATCGGGGTCACGATCTGGTTTTCGATGGGCTATTACATGCTCATCTTCCTGTCCGGCCTGCAGGACATTCCGCGGGAGTACTACGAGGTGGCCCGCATTGACGGCGCCAATGCCTGGCAGTCGTTCTGGAATGTGACCTGGCCGCTGCTCAAGCCGACCAGCTTCTTCATCCTGCTCACCTCGACCGTCGCGATGATGACCGGCGGCCTGGACCTGCTTTACGTCATGACCTCCGGCGGTCCGGCCAATTCCACGACGTTGGTCATCTATTACATCTACGAGCAGGCCTTCGTCTACGGGGAATACGGCTACGCATCGGCGATCGGCGCGTTCATCGTGGCGATTCTGCTGATCTGGTCCGGAATTCTCTTCGCCCTCACCAAGGGAGGCCGGTTCAGCAATGTCGACTGAGACGATGGTGCCCCAGACCCAGGTTTCCGTTCCACATAGGCCAAAGCGCTCGTTCACCGGCAAGTCGGTGTCGTTCATCATCGCGCTGATCGTCACGATCATCGCGGTGTTCCCTCTACTGTGGATGCTGATCAGCGCGTTCAAGAGCTCCGAAGAAGTGCTGAGCACAAGCCTGATCCCGCATCACGCGACGTTCAGCAACTTCACCTACGTGCTGACGAAGGTGCCGTTCCCGCGCTACATGTTCAACAGCTTCATCGTGGCCGTCGTGGTGACCGCGGCCGCACTGTTCTTCCACTCGATGGCGGCGTATGCGCTGGCGCGGCTGCGGTTTCCGGGCCGGGACGCGTTGTTCATGGTGCTGTTCTCCACGCTACTGATCACGTTCCCGGTGATTCTGGTGCCGCTGTTCCTGATCGCCCACACGCTGCACATCCTGGACAGCTACGCGGGTCTGATCATCCCGGCGATCTTCAACGCGTTCGGCATCTTCCTGCTGCGGCAGTTCTACATCACGCTGCCCAAGGAATTGGAAGAAGCGGCCATTGTGGACGGATGTGGCTACTGGACGGTGTATTGGCGGATTATCCTGCCGCTGAGCAAGCCCGTCCTGGCCGCGCTGTCGGTGTTGTTCTTCCTGGCCAACTGGAACTCGTTCCTGTGGCCGCTGATTGTGACAACCGACACGCACCTGAGCATGGTCCAGTTGGGCATTGCCAGCTTCCAGCAGGAGCACGCGAACGACTGGAACTACACGTTGGCGGCCTCGACGATCGCGGCGTTGCCGACGCTGGCGCTGTTCGCGGTGTTCCAGCGGCACATTGTCGAGTCGATCAAGACCTCAGGTTTCAAATAACGGAAGCGGCGCTGGTCAATCGCCGGGCTGCGGAACGCGAACCCGCGATAGTAGTTGGGCCAAGGTGGCCTGATCGCGTACCGACAGCTCGGCGAAGACCTCTGAGCGCACCTGGTTGAGGATGCGGGGGATAACCCGACGTAGGGAATGGCCCTTTGGGGTCAACCACACCCGGACCAAGCGGCGGTCGGTGTCGTCACCGCAGCGCGTTACGAGTCCGGCGGCAGCCATTCGCTGCACGGTCCGGGTGATGGTCGGAGTTTCCAGGCCGAGCCGGCGGGCCAACTGGCCGGGAGTGAGTCCGTCCTGCTCCCACAGACAGCCGAGAATGGTGTGCTGTCCTGCGTAGACACCATGTTCCACCAGGCGTCGTTCAACCGCGGTCTTGAGGGTGCGGGATACGGCGCTGATGAGCGTGAAGGCATCGTCTGGGGATTCAGCCATCAGGCGACCCTACGACGAATTTCCGTGTGCTCAGGCAACCGTAACACTCTGTTGATGACGGAACACATTGTGCGGATCATAGCGCCGCTTCACCTGTTGTAGTCGCGGGTAATTGCTGCCGAAGTATGCACGCTGCCAGTTCCGAATACCAGGGTCAGCGTAATTTTGGTACGCCTCACCGCTGACATAACGCTGCATCGAAGCTCTGACACGCGTCGGCCAGGTGGTCACATCGGAGGGGGGTGTGGCGACGTACCAGTTGGCGATGTACTGCACCGAGCATATAGCGCGACGGTGCACGAACGCCGTTGCAGCAGGGGAGACCTGGTTGATCGCGCCGCCGGCCGCGTCCAACTGAACCGCTACATCGGGTGCGCCTTGAGTTTCATGACGCATCTGAATGGCCGATACCAATGCGGCATTACCAGCAGTGGACATGGGGCGATTGATCCAATCCGACGATCCGGAGTAGCCCTGCCGGTTGATATCGCCGGTCGGCGGCAGATGACATTCGGCCAACGACTTCTTGCTGCAGCCGGCCTCGACCAGCATCGTGCGCAGGAACTCATTTGAGTTGGCGCTACGGGAACTCGGATCCGAGCCGATGCTGCCGATCAGGCCGTCCAACGCGGTGTTCAACGTCGCGATGTCGCCGCCGAGAAACGTACCCACGACGCTTACGCTCGGCGTTGCGCTGCTGGGCGCGGACGACAGATGCACACTGCCCCACAAATTATTCGGGGCACCCGGTAACCAGTGTTGCCAGCCAGCCAGCACCGCGGTGGCGGCCGACCAGGGCCACGACATATACCAGGTAGCCACCGGTTGGATGGGTCGGGTCCGGTAGGTCAATTCGGTGACCACACCGAAAGTGCCACCGCCACCGCCCCGGCAGGCCCAGAAAAGGTCGGCGTCGTGTCGGGAGTCACAACGGTGCACCTGGCCGTCGGCCGTGACGACCTCGGCCGCGGTGAGGTTGTCGCAGGTCAAGCCCCAGGCGCGGTCCAGTACGCCAATTCCGCCGCCGAGCGTCAGGCCGGTGATTCCGACTGACGGGCAGGAGCCACCGGGAATACCGATGCCGGCATTGGCCAACGTCGCGTAGATGTCAATGAGCCGCGCACCGGCGCCGATTGTCGCAGAACCACCGCTGGCGCTGATCGAATGCATGGGACCCGTATCGATCACCAATCCCGGACCGACCGACCACCCCGCGTAACAATGACCGCCGGAACGCATGGCCACCGGCAGACCGAATTTCGTGGCGAAGCGCACACATTCCACGACGTCGTCGACGCTCGCGCATTGCACCACGGCCTTCGGATCGATGCCGTCGAAACGCGGGTTGAACAGTTGTTTGGCGGTGGCGTACGAACTTTCGCCGGGCTGGATGAGCTGACCGTGCAGGCCGCGGGCAAGAGCGGTGTAATCGGCCTGCCGGGCGTGGGTGGGCGTCGGCTTCGGAGTTGGCTTGGGCGTCGGCTTTGGAGTCGGGCTCGGCCCGGGTGCGGTCGTGGTTGGGCCCGGGGTGCTGGAGGTGGATTTGGTCGGCGTCGCCTTGCCGCCAGTGCTGGACTGACAGGCCGCCGCCAGGCCGGCTGCGGTGAGCGAACCGGCGATACGCAGGAAGCGGCGTCGGTCCGGCCGCTGGGTTACAGGGGTGGCGATCACGCCCAGACCGTAGCGGTTTGGGTAATTCCATGCCCGTTCCGCCCCGGCCCGGGGCGGTCCACAGTAGACAGCGCTAGCCGCGAATGGCTTCGATGGCGGCGTCGATGTACGCCCCGGCCCGGAGGCTTTCGGCCACATCGGTCAAACCGGCCCGCGCGATGATCCGTTTCTCGTTCGTCGCCCAGATTCCACGCGCCGCCAACCGGGAATGCGATTCCTCGATCAATGCTCGGCTGACATTTCCCAGCGCGACGACCGGGTCGTCAGTGGGCCGGTACGACACGCTCATCAATGCGTCGTTGTGCCAGCGTCGGGCCGCCGATTCCCGCAGCGCCGGCGGATATTCCGGCCGCGGCAGAGTCCCGGAAAGCACGCGGTTGATGGCCAATTCCGCGACCACGGCGTAGGTCGGAATTCCGGCCAGATAAAACATCAACAGCTGCTTTTCGAACCGACCCTCGCGGGCCTCGGCCAGGTGGTGCGACACCTCGTCCAGATCGCGGTAATGCAAGTCGACCTGGCGGTCGCCGATCCGCAGCCAGGCGCCGCCGTTCATCACGCCGCCGCCCCAGCCGCCGATGTCGCTGACCTGCCCCTCCCAGCCGCGCGCCCGTACCACATCCGGGTCGAAGTGGCCGCGGTAGTAGAGCGCGAAGTCCCAGTCGCTGTCCGGCCGATGCTCGCCCCGGGACCGCGATCCGCCCAGGCTCACCGCCTCCACGCCCGGCAGCGCGGCGACTTGGTCGGCGAACCACGTTTCGAACTCGATGTCATTCACGGTGGCATTCTTACCGAATTGACGCACCGTAGTCGCCTTGCCGGTCGTCGTTACTCTCGAACCGATGCGCGTACGCCCCATGCTGCAGAAGCTGGTCTCGGCCCCGGTTCGCCGGTGGGCCGGGATCATTGCTGTCGCGCTGATCGGCGCCGCGATCGGGCTGGTGATCGGTGGGTCGGTGACCCACGACGTCGGCCCGTTCGAGGCGCGGCTGTCGGTCATCGGCTCCGTGCACGGCGGTGGCGTAGCGGTCCACGTACCGCCGCTGGGCGACCTGACCACGCGCGCCTACGACGGACCGTTGCAGCTGAAGATCGAACTGACCCAGCTGCGTCAGGCCGAGGCGCAGCAGCTGCTGCGGGACCCGGCCAAGCTGGCCAACCTCGGCGACGACGCGGCGGATGACGTGCAGTCGGCGGTGATCCGGCTGGCGATCCAGTCGGTGTTGGCAGCCGTGCTGGGGGCGGCCGTGCTGTCGTTCGTCGTCTACCGGCGGCGTAGCCGGGCGGCGATCGCGGCCGGGGTGGCATCCGTACTCATGCTCGGTACGGCCGGAATCGGCGCGGCGACCTGGAGCACCCGGGCGCTGACCGAGCCGCGGTACACCGGTCTGCTGACCAACGCCCCGTCGCTGGTCGGCAACGCCCGGGACGTGGTGAGCCGGTTCGACGTGTACCGCAAGGAACTGGCTGGCCTGATTACGCACACCAGCCGGCTGTACGGGGCGCTCTCGAAGCTGCCGACGTACGAACCAGACGACTCGACCATCCGGGTGCTGCACGTCTCGGACCTGCACCTCAACCCGTCCGCGTTCAACGTGATCAGCTCGGTCAGCCAGCAGTTCAAGGTCAACTTCATCGTCGACACGGGCGACCTGGTCGACTGGGGCAGCACGACGGAATCCTCGTACGCGAACCGGATCGGGCACCTGCACAAGCGGTACATCTTCATCCGCGGCAACCACGACTCGGCCCGGACCGCGGACGCCGTAGCCCGCCAGCCCAACACCACCGTGCTGCAGGGCACCCAGCCGATCACGGTCGACGGGCTCACGATCATCGGGACCAGCGACCCCCGGTTCACCCCGGACAAGGAGACCCGCGACGACACCGCGTCCAACGACAAGATCCAGTCGGCCGGCCGGAAGCTGGCCGCGCTGGTCGACCGGATGAAATCGCCGCCGGACATCACGATGCTGCACGACCCGGCGTCCGCCCCGCCATTGAAGAACAAGGTGCCGCTGATCCTCTCCGGTCACCTGCACAAGCGCGAGGTACGCCAACTCGGCACGACGCAGGTTCTGGTCGAGGGGTCGACTGGTGGCGCCGGGCTGCGCGGTCTGGAGCACGAGCAGCCGACCCCGCTGGAGTGCTCGGTGCTGTACTTCGACTCCGGTACGCACAAGCTCGAGGCGTACGACGACATCACGTTGGGCGGGATCGGCGAGACCGAGGCGACCATCCAGCGGCACGTCGTGGCCCCGACGCACTGAGTTGGGGTATCCGCTTTGGACCGCAGAAGGGTTGTCCCGTATGCTCGTGCCTGCTCCCGACGAGAACGACGAAGGGTGTGGCACGACGATCTGACCGGTGTGCGAGCATAGTGTCAGATCACGGTCCGCCCCCATCGTCTAGAGGCCCAGGACGCTGCCCTTTCAAGGCGGTAACACGGGTTCGAATCCCGTTGGGGGCACGGTCTGTCACACCAGGCCCCGTAGCGCAGTTGGTTAGCGCGTCGCCCTGTCACGGCGAAGGTCGCGGGTTCGAGTCCCGTCGGGGTCGCTGGGTCCCTCTTCGGAGGGAGCTGGGGGCAGGTAGCTCAGTTGGTACGAGCGTCCGCCTGA
>JBEDUI010000180.1:0-5423 GCA_040414495.1 Mycobacteriales bacterium
CGACGATGATGGCCAGCCTCGTATCGGACCAGGCGTCGAGGAGGCCGGCCGGTTCACCGTCGTGCAGCGCGACGCGGACGCCGGGGATTTTCAGGCGCTCCAGCTCGGCCACGACGGCCGGCCCGATCCCATCGTCGTGTCGGTAGGGGTTACCGATACCGATAACGGTGGCACGCGAGGGCATTAGGACGTGTTCCTTCAATCCTGGCCGTCGTGAGCGGTGATCGCTGTGAGTACTGTGGCGGTCCGGCAAGGCAGCCCGGGTGCGGGTGTCCGGCAAGGCAGCCCGGGTGCGGGTGTCCCGCAAGACACGAGAGGAGCCCGTAGCGGAGCTACCGGCGACGAGGACAACGCCAGGCCGCCGGGGTGTGGGTGGGAGCGTGTCAGTCGTCTGGGCGCCCCGCAGCAGGCCGAGGATTCAAGCAACACGCCTAGGGTGTTTGTATGCGCCACGGCCCCGGTCAGTTTGTCGTGGCTGTCGGACGTACCCAGAATTCGCAGACCGAACCGGTCCGGCACGGCCCGGGCGATCTCGGGCACTGGTGTCTGCCTTAGGCTCGCCCGCCGTGCAGATCGAGGCATTCCAGGCGCTGCGCACGGCGGCGGGTGAACGGGTGCTCGCCGAGGTGTCTGCCCGTGGCGTCAGCGAGGACACCCTGCTCGCCACGATCAGCGCGCTACGGGCCGATTACCCGGATGCGCTGGTCTCGGCCGCGGTGACCCAGGTCCGGTTGCGCCAGCGCGCGGTACCGAAGTTCGGGTCGGACGCCGAGGCGATGTTCTTCACCCCGGACGGTGTGGAGCAGGCGACCCGGGCGTCGGTGGCCGCACACCGGGCCGGCCGATTCGCCGCGGCAGGCGTCGACCGGGTGCTGGATTTGTGCTGTGGGATCGGCGGCGACCTCATCGCGTTGTCCCGGGCCGGGCTGGCCGTACGCGGGGTCGACCTGGATCCGCTGACCGTCGCGGTGGCGCGCGCCAACGCCGATGTACTAGGGCTTTCCGGGGTCCAGGTCGAGGCCGCGGACGCGACGTCGGTGCCGCTGGACGGGTGGCCGGCGGCGTTCTGCGACCCGTCCCGGCGCGGCAGCGGCCGGCGTATTTTCGACCCGGACGCGTACTCGCCGCCGTTCAGTTTCCTCACGCAACTCGCCTCGGCCGTACCGGCGACCGCGGCCAAGGTCGCGCCGGGCATTCCGCACGAACTCGTACCGCCTGGCGCCGAGGCCGAATGGGTGTCGGACGACGGCGAGGTCAAGGAGGCGGCGCTCTGGTTCGGGCCGTTGTCCACAGTGGAGCGTCGGGCCACCCTGCTGCCGTCGGGAGCGACGTTGGTGGGCGCCGGGCTGACCGCCTCGGTCGGGCCGGTCGGGCGGTGGCTGCACGAGCCGGACGGCGCGGTGATCCGGGCCGGTCTGGTCGCCGAAGCCGCGGCCGAGGTCCAGGGGCGGTTGATCGACCCGACAATCGCCTATGTGACAGCGGATTCGCTGGTAGCCTCGCCGTTTACCAAGCGGTACGAGGTGTTGGATGTATTCGGCTTTTCGCTGAAACGCCTACGGGCCATGCTGCGTGAACGTGATGTCGGCAGCGTTACCGTGAAAAAGCGCGGCTCGGCGATTGATCCGTCGCTGCTGCGCCGGGAATTGCGGTTGAGCGGACGCGGGCACGCGACGATCGTGCTGACCCGGGTTGCCGGCGCTCCCACGGTCATGCTGTGCGAACCGGTGCCGAACGAAACCGGATAGCGGTTAGGCATAAAACGACCATGCCGCGCTGAAAACACCGTTCCTAGCGGCGGAAACCCCCAACATCGAAACCCCAAGCGCTGAAGTCCCAGCACTGAAACGCCCCCTCCAACGCTGACCCCCAGCACTGAAACCCAACCCTCGACGCTGAAGACGCCGCCTCAGCACTGACCGCGAGCGCTGAAACTCACTGAAAACCCGCTTCCAGCGCTGCCCCTCAGCGTTGAAACGGCGCTCCAGGGCTGCTTTTCATGATCATGAGTGAATTTGCTACGGAATTCGGCACACAATCCACTCACGATCTTGAAAGTTCGCGTGCACGGAACCCGAGATTCACCGTCCCATCCCGCAACTGGCCCGAAGAAGAGACAGCATGACGCCCCAGACGGGTTCGCGACGCGACGACGATCCAACTGACACCTTCCGGGAAGTGCCGAAGCTGAAGGCATCGGACAGCCTTAGGCGAGGCTGTTTGAGCCGCTTTTTCGTGATCGTGATGGCATTCGTCAACGCCATCGCGACAAAAGCCATCACGATCACGGAATTGCCGCGCGGGAGACCGCCAAAGCCATTGGCGCCCCGCAGCGCGGTCAGCATTTCGCGCAGCTAAGACACCGTGCCGCAGCGCGGTCAGCGTCGCGGCGGTCGGCGCAGCGCGGTCAGCGTCGCGCGGCGAGCTCAGCGAGCTCAGCATCGCTTGCCGGCGCCGGGACGCCGACGCGCGACAACCGCGCCGAATCAAAATATTAGAAATAACGCCGGGCGGCGCACAGTTCCTCGGCGTACCCGGGCATATTCAACGGACAAACCTCGACCCGTTTGCCGGTCCGCGGCGCGTGCAACATCGTGCCATCACCGATGGCCATGCCGACGTGGTGCACCACCCCGCGACCTTCATTTTCGCCGAAAAATACCAGGTCCCCGGGCCGTAATTCATCCAGCGCGACTTCTTTTCCGGCCGACGCCTGGTCGTGCGCATCGCGCGGAATCACGATTCCGACACTGCGATGCGTAAGCGATGTAAGACCCGAACAGTCCACACCGTACCCGGTGAAACCGCCCCACAAATAGTCCAGACCCAGGAATTGCCGGGCGGCCGCGACCAACATTTCCCCGTCCACGCGGCCGACATTCGAGACGGCAGCTGATTTCGAATCAGCGGAAACGGGCATTATCGCGGTTGCGGCGATATCGTCCGGCTCTCCCGCCGTCAGGTGCTCGATCCGGACCCAGCCCGGGTACCCGCGTGTGTCCAAAGAGGAGGGTTGCCAGGGCAGTACGACCGAGGCCCAGCCGTCCTTTTCCGTATCGACCAGTACCGGCTCACCGGGTAGGGCCTGGGTGACGGTCCGGCCGTGCAGGTCGAGCCGGCCCTCCAGACCCATGCCGGCGGTCCACTCCGCCACGTCCGGCTCGGCCGCCACCGCGGCTACATCGGATTCGCGGACCCGTTCCGGATCGGTCCATACGGTCGCGACCACCCGGACCTTGCGCTGGTCAGTCATCGCCCCACCCCGGATCGGTCAGTCCCGGCTGATCGCGCAGCATGACCCGGTCCGCCTCGTACCGGACCAGGCCATCGGACTCGGCCAGCCACCAAGCCGGGTCGAGGTCGTGCACCACGTCGCCGGGCATGGTGGCGGCGAGGGCGGCATCGGCGGCTACCCCCAGGCCGGTCGCCATCATGCCGCCGATCATCGTGCCGACCCCGGCCGCGGCCGCGATGTCGACGATCTGCCGGGCCGGCCGCAACCCGCCGGCCTTCATCAGCTTGATGTTGATCAGGTCGGCCGCGCCGCGGTCGATGATCGCCAGTACGTCCCGCGGCCCACCCGCGCTCTCGTCTGCCATCACCGGCGTGGCGACCCGGCCGGTCACAAACGCCAGGCCAGCCAGATCGGCCGCCGGAACCGGCTGCTCCACCAACTCCAGGCCGACCTCGTACCCTTCCAACGTGGTCACGATCGCGACCGCCTGCTTGGGGCTCCAGCCCTGATTGGCATCGATCCGCAGCGTCACCTCCGGGCCGACCTCATCCCGGATCCGGCGTACCCGATCCACGTCCAGGCTCGGGTCGTCGGCGACCTTCACCTTCAACGTGCCGAACCCCTCGGCGACCCGCGCCGCCGCCTCGGCCGCCATCACCGCTGGCGCATCGGCGCTGATCGTGACGTCGGTCCGTGGCGCGCGGCCGCCCGCGCCCAGCAGCCGGTGCAGCGGCAACCCGGTCGCCCGGGACCGTAGGTCGTGCAACGCGATGTCGAGCGCGGCCTTGGCATTCGTATTGTGGGTCAACGCCGTCTGGATCCGGCGCAACAGCTCTTCGAAATCCTCGACGTCGGCGCCGAGCACCGCATTGCGCAACGGACCTTCCAACGCCGCGACGATGCTGCCGTGGGTGTCACCGGTCAGAACCGGTGTCGGGACGGCCTCGCCGACCCCGAACAGTCCTTCGTCGGTGCTGACCAACGCATCGATCGCCACCACTTCGGTTACGGTGCGCAGCGCGGTCACGAACGGCATCCGCAGCCGCGCCCGACGGGTCCGCGTAGAGACCCCGGTGATCTTCATACCGCCCCCCGATACGTCTGATATGTCGCGTACGCAGCCGCCGCCCGGCCGCGGATCACGTCCAACGCCTCGCCGTCACTGAACCCCCGGGTACAGACCGCCTGGCAATACGGCGGGGCGGCCGGTGGCCAGACCACGGCAACATCGTGCCGGAGCCCGGTAACCCAACCGCCCTTGCTGGCGGACCGGACCTGCGTAGGGATCCCCGCCGGCAACCCCTCGCGGTGGCGTTGCCGGGTCAGGATCTCCAGCATTTCCTGAGAACTGGCCGGGCCCGCGACGGTACCGGTAGCTATCGCGGTCATTATGGCCACCAGATCGGCTGCCGTGACGTAATTCTGAATTCCCGCCGCCGCGGCGCGGTCATCGCCGATCGGTCGGACGATCTCCGTATTGCGGGCGCCGCCGTCATCGGCCGCCCGCTGCACCTGCGCCAGCGAGATCAATTCCAGCAGCAGATTGGTGGCGTTATTGCTGGAGAGCGTGATCATCCGCTCGATCAACTCGCGTACGGACCGGCTCTGACCGTCTTCTAATTCCGCATCCACGTTGGCGGTCTCGATCGTGAACGGCGCGCCGTCCAGCACCGAGGTGAACGTGCTGTGGATACGAACCGGCTCGTCCAGGTCGATACGGCCCTGCTCGGCGGCGCGGAAGACCGCGATCATCACCGGGACCTTCATCGTGCTGGCCGCGTAGAACCGCAGATCCGGCTGCTGCGCGACGCGCACCCGGCCGGTCAGGTCGGCGCACACTTCGGCGACGTCGCTCACCCGTTGCGTCCCGGCGGTCGAACGGTCACCGCACCGCAAAACACTTCGCACCGGACGACCAGCACCGGCGCACCGGGATGCGCATTACCGCGCAGCTTCGAAGATTTGCCGCCGAATATCGCGCGGCCACTCATCCGGACATCCACGCCGTCCGGTACGAATATCGTCACACTGCCGAATCGCGCGGTCGCGTCAATTGTGGTGACCCGATGCCGCAATACCGCGTCCTGCATCTCGATATGGCAGTCGCCGAAAATGGACGTCGCGTGCAGGTGTTCCGGCACGGTCCAGCGGCCTTTACGCGATTCGTTGCCGAAAATCGCGACCATTT
>JBEDUI010000181.1:0-39679 GCA_040414495.1 Mycobacteriales bacterium
AGTCCGACAACCCCGCAACCTGCAAAACCCGCAACTCGGAACGCGGAACGCGGCCAGTCCGCAAGCCCGGAACCGCAATCCGCAACTCGATCATGATCGTGATGGCTTTTGGCGCGTTTTCGTTGACGAACGCCATCATGATCATGGTCGGCGCGCGCTCGGGCCCGCGGCTTGGCCCGCTGATCGAGATTTCGACCATGATCGTGAGCGGATTTGGTACCGAAATGCGCACCAAAACTACTCACGATCATGGTCGCCAGAACTCGGCCGGGAATCGGGTGGCCTAGAAACCTCAGCGGCTGGCGAAGGCGCCACCGTTCACGTTCAGGACCTGAGCCGTGATGTGCCGCGCACCCGGCGATGCCAGGAAATGCACCGTCTCCGCGATATCCTCCACCGTGCCTGGTCGGCCTACCGCGGTGTCGGCGATGAGACTTTCCCGCCGCTGTTCGCTCAGGCGACCGCGGAAGAATTCGG
This sequence comes from Mycobacteriales bacterium, assembly GCA_040414495.1. Taxonomy (GTDB): domain Bacteria; phylum Actinomycetota; class Actinomycetes; order Mycobacteriales; family QHCD01; genus DATAVB01. The sequence continues at coordinate 478 of JBEDUI010000181.1, forward strand.
TGTCCTGCACATATCCGGCCGCGACCACATTGCTGGTAATTCCCCGTCCGCCCAATTCCCGCGCCACGTCGACGTTCCACGACGCCAGACCTGCCTTGGCCGCGCCATAAGAGCCCGCGCCCCTATCAGCGGCGATCGATCCTATGTGGACAACGGCCCCGCCCGCGGCAAGCCGGTCGCGCAATGCGTGCGTGGTCATCGCCGCGCTGAGCAGGTTGGCATCGAGGTTCGCGTGCCAGGCACTGGCAAACCGCGCAAGCCCGGCCTGCGACGATTCCGCGGCAGAATTGTCGACCGAAACAAAGTCGGTATTTCCGCCGGCATTGTTGACCAGCACGTCGATCGTTCCGGGTAGCTCGTCGAGCAGCGCGGCTACCTGCGCCGGATTCGTGTGGTCACAACACACTGCGGATACGGCGTCGCCGAGCGATTTCGCGGTGTGGTCCAGCGGCTCGGGTCGCCGGCCGGTGATGATCACCCGATCGCCCCCGGCAACACAGCGGGCCGCGACAGCTCGTCCAATGCCGGTGCCGCCGCCGGTGACCAGAACGGTACGGCTCATGAGTGTGTCCTCCCTTTCGTTTAGATCTAAACGTAGACTAGCGACGGCGTCGATGTCGAACAGGAAAGGCATACGGAAAAGGCGTTGGGAATCGAGGGTTGGATCGAAGCGGGATACAAGGCCGAGGGATGGGGTCAGGCGGCAATGTCGAGGGTCGGGTCGGGTCGGATCGAGGCGGGTAAGGCTGAGGCATGGGGTCAGGCGGCAAGATCGAGGGTCCGGTCCGGTCCGGTCCGGTCAGGTCGGGTCGGGTCGGATCGAGGCAGGCAAGGCTGAGGGATGGGGCCAGACGGCAATATCGAGGGTCGAGGCGGGCAGGGCCGAACGTTGGGTTGACACAGGCACGATCGAGGGTTGAGTGCAGGCGGATGCCAGCGTGTCAGTGCCGAGTCACTGGTAGCGAGAACGGTCGGAACAGCAGTCGCGGTGTCGGTTGCTCGCCCGATTCGGGGTCCCGTTGATCGTGAAGCCGGCATAGGGCGGGCGCAGCGAGACGTACTAGGAGAGCGCATGGCGAATGGCAGAGCCCGGACCGATTCGGTCGATGAGATCGCGGCCGGCTGGGAGCGGGAGCGGCCCGGCACACCGGTCGATTCCATCGGCGTGGTTACCCGGATTTGGCGGCTGGGCAAGCTTTTCGCCGACGACCGCCGCCGAGTGCTTGCTGCGGCCGGGCTTGATTCGGCGACGTTGGATCTGCTCAGCATGTTGCGTCGCGCCGGCCCGCCGTACCAGCTGACCACCCGCGAGCTTGCTACCCGGACACTGGTGACCGCGGGCGCGATCTCGCAGCGGGTCGCCCGGGCCGAGCGCGCCGGGCTCGTGATCCGTGCATCCGGGACTGGCCGCGCGGTCGTGGTGACGTTGACCGAGCGCGGGCACGATGTCGTCGAGGCGAGCGTCGAGCAGGTACTGGTACGGGAGTCCAGTTTGCTCGACGGCTTGAGCCCGCAGCAGCGCCGGCAACTGACCTCGTTGTTACGTACGCTGCTGGCCGATCTCCAGGTCCGGCTCGCGGCCGAGGGCGTACCGGCCGCCGAGCATACCGACGAACTGGAGACTTGATTGTCCATAGTGGACTATCAACGGCCCCTTTCGGGTCAACGGATTTCGCTAGCGTCGGAACGGGGAGTTTCAGATTCTGAACCACAAAGCCACAACGAGGAGAATGGGTGAGTAGCGCGGAGAAGCATTCCCGGCCGGTGTCCGGCGGTCGGGGATTCTGGTACACGAAACGGCTGTGGGAATTGGCCAAAGATCTGCCGGTCCGGCACGTGGCCATTGACGATATTGCCGAATTCGACCAGGACTGCTGGTTTGGCGGAGTGGCGCCGACCTGTCGAATGGTGGCCGAGCACGCGCGGCGCATCAACCAGGCCGATTTGACGTATCCGGTCATTCTCGCCGCCGACGGTGGTCTGATGGACGGCGGCCACCGGATTGCCAAGGCTTGGCTCGCCGGCGCGAACAGCATCGCCGCCGTACGGTTCGAAACCGACCCGCCACCGGACTGGATCGAATAGCGCTTGGACGTGCGGTCCCTCGGGTGCTGCCAACGAGCGTTTCGGGCTGGTGCCGGGCGACCGGATCTGGGTGCGCGGTCCTGCGCACACTCGCACAAGTACCGCCGGGTACTTGGCGAGCCGGCGATGGCGAGCGTCGCCTCACGGCCCGAGAGGCGAAGGTCGCCACGGTCGAGGTGACCTGCGCCCAGGCGGGCGCGAAGACCCGTACTGTCGCGGCCAAGCCCAGCATCCACCCGCGGCGAACCGGACAGCCGGCTTACCAGGGCCAGCTGGAGAACGCTCAGCCCAGCACCACCGGCTCACCCGACGACGACCTTCAAGGGCGTTACGGCCAGCGCGCCGTGCACCCCGGCAACCGTCGTGTGAAACCGAGCGCCCGGTCGCAAGAGCGAGCCGGCCGGCACGGTATGCTGACGTCCTGGCTTGTCCAGGTTTCATCCCCGCCGGGATGGTGGAACGGTAGACACGGAGGTCTCAAAAGCCTCTGCCCGCAAGGGTGTGCGGGTTCGAATCCCGCTCCCGGTACGGCACGGCCGACGGCTCGCTGTCCACTGTGGTCAGTGAGCCGGGCCCGACCGGTCTGTCGCACCGATCTCGGGGGCGCGCCGCCGGGCGCTGGCTTCCTCAGCGGTTGCCGGTACGCTGTGCATCGCCATCGGCCATTCCGGGCCGCCACACTCGAAAAGGGGTCGCCGTGACCGACGTGCCCGCCTCGCGCAGCGTGGTCATCGCCGAGGATGAGGCGTTGATCCGGCTGGACCTGAAGGAAATGCTCGAAGAGCAGGGCTACACCGTGGTCGGCGAGGCCGGCGACGGTGAGCGGGCGGTCGAACTCGCCACCCAGCTGCGCCCCGATCTGGTGATCCTCGACATCAAGATGCCGAAGCTGGACGGGCTGTCCGCGGCCGAGCAGATCGCCGCCGCGCGGATCGCCCCGGTCGTCATCCTCACCGCGTTCAGTCAGCGGGAGCTGGTCGAGCGGGCGAGCGAGGCTGGCGCGATGGCGTACGTGGTGAAGCCGTTCGGCGCCAAGGACCTGTTGCCCACGATCGAGATGGCCGTTTCCCGGTACGCCGAGATCGCCGCGTTGGAAAAGGAAGTCGGCAGCCTCACCGAACGGCTCGAGGCGCGCAAGGTCATCGACCGGGCCAAGGGCGTGCTCATGACCGAGCATTCGATGACCGAGCCCGAGGCATTCCGCTGGATTCAGCGGACCGCCATGGATCGGCGTACGACAATGCGCTCCGTCGCCGACGCGGTAATTGCAGTGGGTACAGATCTTCCTTAGCTGTCTGTTTACAGACGTGATCATTGCTGTTACGAGTGTGTGACTTTCGCCACCGTGATGCGTTGAGAGGCTTACTGTTCGGCCATTCCGGCTGACCGAGTAGCGGTCACCCGGGCCAGTTGAGGGCTAAACCCGGCTGGTGTCGGCTGAACGGAAGGTACGAACGTGACCAGAAATGTCCTGCGCTGCCTCGGGACGATTGGTGCGGCGTCGATCCTTGTTGTGGCCAGCGCCTGCGGTAGTAGCAGTAATAGCGGCAGTAGTGGCTCCGGCGGTAGCAGTGCTAGCAACAAAAACCTCACGTTGGCTTTTGTTGGTGCACAGACCGGACCGGACGCCCAGTTAGGAATCAATATCTCAAATGGCGTGCAATTGGCTATTGCACAGCACAACGCCAAAAGCGGCGTAACCAAGGTTAATTACAAGGCTTACGACACGCAGGGCGATCCGACGCAGGCCTCCACGCAGGTCCGCAAAGTGATCCAGGACAAGGATGTCGGCGTTATCGGTCCGGCATTCTCCGGTGAATCCAAGACTGCGTTGCCAATTCTGGAACAGGCCAAGATTCCGAACATATCGCCGTCGGCCACTGCCGTGGCGCTGGGCCAGCAGGGCTACAAGTACTGGCACCGGGTGGTGTCCAACGATGCCGCGCAGGGTCCCGGTGCCGCGGACTTCATGGCGCACACGCTGAAGGCCAAGACGGTCGCGGTCATCGACGACCAGAGCGAATACGGCAAGGGTCTGGGCGATGCGGTGCGGGGTCAGCTGAAAACGGACGGCGTGACCGTCAGCCCCAGCGACAAGATCGATCCGGCCGGATCGGACTATTCCAGCACCGTTAACGAGATCAAGGCGGCCAACCCGAACGCAGTGTTCTTCGCCGGGTATTACTCGGCCGCGGCGAAATTGGTGAAGCAACTGCGCGATGCCGGCGTAACCGCGACGTTCATGTCCGGCGACGGCTCCCAGGACCAGAAGCTGGCCACCCAGGCTGGCAAGGAGGCCAACGGCGCCTTGACGTCCTGCACCTGCTCGCTGGCGACCAGTTCGACCGTTCCGGCGGTGCAGAGCTTCGACAACGCCTACAAGGCCAAGTACGGCACCGCGCCCGCCACGTACTCCTCGGAGGGTTTCGACACGGCGAACCTGTTCTTGAAGGCGATCGACTCCGGGAAGACCACGCCAACGGCGATCAACGACTACCTCAAGACCGTCAACTACCAGGGCGTCTCGAAACCGATCAAGTTCAGCGCCAACGGCGAACTGCAAAGCAACCTGTTGTTCATCAGCGAAATCATCAACGGCAAGCTGACGTATCTGGGTAATGCAAAGACAGTGCAACCGAAGGCATCCAGCTAACAGCCAGGCACCGTTGGCATCCGGTGAACATCGGGTGCCAACGGATCGGCCGTAGCGGATGAGCTTCGCGGATCGCCGCACCGATCCGCGAACTGACCAGAGGTAGGACTGTGCATAGTTTCGTCACACAATTCTGGCCATCCACCATCGACGGGTTGACCCTCGGATCTATCTACGCATTGATGGCCCTGGGGTACACGTTGGTCTATGGTGTGCTTCGCCTCATCAATTTCGCGCATTCCGAGATATTCATGATCGGCACGTTTGCCAGCCTTTTCACTTTGCACGCTCTCGGGATCACCGGACCGCAGACTGGATTCGTCCTGGTTGGCGTGCTTCTGCTCTGTGTGCTGGCGGCGATGGCGGCCTCGGGTACTACGGCGGTCGTGCTGGAACGGGTGGCTTACCGGCCCTTGCGAAAACGCGGGGCATCGCGATTAGCCGCGCTGATTTCGGCGATTGGTGCGTCTTTCTTCCTCCAGGAGGTTTTCGCGCTGCGCTACGGCCGGGATCAGCTCGCCTTTCCACGGGTGATGCAAAAGACCGTGCTGTTTCACATCGGCATCGGCGAGGTCCGTACGGACAAACTCCTGGTGATCATTTCCGCGCTGGTGATGATGATCCTGCTCGATCGATTCGTGAACGGTACCCGGCTTGGTCGCGGAATCCGCGCCACCTCTCAGGATCCGGACACCGCGGTGCTGATGGGGGTCAATATCGACCGGATTGTGATGGTGACGTTCCTGGTCGGAGGGTTGATGGCCGGCGTGGCGGCCGTGCTCTACGGAACGTTCTTCGAGTTGACCCAATACAACGTCGGGTTTCTGCTGGGTATCAAGGCCTTCACCGCTGCGGTGCTCGGCGGAATCGGCAATATTCGCGGTGCGTTGCTCGGCGGCCTCACGCTGGGGTTGATCGAGAACTACGGGGCGAGCGTTCTCGGCGCGGAATGGAAGGACGTCATCGCCTTCACCGTGCTGGTGCTCGTACTGCTGGTCCGGCCGACCGGATTGCTCGGTGAGACGTTGACCAGGGCGCGCGCATGAAAACCGTCGAACACGTGGGAACGGACTCGATACGGCAGCGAATCCGCCGCATCCGGATGCCGGACCTGCTCGGTCCACCGTCGAACTGGTGGGCCGGTGCATCGCGGCCGGTGCGATTACTGGTCTACGCATTGCTGATCGTGGGTGCCTTTGTGTTGCCGGCGAACTCGATCGGCTCGTTCATGACACCGCAGAGTGACTGGTCGGCGGTGCTGTTCTATCCCATCGGAATCTACGTATTGCTGGCGCTCGGGTTGAATGTCGTGGTTGGCCAGGCCGGCCTGCTCGACCTGGGATATGTGGCGTTTTTCGCCATCGGCGGCTACGCGATGGGGCTTTTCGGGATCAAGTCGCACTGGGATTTCTGGGTGATCCTGCCGGTCGGGATCATCATTTCGGCCGCGGCCGGCGTGATTCTCGGCGCACCGACGCTGCGGCTGCGCGGCGACTATTTGGCCATCGTGACGCTGGGTTTCGGCGAAATCATCCGGATCACGGCGAACAACCTGGCCTTCACTGGTGGTCCGCGCGGGCTTTCGCCGATCCCGTTCCCGCGGAGCATTGGCAAGACCTGGTTCACCCAATACGGGATTCTTGATACGCGGCCGTTCTATTACCTCGTCGTGATTCTGATCATTCTCGTCATCGTGTTCGTGAAAAGGCTCGAGCGCAGTCGGGTCGGCCGGGCCTGGGCTGCGATCCGGGAAGACGAGGACGCGGCCGAGGCTATGGGTGTACCGACATTCCGCTACAAGCTCTGGGCGTTCGCGATCGGCGCCTCGACCGGTGGCGCGGCCGGCGTCCTATTCGCCTCGCAACAGATCTCGATAACACCGGACAATTTCCCGTTCCTGCTCTCCACCTACATTCTGTGCGCCGTGGTGTTGGGCGGCTCGGGCAGTCTGCCCGGCGTCATTCTGGGTGCCTTTCTGGTGGCCTGGTTGCCCGAACGCTTCCGGCAATTCGCCGACTACCGAGTGCTCATCTTCGGCGGCGCGCTGGTGCTCATGATGATCGTCCGGCCCGAGGGCATTTTGCCGTCACGACGACGAAGAGCCGAACTGGCCGAGGGGACCGGCGGCATGGGGCAACTCGGTGGCGAGGTCGGTGCCGCCGAGACGCAGAGCGTCGACGTGGTGGAGTTCTGATGGCTCCGCTACTCGAATTGCGTTCGGTCACCCAGCGTTTCGGCGGTGTGGTCGCGTTGACCGAGGTCGATCTGTCCATTGAGGATGGTTCGATCTTCGCGTTGATCGGCCCGAATGGGGCTGGCAAGACGACGGTCTTCAATCTGATCACCGGCGTCTATCAAGCCACTTCGGGCTCGCTGTGGTTTTCCGGCAGGAAGATTTCCGGTATGCGCCCGCACCAGGTGACCCGCTGGGGGATCGCGCGTACGTTCCAGAACATCCGGCTGTTCGACAACATGACCGCGACCGAGAACATTCTCGTTGGGACCGACGCCCGGCACGTCTCCAGCGTGGTCGGCGCGGCCCTGGGCCTGCCGCGATTCCGGCACGAGGAACGGGACGGTCTGGCTCGAGCCCGCGAACTGCTGGAATTCTGCGACCTGCCGGAGTTTTCCAACCAACCGGGCAAGGCACTGTCCTATGGCGACCAGCGCAAGCTGGAAATTGCCCGGGCGCTGGCCACCGATCCGAGGCTGCTGCTGCTGGACGAGCCGGCGGCCGGAATGAACCCGGCCGAGAAGGCGCGGCTGCGCGAGCTGATCGAGCGGATCCGGGAATCGGGCGTCACCGTATTTCTCATCGAGCACGATATGGGAACGGTGATGCAGGTCAGCGATCACGTCGCGGTACTTGATTTCGGGCAGAAGATTGCCGACGGTGAACCGGCCGCGGTGCAACACGATCCAAAGGTCATCCAGGCCTATCTTGGAGCGCCGGCCGATGCTTCTTGAGATCGCGGACCTGCACGTCCATTACGGGAAGATCGAAGCGATCGCCGGGATTTCGCTGACTGTCGAGGCAGGCGAGATCGTCACGTTGATCGGCGCCAATGGTGCCGGAAAAACCACGACGCTGAAGACCATTTCCGGATTGCGGCGCCCTTCCGGCGGAACCATACGATTCTTCGGTCGCGACATCACCGGGGTGGCCGGGCATCAACGGGTCCGGCTCGGGTTGAGCCAGGCGCCCGAGGGCCGCGGGATATTTCCCGGCATGACCGTGCAGGAAAACCTGGAAATGGGCGCGTACGCAAGGTCCCGCCGCAACAAGAGCTCCCGGCTCGATGACATGCTGGCGCTCTTCCCACAACTGGCGCAGCGGCGTTACCAACAGGGCGGCACCCTCTCCGGCGGCGAGCAACAGATGCTCGCGATCGGCCGAGCCCTGATGGCCGAGCCGAAGCTGCTGCTGCTCGATGAGCCGTCGATGGGGTTGGCGCCGTTGATCGTGGCGCAGATCTTCTCGATCTTGCGAGAAATTAACGAATCGGGCACCACAATTCTGTTGGTCGAGCAGAACGCGGTGCAGGCCCTGGGGCTCTCCGATCGTGCGTACGTGCTGGAAACCGGGCGGATTGTCGCTTCCGGGCGGGCATCGGCGTTGCTCGACGATCCGGCCGTGCGCTCGGCCTATCTCGGCGCCGAGGTGCCCGGCAGCGTGCCCGGGCCCGGCAGCACAGGTCCCGACACCGTGCCCGGTGAGGTGGCCGAAGAAGGCCCGCCGGCACCGGCGGATGTCCGCGATTCGTAGGGCACGGCCTAAGCCGGATCGTCTGTTATCAGGCTGTTACGCCCATTCGGGAGTACGTTGCTCGCCTCACTGGGTACAGGCAGGCGATGTAGCGCGGAAGCAGCTTGACTATGGCGCGGCCTGGAAGATATTGCATATTTTCAGTACAAGTGCTCGCATCATGGTCGGTTGATTGGGCTAAGCTGCTCCCTCGCCGTAGCTCCAACAGGTGAGGCAGGAGCCGCCGACAGGCGGCCGGGCAGGAGGCTAAGTATGTCGGCAGGCGCCAGATCCAGCGCGGTTGCTCAACAGGACTACTCCCATGAAGACGCCACCAGCGGTCTGAAACGGGATATAGGGCCAGTCGGACTCCTTTTCGCCGGTGTCGGGTCGATCATCGGATCGGGCTGGCTCTTCGGCGCGTTCAAAGCTACGCACGGCGCGGGACCCGCGGCGATCTTCGCCTGGGTCATCGCCGCGGTGATGATTTTGCTGATCGGCCTGGTGTTCTCCGAGCTGGGCTCAATGTTCCCCGTTTCCGGTGGTGTCGTGCGTTTTCCGCACTACGCCTTCGGATCGTTCGCCAGCTTCACAATGGGTTGGGTGACCTGGCTCGCCGCCGCGGTCGTGGCGCCGATCGAGGTCCTGGGCGCATTGACCTACGCGACCAGCTATTTGCACTGGATCACCAAGAGCGACGGTACGTTGACCTGGCCGAAGGGCTATTTGCTCGCGGCCGGCGGCATGTTGCTGTTTTCCCTCATCAACATGGTCGGTATCGGATTCTTTGCCCGGCTCAACAACATCCTGGTGTGGTGGAAGCTCGTCATCATCGTGCTGACGATCTTCACGTTCCTGTTCACCGCTTTCCACACGGCCAACTTCACCTCGCACGGTTTCGCCCCGTCCGGGTTGAAAGGCATGTTCCATACGATCGTGGTCGCCGGCATCGTGTTCTCGTTCCTCGGCTTCCGACAAGGCGTCGAGCTCGGTGGCGAGACCAACAATCCGAAGCGCAACATTCCGCTCGCAGTCATCGGCTCGGTCGTACTGTGCGCGATCATCTACGTGCTGCTGCAGATCGCCTACATCGCCGCACTGCCGGGCAAGGAACTCTCCAATGGCTGGGCCAATGTGGGCCTCAACATCCCGCAGGCCGCCGGACCACTGGCCTGGGTCGCCAGCCTGATCGGTGTGGGCTGGCTGGCCAAGCTGCTGCTGGCCGACGCGGTCGTCTCGCCGGCCGACACCGGCTTGATCTACACCACGGTCACCACTCGGCTCTCGTACGCCATGGCCCGTAACGACAACGCGCCGCGGACGCTGGCCAAGACCAGCAACCGGGGTGTGCCGTGGGCCAGCGTGATCCTGGCGTTCGTCGTCGGGCTGATCATCTTCCTGCCGTTCCCGAGCTGGAACAAGCTGGTCGGTTTCGTCACGAACTCGACCGTGCTCTCGTTCGGCTCCGGTTCGGTCGTACTGATGTCGATGCGGCATCAGTTCCCGAACCGCGAACGTCCGTTCCGGCTGCCCGGCGGGCACGTGATCCCGTTCCTGGCCTTCTTCTCCGCGAACCAGATGATCTACTGGGCCGGTTGGGACACGAACTGGCGGCTGTTCGTCGCGGTGCTGATCGGTCTGGTGCTGTTTGGTCTGCAGGTCGTCTTCCGCCGCGACAGCGTGCCGAACATGCACTGGCAGAACGGCTGGTGGATTCTGGTCTGGTTCGCCGGGCTGGCCCTCATTTCGTGGCAGGGCATCTATTCCTCCGATGACCTGGCGCATGGTCAGCAGAACAACATTCCGTTCGGTTGGGACTTCCTGGTCAACATCGCGTTCAGCGCGCTGATCTACATGTTGGCGATCCACTTCCGGCTCAGCCCGGAGGACGCCGAGACGCAGGTGCAGAGCGTTCCCACCGACGAGCCGAGCCGGTTGGCCGAAGGACCAGCCTGATCCGTACGCCGGATTCGCCTCCGCCCGCCACTGCACAGCGGCCTGGGATAGCGGTAAGGTCACGAGCCGTCGCGTCATCTTGCACAGCGGTACGACGTGGTCCGTGAGATGCGTCAGGTTCGTGGTCAGGCGTTGTTTCGGGTCGTGGATTGATCGGTTCGAGGTAACCGGAGGCGCGGGATGTGGCGTGGCAATGTGCGGGTTCGGCCCGCGCGGGTGGACGAAGCGGCCGAATTTCTGGCCTTCGTCGATGAGCTACGTCGCGCCTCCGGTGGGAGTCGGGCGAACTACCCGCGGACCCTGGCCGGTGGTCGGGAAGGCCTGGCGTCCCGGTTCGTCATGCTGCTGGAAAACCCCGAGCGCAAGGTGCTGTTCGCCGTCGACGGCGACACCGACCGGCCGTTGGGCATGGGGATTCTCAGCCAGGACGAGGTCAGCGTGCTGGCCGGCACGCCGGTCGTGATGCTCAGCCACCTCGTGGTGGCCGAGCAGCACCGCCGGCGCGGCGCCGGCCGGGCATTGATGGCCGCGGCCGCCACGTACGCCGAAGACCTCGAGTGTGACTACCTGGTGGTCGGGGTGACCGCCGGTGGCCGGGAGGCGCTGCGGTTCCTGGCCCGGCTCGGGTTCGGTCCGCTCGCGTCGCGACGGATCGCGTCGATCGCCACGCTGCGGCACACCCTGGGCATGGGCGATCACGGCTCGGACGGTCCGCGGGTGCGGCGCCGGGTGCGGATGCTGACCCGCCCGGTCCCGATGCAACGGTTACGGCGGGGCGGCGCCGCCTGAGTACGGCTTAGCCGGCCCGCTCAGTGGGCGTCGGGGCGGCGGCGGATCGTGCACGTCAGCCGCGCGGTGCAGATCCGGTTGTCCCGCTCGTCGCGCAGCACGATCTCGTACGAGGCCACCGAACCGCCCCGGTGCAGCGGCGTACAGGTTCCGGTCACGACCCCGTCCCGGGCGGCGCGGTGATGGGTCGCGTTGACCTCGATACCCAACGCGATCCGGTCCGGCCCGGCATGCAGCGAGGCCGCGATCGAGCCCAGCGTCTCGGCCAGGACGACCGACGCGCCGCCGTGCAGCAGGCCATACGGCTGTTTATTGCCGGCCACCGGCATCGTTCCGACCACGTGCTCGGGATCCCAGTCCGTGATCGTGATGCCCATCCGGTCGGTCAGCTGTTCCTCCGCCTCCCCGATCAGCTCTTGCAGCGACGGGGATGACGTACTCATGCCAGACCTCAACTCTCGGGGTGCGGTTGCCACCGCAACCCTAGTCGGGTCGCCGACCGAGCCAGGAATAGTCCGGCTCGCCGCAAATCCAGACTGTCGACGCGATCCGTTCGGCCTCCTCCTCGGGCAGCGGCCGGCGGGCCCGCGAACCGATGACGAGATGCCGCACGCCCCCGAGCGGGATGACGAGTGTGGTGCTTTGCCGCAGCCCGGAATGCCACAGCATCGCCGGTCGGCCATCCACCCTCAGCTGCCGGATCCGCCGGGCCTCCTGGGGTGGGCGGTGGTCCCGGCCGTGGGTCAAGGTGGCGGTAGCAAGCGGACCGCCGACGCTCGCCGACCACTTGTCGCTCGCGCCCCGTACCTCGATCCCGCCGGGCCCTTCACACAACGGATCGTCACACTGCAGCGGGATGTCGACCGACACGGGCGGGCTCCTACGGACCGATTCGGCGATCCGGATCGCCAGCGCGCGGGCTTCGGGAGCCTGTTGCACCGACACCCCCAGCAGGTGGCCATCGTCCCATGGCAGCTGCAGGTAATAGAACCTGCCGCGGCGCGGACCGCGCCCTACGCCGGGTCGTCCAGCGATCGTCAGCGGTTCGCCGCGCTCCCACAGATTGGTGTCGTGCAGGGGGTTGTCGGTGATCCAGAACCGTGCCCCGCCGCGCTCGAAGGTCCGGGACGCCTGCGGTCCGAACCGTTCGCCGGTGGTCAATACGCCACCCCGACCGCGGTGTCGCTCTGTCTCTACGTAACCCGACGGCAGCCAGCCTGGCGCGACGTCGATCCGTGCGCTCTGCATTGACTCAGCCACGGCACCCCCCGCGTACTTACCCGGGCGCGTTCTGTCGTAACTCGACCCTAGACTCGGGGATCCGAGCAGCGACAAGGAAGTCCGAGGGTGACAAACGTGAGTGCAACCACCGAAATAGACACCGAGACGCCGACGCTGCTGCTGCTCGACGGTCATTCGCTGGCCTACCGGGCGTTCTATGCGCTCAAGGACGTCGACATGAGCACGACGACCGGTCAGCCGACGAACGCGGTGTACGGGTTCACCTCGATGCTGATCAACCTGCTCCGGGACGAGGACCCGACCCACGTCGGGGTCGCGTTCGACGTGTCGCGCAAGACGTTCCGTTCGGAGGCGTACGCCGACTACAAGGCCGGCCGGTCCGAGACGCCGAATGACTTCAAGGGCCAGGTCAGCCTGATCAAAGAGGTCCTCGAGGCGCTGCGGATTCCGACCTGCGAGATCGAGGGGTACGAGGCCGACGACGTCATCGCGACGCTGACCACCCAGGCGGTCGCCGACGGCATGCGGGTGCTGATCTGTACCGGCGACCGGGATGCGCTGCAGTTGGTCAACCCGCAGGTCACGGTCCTGTACCCGCGCCGCGGCGTGTCGGACATGACCCGGTTCACCCCCGAAGAGGTCGAGTCGAAATACAACCTGACCCCGTCGCAGTACCCGGACTTCGCCGCGCTGCGGGGCGACCCGAGTGACAACCTGCCGAGCATCCCGGGCGTGGGGGAGAAGACCGCGGCCAAGTGGGTCCGCGAGTACGGGACGCTGGACGAGTTGATCGACCGGGTCGACCAGGTGAAGGGCAAGGTCGGGGACGCGCTGCGGGCCAACCTGGCCTCGGTCATGCGCAACCGGCAGCTCACCGAGTTGGTACGGGATGTGTCGTTGCCGCTGGGACCGGCCGAGCTGGTGCGGGTCGCGTGGGAACGCGATGAGGTGCACAAGCTGTTCGACAACCTGCAGTTCCGGGTGTTGCGTGACCGGCTGTTCGCCACGTTGACCTCGGCCGAGCCGGAGGCCGAGGAGGGTTTCGACGTCACCGCGACGTCGCTCGGCCCGGACCAGGTCGCGGACTGGCTGGCCGAGCACGCACGTTCCGGCAACCGGATCGGCATCGCGCTGCGCGGCCGCTGGGGCCGGGGTACCGGGACGATCGACAGCATCGCGTTGGCGGCCGAGGACTCCGCGGTCGGTGCGTACCTGGAGCCGGAACAGCTGACCGAGTCCGACGAAAAGGCGCTGGCCGCTTGGCTCGCCGACCCGGATGTACCGAAAGCGGTGCACGACCTGAAGGGTCCGCTGCTCGCGTTGCACGCCCGCGGCTGGCAGCCGGCCGGGGTCACCAGCGACACCGCGCTGGCGGCGTACCTGGCCCTGCCCGGGCAGCGCAGCTTCGACCTGGGTGACCTGGCGTTGCGGTACCTGCGCCGGGAGCTCCGCTCGGGTGAGCCGGAGACCGGGCAACTCTCCCTGGATGGCGGGGCCGAGGAGGCCGACGCCGTGCTGGCCGAGGCCGAGGTCGTACGGGCCCGGGCGGTCGCCGATCTGGCCAAGGTGCTGGACGAGGATCTGCAGCGGCGCGGCGCGACCCGGCTGCTGGCCGAATTGGAGCTGCCGCTGCTGGGCGTGCTGGCCGCGATGGAGGAGATCGGCATCGCGGCCGACACCGACAAGTTCGCCGACCTGCATTCGGAGTTGGCCGGGCGGGTCAAGGAGGTCGAGCAGCAGGCGTACGGCGTGGTCGGCCGCGAGTTCAACCTGGGCTCGCCCAAGCAGCTGCAGCAGATCCTGTTCGACGAGCTCAAGCTGCCCAAGACGAAGCGGATCAAGAGCGGCTACACCACCGACGCCGACGCGCTGGGGTGGCTGGCCGAGCAGCGGCCGGAGGTTGAGCTGCCGGCGATCCTGCTGCACCACCGCGACGTGGCCCGACTCAAGACCGTGGTCGAGTCGCTGATGCCGATGGTTGACGATGGCGGCCGGATCCACACCACGTTCGGCCAGACCATCGCCGCCACCGGCCGGCTCTCCTCGACCGACCCCAACCTGCAGAACATTCCGATCCGTACCGCCGAGGGCCGGCGCATCCGGCAGGCGTTCGTCGTCGGGCCAGGGTACGAGTCGCTGCTCACCGCCGACTACAGCCAGATCGAGATGCGCATCATGGCGACGTTGTCCGAGGACGACGGGCTGATCACCGCGTTCACGACCGGCGAGGACCTGCACACGTTCGTCGCGTCGCGGGCGTTCGGGTTGCCGGTTGAGCAGGTCGACGGCGAACTGCGGCGGCGGGTCAAGGCGATGTCGTACGGTCTGGCCTACGGGTTGTCCGCCTACGGTCTGGCCAACCAGCTCAAGATCGCCCCGGACGAGGCACGCGAGCAGATGAACGCGTACTTCGAGCGGTTCGGCGGAGTCCGCGACTACCTGCACAACGTGGTCGAGCAGGCCCGGTCGACCGGCTACACCGAGACGATCATGGGCCGGCGCCGGTACCTGCCGGATCTGACCAGCGACAACCGGCAACGCCGCGAAATGGCCGAACGAATGGCGTTGAACGCGCCGATCCAGGGTTCGGCCGCCGACATCATCAAGGTCGCGATGATCAACGTGGACCGGGAGTTGAAGGCGGCGGGTTTGCGGTCCCGGATGTTGCTGCAGGTGCACGACGAGTTGGTGTTCGAGGTCGCGCCGGGGGAGCGGGAAGACCTGGAAGCCTTGGTACGCCGGGAAATGGGCGGCGCGTACTCGCTGGCGGTCCCGCTGGACGTGTCGGTCGGGATCGGTCCGACCTGGGACGACGCCGGCCACTGAGCCGGCCGTACTGCTGGCGGTTCCGCTGGACGTACCCCGCGGCTGTTCCGTTGTTGATCATGAAGTTTGCTGCGCGACACGCCGACGACACGCCGGGAAGTTTGTCGGGAACTTCATGATCAACAGCGTCTCGGTGCTCGGTATGCATGCTGGGTGTCGGCCTTTGCTGGTGCCGGCAGCCAATTGCAGCGTGCGGCGAAGCTCCCGGCTGTGCCGCGGTTCCGCCGTTCTGGCGTTGATCGTGATGGCGTTTGTCGCGCTTGCATTGACGAAAGCGATCACGATCTTGCGCGGACCTCCAACGCCGAACCACAAGCAGTCCGTGCACGTTGCCACGCCAACCCCCAGGCGCGGCGATCCGAGCCAGGTAGCGACCCCGAACCAGTGTGAGCGCCCGCGCCGACCATGATCATGAGTAGTTTTGATACCGAATTCGGTACCAAATCCACTCATGATCATGCTCGCCGACAGCCTTCGTACGAACAGTCCACAGTGGATGGAGGCGGTCTCCGGTCGACGTGCTTGTCGAGTGAGACGAGCGCCCACGCGCGGGCTTCAGGGTGCCAATCGCTGTCGCCTGTGACTCTGCTCCAACGGTTGGAGCAGAGTCACACGCGCGCTCGGGGAGCCGTCAGTGCGGTCCGGGCTTGGCGGTGTGCGGCCCGAATTCACCACGAGGCTTCGGATCGCGGCGGGCTCGAGCTGTTGCGCTCGGATTCCGAAGTTGCCGCTGGGTCGGGATGTTGCGCTCGGATTCCGAAGTTGCCGCTGGGTCGGGATGTTGCGCTCGGATTCCGAAGTTGCCGCTGGGTCGGGATGTTCCGCTCGGATTCCGAAGTTGCCGCTGGGTCGGGATGTTCCGCTCGGACTTCGGAGTCGCCGCGGGCTTGAGATGTTGGGTCAATCCGAACCGCCGAGCTGAGACGTTGCGCTCGGCTTGTGAAGTCGCCGCCGGTGCGCTCGGTCTTAAAATCGCCGCCCGCTTCGGATCCATTTTCAGGGCTGGCGAAGTCGCGGCCGAACTCGACAGTCCACAGTGGACGTGTCAGGCTGTGATCCGTTCGGCGGCGGTCACCACGTGCCGCAGCAGCAGCGCGGTAGTCACCGGACCCACGCCACCGGGCACCGGGGTGAGCGCACCCACGATGTCGGCTACCGCCTCGGCGTCGACGTCGCCGACGAGCCCACCATCTGACGTCGGGTTGGTACCGACATCGACCACAACCGCGCCGGGTGCGACGTACTCGGCCCCGAGCATCTTGGCCCGGCCGATCGCGGCGACCAGAACCTCGGCCGTACGCGCCACCGCCGGCAAATCGACCGTCCGCGAATGGCATACCGTCACGGTCGCGTTCTGCGCCAACAACAACAGCGCCGCCGGCTTACCGACCACAGTGGACCGACCGACCACCACGACCCGCTTGCCCGACAGCGGCACGTCTTGCGAACGCAGGATTTCCAGCACCGCCGCCGCCGTAGCCGGCGCGAACGTGTCAGCCACGCCAGCGGCCAACCGACCCAGGCTCTCCGGGTTGGCGCCGTCGACGTCCTTCTCCACCGCGATGTGCGCGCCCACCCCGGCCAGGGTCAGGCCCTCGGGCAGCGGGGTCTGACACATCACGCCGTGGACCTCGGAGTCCGCCGAGAGCGCATCGAGGTCGCCGACAAGCGCCTCGGCGGCCGGCTTCGAGACCTGGCAACGGATCCCGACCTTCTCGGCCGCGCGCTGCAGCGACCGTACGTACCATGCGGCGCTCTCATCCTCGGTCGGCAGCACGATTGCCAACGTCGGGGTGATCCCGCGCGCGGCCAACGCCTCGGCCCGCTCGGTCACGTCGGCCCGGATCGTCGCGGCTACCGACCGGCCGTCCAGCAACCGGCTCATTTCGTCAGCTCCGCCCGTACCTCGGCCACCAGAGCGCGACCACGCGCGATTGCGCTCTCGTACTGCGCCAGCCGCGCCGACAGCTCACCGGCTACGTCCTTGTCCTTGATCGAGGACAAGTTGATCTCGACGTTGATCGCAGCGGATTCGACCGCGGCCGCGGCGGCCGAAGCGGCGACGGCGACATCGGAGAGCACGTTCGGGTTGCTCCGGCCCGGCAACTGCGCGGCCAGGTCGATGACCTCGGCTCCGGCCCGCGCGATCTGCAGCGGTACTTCGGCCGCGGCGGCGGTCGCATTCTGGATCTCGGCGCGCCGGACCGCCTTCTGCTCCTCGGTTTCCTTGGGCAGTTTGTACGTCGCCATCAACGCGGTGAAAGCCTCGGCGTCGGCTCCGATCAACGCGATGGCTAACGCCCGCACCGCGCTGGCCTGGGCCAGGATCGATTCGGCGTGCTCTTGGTGTTCGGCGTACGCGCTTTTGCCGATCGTCAGGTTGGTCACCATCTCGACCAGCGACGCGCCCAACGCGACGTTCATCGCGGCCGCCGCGCCCCCGCCGGGCGCCGGGGCCGAGGAGGCCAGATCGGACAACCACTCGGTCAGACTCTGCTGGGTCATGAGGCACGCTCCACTGCTGAGATCATGCCGATCACCCTAGGTTGTCGTCGGGATCGGTTGTTGTCCGGATCGCACCGCCGACTCGTCGGCCAAGCGCCCCGCCGTCACTCCTACGCCCGGCTGGTCCGCCAAGCGCCCGGCCTGTCCGCCAGGGCGGTCAGCCAAGCGACCTGGCTCAGCTGCACACGATCTGGAGCGAACGTGACCTCAGGGCGGTTTCGCGGCCGGTGCAAGCACCCTCTTGTCACGCTCGATGCAGTGGGTGCGTCCGCGGGTACGGGTAACCCGCCCTCAAGTCACGTTCGGTGCAGGAGCGGCGTTGGCGGGTGCGGGGGCCGGCGCTGTTGTCACGTTCGCGGCAGTGGGGCGTTTTGGTATGCGGGAGACTGCGCCCTCAAGCCACGTTCGGTGCAGGAGCGGCGTTCGCCCCTACGCGGAACCCACCCTGTTGTCACGTTCGGTGCAGGAGCGGCGTTCGCCCCTACGCGGAACCCGCCCTGTTGTCACGTTCGCTGCAAAAAGAGACACCCCAGCAGGCGCGCTTTCCGTACGGCTAGAGCAGATGCACCAAATCCTTGAGCAGCCTGGAAAGCCGACTCACGAAGGCTTGCTGCAGACGTAGATCGCGGTGCCCGGAATGATCGCGCCTCGCAACGGACTCCACTGACCCCAGACCTGCGTATGACCCTCCGGCCATTCCGGCTCGATCAGATCGACAAGCGAAAAACCGGCCGCCACGATCTCCCGGACCCGATCACCGAGCGTGCGGTGGTGTTCGACGTAGGTGGGCCGACCGGACCCGTCGACCTCGACATACGGCGTGCGGTCGAAGTACGGCGTCTGCGCGACCAGCCCCGAGGGCCCCGGGTCGTCCGGGAACACCCAGCGGATCGGGTGCGTAGTGGCGAACACCCAGCGCCCGCCCGGACGCAGCACCCGGTACACCTCGCGCATCACCCGGGCCGAGTCGTTGCAGAACGGCACCGCGCCGAACGACGAACACGCGATGTCGAACGACTCCGACCGCAGCGGCAACTGCTCGGCGTCGGCCTCGATCAGCGGGACACCGACCCCGGTACGTAAAGCGGCCTCGGCGGCGTGTCGCAACATGCCGCGCGAAAGATCCAACGCGACCACCGATGCACCCTGCGTGGCCAGCCAGCGGGCACAGGGCGCCGAACCGCAGCCGACCTCGAGCACCCGGCGGCCGGCCACGTCACCGAGCAGGCCGGCCTCGGCCTCCCGCATGCCCTCCGGACACCAGCGAAAATCCAGCTCTCCAAGGAAATCCCCGTGCTCGGCCAGGTAGTCGTCGGCGTCGGCGTCCCACCACAGCCGATTGGCCGCGCGCGACTCGGCCGACGAGGCGGGGCGGTGGGCGATTCCGGCTACACCCAGAGCCTGGGTCGCGGACACGTGGCATGATGACTCACCGAACTCGGGCACTGGACGAGGTTGTCATGCGTTCGTAATCTTGGATAGCCGTGCCCCAATTGACCCCACATCTCTCGGGCTCGTATCCTCGCGGGTACGCCCGTGGTCCTGCGCGCCTCGACAGGGGCAGGCTGCGCTCGTCAATGACAGATTTTTGTCGCGCGGATTCGCGCCGCATGGTCACCTCATCGGCGAAATCGGTCCGCGGCGAACCCGACCGATCAAACCAGCCGGAGCAAGCCACCACATGACGTCCACCACCGAGTCCACCCACATCGCGGACATCGATACCGAGCCGGTGCCGCAGTCCGGTGCCAATGCCGGGCACCAAGCACCACATGTCGCGGTCAACGACATCGGTAGCGCCGAGGATTTCCTCGCTGCTGTCGACAAGACCATCAAGTACTTCAACGACGGCGACATCGTCGACGGGACGATCGTCAAGGTCGATCGCGACGAGGTGCTGCTGGACATCGGCTACAAGACCGAGGGCGTCATTCCCTCGCGTGAGCTGTCCATCAAGCACGACGTCGACCCGCACGAAGTCGTCACTGTCGGCGACGAGGTCGAGGCCCTGGTCCTGCAGAAGGAGGACAAAGAGGGCCGACTGATCCTGTCCAAGAAGCGCGCCCAGTACGAGCGCGCCTGGGGCACGATCGAGGCAAAGAAGGAAGCCGACGAGGTTGTCGAAGGTACGGTCATCGAGGTCGTCAAGGGTGGTCTGATCCTCGACATCGGGCTGCGCGGCTTCCTGCCGGCTTCTCTGGTTGAGATGCGCCGGGTCCGCGACCTGCAGCCGTATGTCGGCAAGCAGCTCGAGGCCAAGATCATCGAGCTGGACAAGAACCGGAACAACGTGGTTCTGTCCCGCCGGGCCTGGCTGGAGCAGACCCAGTCCGAGGTGCGTAGCGAGTTCCTCAACAAGCTGGAGAAGGGGCAGGTCCGCAAGGGCGTTGTCTCCTCCATCGTCAACTTCGGTGCGTTCGTCGATCTTGGTGGTGTCGACGGTCTGGTGCACGTCTCCGAGCTGTCCTGGAAGCACATCGATCACCCGAGCGAGGTGGTTGAGGTCGGCCAGGAGGTCACCGTCGAGGTGCTCGACGTCGACCTGGATCGCGAGCGGGTTTCGCTGTCGCTGAAGGCCACGCAGGAAGACCCGTGGCGCCAGTTCGCCCGGACCCACCAAATCAACCAGGTGGTGCCCGGCAAGGTCACCAAGCTGGTGCCGTTCGGCGCGTTCGTCCGCGTGGACGAGGGCATCGAGGGTCTGGTGCACATCTCCGAGTTGGCCGAGCGCCACGTGGAGATTCCCGAGCAGGTCGTGCAGGTCGGCGACGAGATCCTGGTCAAGGTCATCGACATCGACCTCGAACGGCGCCGGATCAGCCTGTCGCTCAAGCAGGCCAACGAGGGCACGATCGGCGAGAGCAGCGGCTTCGACCCGGCCGCGTACGGCATGGAAGCCTCGTACGACGAGAACGGCAACTACATCTACCCGGAGGGCTTCGACCCGGAGACCGGCGAGTGGATGGAGGGGTACGAGGCCCAGCGCGAGGCGTGGGAGCGGCAGTACGCCGAGGCGCACGCCCGGTACGAGGCGCACCTCAAGCAGGTCGAGGAGGCCAAGAAGGCCGACGCTGAGGCGAGCGGCGACTCGTCGTACAGCTCGGACGCGCAGGCCGACGACTCCGGCACGCTGGCCTCAGATGAGGCGCTCGCGGCGTTGCGGGAGAAGCTCGCCGGCGGCGGGCAGGAGTAGTAAGCACAAACACAATGGCTGTGGGGCGGATCGCCGCCCCACAGCCATTTTTTATTTCTCGGATATGCGATTTTTCGCCGTCACAGCTACGACACGATGCTGGGAATCCACCCGTCCGATGGTCTGTGGCCGTACGGTGACCAGGTGCGTTTGAGCTGGATGGCAGGCGGCCTTCTCTTTGTGACGCTCGCGGCCTGCAGCCAGACCAGCAACGCCCCGCCCGGCGGGGTGAAGGTCCCGACGACAGCGCCGAGCAAGACGAAGGCGTCGCCGACCGCGACTCACACCACCCCTAAGGCTCCTTCCCGCGCTTCGTTGCCGACCGACTGCACGTTGCTGTTGACCCATGCCTCGGTCAACCGGGTCCTCGGTCGGACGTTGGCCGGTCAGACGACCTACATCAAGGCCCTACCTGAACCGTCGATCGGCCGGACCGGCCGGGTGAGTTGCCGGTACGGGGTCAGCGGCAAATCGGTCCCGATCGAGGTTGACATCTCCGGCTACGAGACGGTGGCCCAGGCCACCAACCGCGTGAAGATCAGCGTCGCGGCCGAAGTGGATGGGGGAGCGCATACGACCCAGACCACGATCGCCCACGAGCCGGCCACGATCACGATCGGTCCGGACGGCTCGCTCCTGATCTACGGGAGTGTCAATCGGACCGTGGCCGTGACGCTGGCGCCCGGCACTGGCGGGACGCGGACACCTACAATTCTCAAGCAACTGGGCGAATTGGTCGTGGCGAATTTGCCGTGACCGGATCGGTGCGCCCGTCGGCTCGCTAAACTTCCCTGCCGGCTCTGCCTGCGTAGGGGGAGAGTGACGTCTTTGACCAATCGGGTACGTCGCGCGATCGCGGCTGGCGTCGTGGTTGCCGCGCTGTCGGTCAGTACGAGTTGCGGAGCTGGGGCTGGAACTAACGCTAGTCCGCACGCGGCCGCGTCGAGCCCGGGCCCGGCTCTGCCGAGTCGGGCGCAGATTCTGGCGAGCATGCGTAAGGCCAACGACTACTGGATCAAGACGTACCGCAGCGCCGGGGCGAACAAATGGAATGTCGCGGTCTACCTGCACGGCGATATGGCCGCGTACGAGGACATCCACGATCCGGCCTACCGGGCGTACGCCCTCGCCTGGGCCAAGCAGAACGGCTTCGCTCTGTCGAACGACTCGGCTACGGCGCCGACCCGCAACGCCGACGACCAGGTTTCCGGGCAGGTTTACCTGGATCTGTACCGCGACCACCCGCAACGTTCGGACCTGACCGCGACCGTACGCAGCGTGCAGGCAATGACCGACAGCAGCGCCACCAACGACTGGTGGTGGGTCGACGCGTTGTACATGGGCATGCCGGTCTTCGCCCGGCTCGCCCAGGTCGAGAACCGTCCGTCCTATGTGGACAAGATGTACGCGCTTTACCACAGCACCAGGGATATCCGGGACGAGAACGGTCTCTACGACAAGACCGCGCACCTGTGGTCGCGGGACCAGAATCATCGCGGCGTGTTCTGGTCACGCGGCAACGGCTGGGCTTTTGCGGCGCTGGCCGAGACGCTGACCGCGCTGCCGGCCGGGGCCGCGCACCACAGCGAGTACGTCACGACGTTCCAGGACATGGCCGCGGCGCTGGCCGCGCGGCAACGCTCGGACGGGTTCTGGAACAGCGACCTCGGCAACGCCAAGGACTTCGGCGGACCGGAGACGAGCGGGACCGCGTTGTTCACCTACGGCATCGCCTGGGGCATCCGGCACGGACTGCTCGATGCCGCCCGCTACCAACCGGTGCTGGTCAAGGCGTGGCACGCGCTCTCGACGGTGGCGCTGCATTCGAACGGGCTGGTCGGCTATGTCCAGCCCGTCGGTGGCGCCCCGGCCGCCACGAGTTCCGGGCGCACCGCGGACTTCGGGGTGGGCGCGTTCCTTCTGGCCGGCGACCAGGTCGCCAAGCTCGCCCACTGAACGCCGTAGCGCCGCGGGTTTTACAAGGAAGCGATGATCGCGAGCACAGGACGCGGACGGGCACCGCTGCGGATCAGACCGCGGAACGTATGCCGGCCACGATGTGCCAACAGCGCCGAAAGGAATGACCGTGACGTGGTGGCGTCACGCATCCCGGGGTACTCCCGGCTGTGCCTGAGACCAGGCAGCCCGAGCCGATGCCGACCAACCCCGAGGTGGGCATGTGAGGCCATGAACGGGTCATCCTTCGACGCTTGCGACGATTTCGTTGTCACGGACAGTACCGGCATCAGGCCAGCACGGCGTGACCTATGATGCGACACGCCGAAATCCATAGACAACAAGGTGGACAGTTGCTGCGTGTCGGGTTGACAGGGGGCATCGGAGCAGGCAAAAGCGCAGTGGCGCAACTACTCTCCGTGCACGGAGCCCAGCTCATCGACGCGGATGTGCTGGCCCGCGAAGTGGTGGCCCCGGGCACCGCCGGGCTGGCCCAGGTTATCGAGGCGTTCGGCCCAGCGGTAGTGGGCCCCGACGGTTCTTTGGACCGGACCTGTCTGGGCCGGTTGGTCTTCGCCGACCCGGCCGCCCGGGAGCGGTTGAACGGCATCATCCATCCGCTGGTCGGTGCGCGGGCGGCGCAGCTGATGGCGCAAGCGCCGCCGGATGCGGTCGTGGTGCACGACGTACCGCTGCTGACCGAGAACAACCTCGCCGCCGGATACGACCTGGTGATCGTGGTCGAGGCACCGCTGGCGGCGCGGCTGGATCGGCTCGTCCGCCGTGGACTGTCCAAAGAGGACGCTCAGGCTCGGATCAGCGCGCAGGCGACCGACGAGCAGCGACGCGCCATCGCCGACGTCGTGATCCGCAACGATTCGGATGTGGACGAGTTGGGCCGGCGGGTCGACGCGGTATGGCGCGAGCGAATCGAGCCGCTGCGATGATGCAGGTCACCGTCGCCAGTCAGGCCGCGCCCGGAGGCGCCAGCGAGGACGTCGTGGTCACCGGCAACGATTTCGTCGCCGTACTCGACGGCGCCACAGCGGTGCCCGGTTTGGAAACGGGCTGTCGGCATGACGTCGTCTGGTTTGCCCGGGCCCTGGGCGGCGCACTTGCCCGCCGGTTGATCGGTTGCGCGGGAACGCTGGCGCCGCTGTTGTCCGAGGCGATCGAGGACGTGATGGGGCAGCACGCCGGCAGTTGCGATCTGTCCAATCCGGACAGTCCGAGTGCGACAGTGTCGATCCTGCGCCGCCGGGACGATCGGCTGGATTACCTGGTGCTGGCCGATTCCCCGGTTCTGCTGGACCTGGACGGCGAGGGCGTACGGCCGATCCTGGACGACCGGCTCGATCACCTGCCCGACTATTCGGTCGCGGGTGTCGGCCGGTCCCGTAATCGTGATTTCTGGGTCGCCAGTACGGTCCCGGCCGCGGCCGACCAGGCGCTGATCGGTTCGGTGCCGTACTCCTCGGTACGGCGGGCGGCGGTGCTGTCGGACGGTGCTGCCCGGCTGGTGGAACGGTTCGGGCAGCTGTCCTGGACCCAGCTGCTCGATCTGCTGGAGTCGGCCGGGCCGGCCGCACTGATCGCGCGTACCCGGTCGGTGGAAGAGTCGGTGCCCGTGGCCCGGGGGAAGCAGTACGACGATGCGACCGTGGCTCTGGTCGCCAGTTGTTGAGTTCAGCGGCGGCTGCTGACCGCCGCCGTCAGCAGGGCCGCGACGGCCAGAATCCCCAGCGCTACATGGGATCCGGCCGACCCGGCCTGGTCCAGGGCCAGGGTGGTGAACGCGACGCCGAGCGCCGTGCCCAGGCCGCGGCTGAGGTTCACCAGGCCGCCGCCGATGCCGGCCGACCGCTCCGGGATGTTGGCCATGATCATGGCGTTGTTGGCCGGCGTGAAGATGCCTAATCCGATACCGGTCAGCGCGAGCAACGGCACCAGCGCCGGGCCGGTGATCGGCAGGATGATCAACCCGGCGAGAGCCACGGTGCTCAGCAGTACGCCGGCCACGCAGCGGGTTGAGTCCGCCCACCGCAGCGGCAGCACCGAGTTTCCGAAGCCGGCCGCGAGCCCGAAACCGGCCGGCAGCGCGGTGAGCAGCAGGCCAGCCCGTAGCTCCGACACTCCGTGGCTGCTCAACACGATCGGCACCAGCACCAGCGGGCCGAACAGGACCAGGTAGCCGCCGAGCGCACCCAGAAGCCCGCGTCGTACCAGCGGATTGGCGATCGCGGCCGGGTCGATCAACGGCGCGGCAGCGCGCCGTTCCCAACGCCAGAAGCCGATCCCGGCGGCCGCGGCCACCGCGAACAGTCCCAGCACCGCGGCCGGTGGCAGCCCCAGCCCGGAGACGGCCGAGACACCGATCAACGCCGGTGTGGTGGTAGCGGCGAGCAGCAGAACGCCCGGGCCGTCGACGCGGGCGCTGCTGCGGGTCCGGGTGCGGGGGAGCAGGAAGTATCCGGCGACGGTGGCGAGTACGCCGACGGGCAGGTTGATGCCGAAGATCCAACGCCAGCCAAGGTTGGAGACGATGATGCCGCCGAGCGTCGGGCCGAGGGCTAGGCCGAGCGCCTGGGCCGCCGCCTGCACGCCGAGCGCGGCCCGGATGCGCTCGCGCGGAACGCTCGTGGTGACGAGGGCGACGCTGTTGGACTGCAGCATCGCCGCACCGACTGCCTGTAACACCCGGAACCCGACCAGCGCGCCCAGCGACGGGGCGAACCCGCAGGCGGCCGAGGCAGCGGTGAAGACCACAAACCCGTACAGATAGACCTGCTTACGGCCAACCGCGTCGGCGATCCGGCCGGCGGCGGCGAGCAGCGCGATCAGGGTGAGCAGGTACGCCAGCGACACCCACTCGACCGCGGCCAACGACGTATGGAAGTCGGTGGCCAGCGACGGGAACGCGAGCGTGACGATGCTGGCATCGAGTTGCCCCATGAACGCGCCGAAACAGACGGTGGCGACGGCGAGCCACGGTGCGGCGGGCCAACGGACGATGCGTCGAGGCCGTGGCGCCTCGATCCACAATCTGGCCATGCCACGAGCCGGTAGTGACAACGCATCCCGCACGGCCTCCAGGATACATCGGTTACCGACATTGTTGCATGCAGACATAGTTGTACAAAGACATAGTCGTTTTGCGACACGGACTGCGCTGAGAACCAGCAACTATGCTGCGGGCGTGCCATTCACAGCAGCAACCGCGACCCCTGACCGCTTCGGCACGGATGTCATCCGACGGTGTTGTTGTCGATGTGTCGTGACGCGGTCGGATCGGATGTCGGAGGTTGCCCAGTGAGTCGTTCATCGCCGGAGGCGGGCGCTATCACCAACGTGATTACGCGCTTGCGGCGCGCGCTTCGGCGCAGCATTCGTACGGATTACCCGTGGGAGAAGCTGCCGATGGCGCAGGTCGAGGTACTGCTGTGCGTCAACGAGAACAAGCGGGTCCGGATCGGTGAGGTAGCCGCGCTGCTGCGGCTGGCGCCGAATACGACCAGCGGCCTGATCCAGCAGGTCGTGTCGGCTGGCTTGGCCGAACGCAACCCGGATCCGGCCGACCGCAGGGTCTCGACCGTGTCGCTGACCGACAACGGCCGGCAGCGGTTGCGGGAGTGGATGAGCGCGCACGAACAACGGATCGACCGCGCGTTGACCCAGATGTCGGCCGCGGATCGTGCCGCTGTTGCGGCCGCGTTGCCGGCCCTCGCCCGGCTGGCCGAGCATCTGGCCGACGACGCGGATGCGGGCGCCACGGAGGCCCGGCCGGTGGACGACGACGAGCCGGAGACCGAGCCGGCGCACCGCGACGAGTCCGCGGTGTCCTGACCCGCGCTGTGACCTCAGAACTCAGCCGAAGCTGACGCCGTCCACAATGGACACCCCGGCGTCGTTCAACTCCCGTTCGATGTCGCGCGCGGTCTGGGCCGCTGGGACCTGGCCGTCGTACGTCGCATGCCCGCCCCGAACCAGGCTGACCCGATGACCCCGGCGCAACGCTGACAGGGACGTCTCCCGTACGCAGAACTCGCTCTGCATGCCGACCACAACGAGGTCAGTGCGCGGCGGCAACAGGTCGGATAGGGCGGTCGCCGCGAACGCGTCGGGCTCGAACTTGTCGATCACCTGCTCGCCGGGCGCCACCTCGTGCACCAACTCCCAGCCCGGCGTCCCCGGTGCGTCTGGATCCTCAGCGCCACCGTTGTTGCGGATGTGCACGACGGGGGCGCCGGCCGCACGCGCCTTGGCCAGAGTCTCGGCGATGGTCGCGGACACGGCGGTCGCGTCCGGGACCGGTTCGGCGCCGGCGAGCATGTTCTGTTGTACGTCGATCAGGAGCAGGGTCGTAGTCATGCCGGCGACTGTAGCGACGGCGCATGACAGTTCTGGCCGGCCCGGGACATCTGAGCCGATCAGCCGATTCGGTGACACCGGATGACCCGGTGTCGAGTCTGATCAGCGCAATACTCGGCATTCATGCCCGGAACGGTGAATCTGCCGGCAGACTCGCAGCGGCCGGGGCAGTTGGGCCCCATCGCAGGGGGGATTTATCACATGACTTTTCTGAATCGAATGGCACGAATTGCCACGGCATCCGCGCTGGCGGTTGGCGGTACAGTGGCCGTGATCATTTCCGGTGCGCCGGCGGCCAATGCGTCACCTGGTTGTGCCGTAACTCCACACGTGCCGTCGCGGTTGTCCATTACCACAGGGGAGCGCGACTATACGGCGACAATTACCGGCTGCACCGGCGATCTCGGTTTTGCTTCCGTCGATCTCAGCCGGGTCGGCGGGCCGTCGTACGAAATGTACGGCCTTTCTTTCGACGGCGATGGCGTACGGGGTGGTCGTACGGCGACATTCACCGTCTACGATCTGGACAAGGTCGGAACGTACAAAACTGTTGGCGGCGACGGCCTTACCAAGGGTGGTTATTCAATCGCCTGGCACAGCGCGACAACCTCGCTCCGGTATGGCTCGTGGACCTCTATTTCCACCAAACGGGTCGCCTCGAACCGCGTCAGCGTAACCACTTCGGTTTCGCATTACGTCGCATTTGATGGTCGGGTGCATTACCCCGGGCGGCTGATGACGTTCCAGACCCGGCATTCAATTCACGACCCGTGGAAGACATTCGCCTACGTACGGACGAATTCCGCCGGGCGGGCGACCGCGACGCACCGCAGCGGCGAGTTGGATTACTACCGGGTCGTGCTCACCGACACCAGTACCGTCTGGGGATCAGCGAGCGGCACGTCGCGCCGGTAGCGATCCGACCAACCGCCACAAGTCGGGCGTAATCCGATGCAAGACGCGGCGTGTTTCATCCGTTAAGGATGAGCCGTGGCCGGGCCATAGGGGTCAACTTCGGGGCAACGGTGCGACCTGGGAGGACCCATGGCACAGGCCACGGTCGAGGCTGAGCGCGAGCACGCCGACGCAGTCGGACGCCATTTCATGATGCGTTTCGAAGAGGATGCGCTGCGCTCGCGTCCACTGTGGATTCGCCTCATCATCGAGTTTATCGGGACATTCGTTCTGGTCACGGTCGCGGCCGGTGCCGGGGTGATCAACGCTTATGCCGGCGGCGGTCCGATCAGCCGGACCGCCGCGGTGATCGCGCCGGGCGCCGCGGTAATGGCGATGATTTACGCCTGGGGTCCGCTCTCCGGTCTGCACATCAATCCGGCGGTGACGTTGGCGTTCACCGGGCGTACGGTATTTCCGGTCCGCTGGTTGCTGGCGTATTGGATAGCGCAATTCGGCGGCGCGATCGTAGCCGGCCTTTTCCTGCAGGCGATGTTCGGGCATGTCAGCAACGGCTCGAACTACCCGATCAACAAACCGGGTGGGGATTGGCGGTCGTTCATCATGGAAATGATTCTCACCGCAATTCTGGTGAGCATCATTTTGAATACGGCGACCGGGCATCGCAGCATCGGACACAACGCCGCTATCGCGGTTGGCTCCACGGTCGCGCTGCTTGGCTTGTTCGCCAGTCCGATCAGTGGTGCGTCAATGAACCCGGCCCGTACGCTCGGCCCGGATATCGTCGCGAACGATTACACCGGGTGGTGGGTTTACATTGCCGGTCCGGCCGCGGGTGCGCTCATTGCGGTGATGATCATCGGCGCGGTGCGCGGCATACCGGACAAGGCCGAACGAGCCGCAGCCGAGGGTGGCGAGCTGCCGGAATGATGTTGTGACGGGGAGCCATGGCACTCAGGTCCCGTAGGTGGATATCCGCCGCGTTGATGGGCATCGGTGGGGCAGTTCTGGCGGTGGCCGGCGTACTGCTGCTGACTAATACGTCGGCCAGCGATGGCGCACCGTGCGGCGGCGTGCTGCATCCGCGCGCGGTTCCGATCATGGCGGTGCTCGGCGGCGACAGCGTGGATCAGGAGCAGGCCTGTGCGCTGCAACGGCAGGAGCGTGAGATTACGGCGATTCTGACGGGAATTGGCGGTCTTACCGTGTTGTGCGCGGGATTCCTCGTAGGAATGCCTACCGACGTGTGATCGCGGAAATGTCGCTGGGGCGCCCTAAGGTGCGCGTCATGACATCAGAACGGGACGACCTGATTTCGCTGTCCGACTACGTGTGGCAGCGGCTGCGCGACCGGCTGAGCGGGCTGACCGACGAGGAATATCTGTGGGAGCCGGCGCCGGGCTGCTGGTCGATCCGTCCGGGCACGGACGGGGTGTGGCGGGCCGACCGGGTCGTGCCGCCGCCGGATCCCGAGCCGGTCACGACGATTGCCTGGCGGGTATGCCATATCGGCGACGACGTGCTGGGCGACGAACGCAATGCGACGTGGATCGGGATTACACCCGAGCCGCAACCGACGCCGGCGGGCAAGCCGGCCGCCGCGGCCGAAGCGTTGGTCCGGCTCGAGGACAACTACGGTTATTGGCGGCGTTGCCTGGAGCAGGTCGGTGACCTGGACGCCGAGGTGGGCGCGGTCGGCGGACCGTACGGTCACACCACCCGGCGGTCATTCGTGCTGCACGAGCTGGACGAGTTCATCCACCACAGCGCGGAAGTGGGCGTGCTGCGGGATCTCTACCGAGCCCTGGTGCAATGAACCTCGCCGCTAATTGTCATGTTCGATGACGTTGACGAGCGCGCCGCCGGGCGTCTTGACGTAGAAATGGTGCGGCCCGAAATCCTCCTGCGTCAGCGGATGGACGATCTCGTAGCCGCGCCGTTGAGCCTCGGCGTACGCCGCCTCCACGCCGGTCACTTGAACGGAGATGACGGGATAGTCCGGCTCGCGTCCGGTGGCGCGGGCCATGAGGTGGACCTGCGCGGCCGGGCTGGTCGGCGAAGCGAAGCCGGCCACGTCGCCCTGCTCGAACCTCGGGGTGAGGGCGAGGAATTCGGTGTAGAACTCGCGATCGACAGTTGAGGTCGCGACGGGCAGGTTGGGCACGATTCCGTTGACCTTCATGGTGAAAGAGACTAACCAGCGCACCGCCCACGCGGTAACTGTTGCCGAAATGTTTTCGCTTTAATGTGGATCGACTGCCGGCGGTCGCTCCGGTACGTCTATTACATGGCGTCGAATACAAGACCCGGGTTCGGAGTGCGACACCCTGCCGTCACTGCCCTTCTCGCGTCGGAGAGAGCTGCGGCAAGTCATCTCGTCGAATGGCTGGACGGCCACCTTCCGTTGCAGGTGAGTGCCTATACGTCGATCCGTAGCGACCTGCCAAACGAGCTGCTCACTTCCGTCCGATGTTTGGTACGGGTAGCTGACCGAATTGTCATGTGTGAGAACCGCGACGGGGCGCGCCATATCATGCCCGGTGGACACCGCATCGACGGCGAGAGTTTTGCGCAGACGGCAATTCGTGAGGTTCACGAAGAGACCGGGTGGATTGTCCGCCCGGAGAGCCTCCGGACGCTCGGTTGGTTGCATGTGCAGAACCTCAATGACGCGCCGATGGATCCGGACCTGCCGTACCCGGACTTCCTGCAACTCGTCACGTGCGGCGCCGCGACCGAGCGGGATGGCGGGCCGGACGCCGATTGGACGGATATCGAGGGCTACGAGACCAGCTCGCGGCTGGTGTCGATCGCCGAGGCCAGGACCGCAACGCCGGACGAGCTGCTGGAACGGGTATTTCTCGAGATCATGCTCGCCGGCTAGCGCCATTATCGCTGGCCCGGAGCCGGTGCGGAGTGGCATCGTGTGCGCATGCCTGCGCAGACCGCCTATCACGGTGCCCTGGGAGATTTCTTCGCCGCGAACGCCGATACGAGTCCGTTCAATGCCTTTACGGATCGGCCCGCATTGCTGAAGTTGGCCGGTGATGTTACCGGCCTTCGGATTCTCGATGTTGGGTGCGCGGCCGGCCATTACGCGGCCGAGTTGCTGCAACGAGGCGCGCAGGTGCTGGGAATTGACGGGAGCGCCACCCTGCTGGACCATGCCCGCGCTCGCCTCGGATCTCGGGCCGAGCTGCGCCAGCATGATCTCGAGGAACCGCTGGACTTCGCCGCCGACGGATCCTTCGACGGGATCGTATGCGCTCTGGTCCTGCACCACATCACCGCTCGGCAGCAGTTGCTGGCCGAACTGCGCCGGGTACTGCGCTCGGACGGCTGGCTGGTGCTCTCGACCACGCATCCCACCGCCGACTGGCGGAAATTCGGCGGTTCGTACTACTCCGATGACTGGGTCGATCTGCCCGTCGCAAATGGCGAAATGGCGATTCATTTTCAGCGCATGTCGTTGGAACAATTGTTCACTGAGCTGCTGGACGCGGGATTCTTGGTGGAGCAGGTCGTCGAGCCACGGCCCGGTCCGGACCTGCTGGCCACCGACCCTGACCGGTACGCCGCGCTGCAGGAAGCGCCGTGTTTCCTGGCTCTCAAACTTCGTCGTCGGTAATCAGCCGAATTCGACCTGGAGTTGTTCGATGAATGATCCGGCCGGGGGCGTCATATTTCGGCGGGTCAGGTTGTCGAGCTGGCAGCGGGCGTTGTAGCAACGAACCCAGGTCACGGCGGCCCGCGCGACATGCTGCTCGATTTCGGTGAACTGCCGGCCCGCCGCTGCTTGATAATCGGCGATAAACGCATCGATTTCGGCTGACGTTGGCGCATCCGGCGGGACCGGCGAGCCCTGTGTGAACGACGACGCGACGATACCCACAATCGCGCTTTCCGGCGCGTAGATCAGGCTGTCCCAGTCGTACCCAGCCAGCAATTCATCATCGCGGATACAGACGTTCTGCCAGACCCAGTCGCTGTGTCCGATAACGGCCGGAAGCTCGACGGACTGCAGCACCCGCGCCGCATTGTCGGCGGCCGCGTCCAGCCATTCAAATCCGGCGACGGGAGCGGTGAAATCGAAGATTGAATCGTGCGGAACCGGCCACGCGCCCGAATCCCAGTTCGCCCAGGCGAGCCGTCCCGGCACCAGGGCCGAACCGTCCACACCGCGCAATAGCCCAATCTGCACGGCCAACCCGCGCGCCATGGTCATTCGGGTGCCGGCATTGTGTGGGCTACCGGTCGACGTCCCGCCGATCACCTGCTCAATGACCGCGGTGATGCCGGCTGTGGTGTTCGGTCCATCCAGGACAGACGGACACCGGAAACCGGCTGCGGCAAGGCGATTCTGCGCCGATACCACCGCATCCAGGCGTTGCGGGTTAGCCTCGGGCCGGGCCGCCTTGAGCACTACATCCCGACCGTCGGCCAATCGCAGACCAAAGACCGCGCCGATATCGCCGGCCCGGAAGGTGATCTCCTCGATCGTCGTGCCGAGCCCGACCTTTACATGTTGCGCCAGCCAATCCCGTACGTCTTCGAGGGAGTCGGTGCCGAAGATACGACGCTCGACCCCTCTGAGGTCCGGCTCGTTCATCCGGTGATTTCGGGGTTGGCATCGAGGAATGCGTACATGGCGTCCGTCTCCGATCCCTTCTTCCCGACCCGTGCCGACAACCTGTCGTTCTCGTACAGCTCGACGTCGTACTGCGGTGCTCCGTCGATATATACACCGAAGAAATGCCGGTCCTGATCGACGTACCGCCGGAAAGTGATCTCATTCCGCGAGGTCTCGCCGTCGACGACGTACAGAATGTCAGGCGTGCCATCGGCCGGGTGGGTCGCGATCAGCTTTTCGATACGTTTCGTCATGCCTCAGATCCGGTCGTAGAGGCCGGTCAGAAAATACCCGTGGGCCATGACCATGGCGGCGGCGTCCATAAATGCCTGGGTGTGGCTGTCGGCCGCGACGATGATGCGGTGGTGGGCGTGGCGTGAACCTTTGACCTTGAGCGCGATACGACCGGCCTTGAGATCGTCGTGAGTGGACACCGTCGCATCGAAACGGTAGATCGTCACCCGGCCTCTCCTCCCGTACTGTTCAGTGTCGCAGCCGGCTGCGGCGTTGTTGTCAGGCGTTACGCCACGGATGCTTGAGGTTGGTCATCGCGGCTTGGATCCGTGGGAAGCTCGCTCGTGACTGCCCGCGCGCTAGTGTTTACCCCCTCTCGACGTTGACTGTATAGAGGGGCTAAACTAGCCTCATGGTCAAGGCGATGAACTACCGCGAGATCCGTGCCGCAATGCTCGCCCAAAACTGCACATCGAAACCCGGGAAAGGCGACCACGAAAAGTGGTACCGCCCATGTGGCCAGCACATGACCGTAGTCAACCGCCCCGGCATCGTCTCACCAGGACTGGTACGGCAAGCAATCGCCCGATTGGCCTGCCTGCCGAAAGGATGGCTGCAATGACCACGTACATCGTGACCGCCGTGCCGTGGGAGCACGGCTGGGAACTTCACGTCGAAGGTGTCGGCGTCACCCAGGTCCGCGTCCTGGAAAAAGCCGGCCAGCAGGTCCGCGACCTCATCGAAACCATGACCGACGAACCGGTCAGCGACAACGCCACGATCACCATCCGGCCCGACCTTGGCGACGACCTCGACCACGAGATCGAGAACGTCCGCGCATTCGTCGAACGCGCCCAACGCGAAAGCCAGAAAGCCGCCGAGGCGTCTCGCCACCTCACTCGCGAGCTACGGTCCCGCGGCCTGTCCGTGTCGGACATCGCGACGCTAATGCAGATCAGCCGCGGCCGGGTCTCCCAGCTCGCTGCCGAACCGGGCCAGAAAGCCAGCTAATACCGCGAAAGACACTCAGTTGAGCCGGATTCCCTTACGTAGAAGGGTGGGCAGCGCAGGGACTGAACCTGTGACCTTTACCGTGCGAACACTGTGCCGGGCTACGGTTCGGCGTCATTGAGTACTGCTGAGCCTGTTGCCAATGCCGGCCCGTCCTGTTGAAGGGGGCCGGTGTCAGCGCGTCTGCTGACTACGACCGGTGTACGACTGGCCAGAAAACGGTTCGCGTCCTTGCGTCTGGTTGTGGGTCAATGCGGCACATGTCGGAGTCCTTCCTGCATGAGCTGCACTCACGGTTCAGTGCTCCTCGGGATGCCGTGCTGCAGTTCGTCGAGCAGGTGATCGGCAGCTCGGTCGAGAGCCTGAGTCGGGTCGTCCGCGGATACGACAATGAGGTCTATCGCACGGAATCCGTCGATAGCGGAGCCGTCTACATCCGAATCCGCCCCGACGACTGTGAAGACCGTGCGTTCGAGTTAGAGGCTTGGGCCATGGAGAAGGCTCGGGATGCTGGCGTGCCGGTCCCGGAGGTGCTGGCGATCGACCGCATCGCGACTGTCGGAGCGCGGCGCGAGGCGATGGTGGTGCGTGCAGCGCCTGGGCTGCCGCTGGAGTCCATGATTGGCGGTCTGAGCGAGCGGGATCGCCACACGGTCTTAGTGAACCTGGGTCGCACACTCGGCCAGCTTCACTCCGTTGGTATGCCTGGAATGTGGCGTCCCGATCAGCGCGGGCACTGGCCGAGCCCGGATGACCTATGCCGGGGGTTCATCGCAGAGCGGAGAACTGAGCGGCGGCATCTTGTGCGTGCGGGACTGACAGACGCCGAGATTGAGCACACCTACAGTGTTTTGCAGGAGTTCCCCGGGCCGGGTCCGATCGGACCGGTACTGTGCCACGGCGATATCGGCCCAGATCATGTCTTCATCGATTCGGCTCTTCGAGTGAGCGGGATGATCGATTGGGGGATGTGGCACGGGGGATCGATCATCGGAGAGCTCGCCTATCTCTTGAAGAAGTTCCCTGCAGACGACTTTGAAGCCGTCCTGGAAGGGCATGGGTCCTGCTCTGCCGACGATCCTGGGTTTCGACGGAAGATCGCAGCGTCGTTAGCGCAGCAGCAGATCGGGCACATTGCCCACCACGTGATCATCGGCGACGAGCAAGGGGTACGACGAAACCTCAGTGATCTGCGCCGGGCGTTGGCTGAGCTTTAGGAACGGTTGGCCCGAGAGAGCGATGGACGTTACGGCACCCTCTGACATTCTGCTTGTCACCTGTGTCTATGAGAAGACTGCTAAGCCCGCTGCCGCAAAAGATCTGTATGACTCCCCGTACTTTGCGCGGCTCCGGCGCTACGCCGAACGACTTGCAGAACCGTGGTTCATTGTCTCGGCTGAGCACGGACTCGTTCATCCTGACGAATGGCTCGCACCGTATGAGAGGTACCTGCCAGACACGCCCACGTGGTATCGGGAGGTCTGGGGCGCATGGGTCGTCGGAAGGTTGAAGCTGCTGGTTGGCGATCTCAATGAGCTGACGGTTGAAATTCACGCGAGCCCGGACTATGTCGTGTGGATAGCACCCCGGCTGAAAGAGTCGGGCGCGGTCGCGCGGACTCCGCTGGCGGATATTCCCTGGCAAGAGCACGTCGCCTGGTACGACGAGCAGGAACGCAAATCGCTGTGAGCGACGAGCGGCAAGTCGAGCTCGTATCACCAGCTAGAACGGGTTGCTCGTGCGGCGAAAGTCGCGCTCCACTTTCACGATCTGCGGCACTGCTATGCGACCTGGCTCGTGTCGCGCGGAGTCCCGATCAACGTCGTGCAAAGGGTCCTCGGTCACGAGCAGGCGTCCACCACGTTCAACCGCCATACGCACATACCGGATGACCCCTTGCAGCGCGTGCGGGACGCGTTCACGGAGGGTGCTGCTGACTTTTCGCTGACTTTGGACGCGGGGGACCGTCCGATGAGCGATAACGGTCTAGGCCCCGATGGGGCCTGACCTGAGAGTTTGGGATGGTGGGCGGCACAGGGATTGAACCTGTGACCTCTACCGTGTCAAGGTAGCGCTCTCCCACTGAGCTAGCCGCCCAAGAACAAGAGACGTACGAGAGGTGGAGACGGGATTCGAACCCGTGTACACGGCTTTGCAGGCCGTTGCCTCGCCTCTCGGCCACTCCACCGCAAGGCCCATCTTGCAGAGGCGTGGGCCTCTCCGAGCGGACGACGGGACTCGAACCCGCGACCCTCACCTTGGCAAGGTGATGCGCTACCAACTGCGCTACGTCCGCACTGCCTGACCGAACTGCTCAGGTGTGGAGAGACTGTAGCCGACCAGCCCGGGCCGCTTCAAACCGGTACCCCGTTAACGGTCGGACAACCCCTCCGACACCCTCACGCCAGGCCGTTGTAGAGCAGCGATTCGACCGCGTGATCAAGGTCGACGTGCTCGCTCTCCGACCCAGGCCAGACCAGCTCGTAGCTGGCCAGCAGGAACCGCGAAGCCAACCCGCGCGGCATGGCCAGGGTGGCGCTACCGGACGGCGAGGACAGCTCGATCCGTACCTCCCGCTCGCCAGCCGGCGCGATCCGGACGTCCCCTTCGCCGGTCGCGCCGTTCATGCC
The DNA here is from genome assembly GCA_040414495.1 of Mycobacteriales bacterium. GTDB lineage: Bacteria > Actinomycetota > Actinomycetes > Mycobacteriales > QHCD01 > DATAVB01. The sequence goes on from JBEDUI010000181.1 coordinate 37,216, forward strand.
GGCGGTGAGTAGTTCGCGGGCGAAGACCCACTCGACGGTCTCCTCGCATGCGCCGAGCCCGAAGATCAGTCGTACCGCATATGGATCCGTCGGCCGGTACTGCAGCCGGGCCGGCAGATCCAGATCTGTCTCGTGCCCGACAAGACGCAGCGTCAAGTCGACTGTGATGTCCGTTGACCGGCGCACCGTCGTCCCTCCGTGTCTGGCCCGTCTGGTTTGTTCCGACCAGATCGGGCATTCCATCTCGGGTAACGATCGTGAGTGCGCTCGGTGACGGCGTGGCCCATGCCCGCAACACGCCGTGGAGCACGGAACCGACTAACGTGGAACCGAACCGCTCGGTTCGTCCAGCACGACACCGACTGTGAGGACAGTCCTGGTGAGCCATTCTCCGGCACACGACAGCGACGTCAGCGACGTCGACCTCGTCCGGCGTCTGGGCGATGGCGACGCGAACGCGCTCGGCCTGCTCTACGACCGGCACGGTCGGTCGTGTTACGGGCTTGCGCTGCGCATCACGGCCGACGCCGGGTTCGCCGCGGAGGTCGTCGAGGAGGTTTTCCTGGAGCTGTGGCGCGACCCCGCGGCGTTCGTCCCCGAACTGGGTGGGCTGGGCAGCTGGCTGCTGGCTACGACGCATCACAAGGCGGTCGAGACGGTACGGCGCGAGGAGCGGTTGCGCCGGCATCGGGCCGAGTCGGCCCGGGAGATCGAGAACGTGCCGCCCGCGGATTCCGATTCGCCGCATCAGGTCTGGTCTCAGCTGCGGGCCGACCGGGTACGGGAAGCGCTGCGGGAGCTGCCGGAGGCCGAACGCCGGGCGATCGCGCTGGCGTACTTCGGCGGGTACACCCAACGCGAGGTGGCCGCGTTGACTCACTCTCCACTGGGGACAGTGCGGGCCAGCATGCGGGACGGAATGCGGCGGCTGGGGGAGTTGCTGCGTACCAGCACTGAGATCGACGACGGTGGGACCCGGTCGTGACCACCAACGCGGACAACCACGGCGAGTTCTCCGGACTCGCGGTCGGCTGGGCCCTGCATGCGCTCGAACCTGACGACGAGGAACGCTTCTCCGCTCACGTGGCCGAATGCTCGGAGTGCCGGGCGATTGTGGCTGATGTCACGACGACGTTGGGCGAGATCGTCTACGCGGTTCCGGACGCCGAGCCGCCGGCCGGGTTGCGGGAGCGTGTGCTCTCGGCTGCCTCGGAGGTACCGCAGGATGTGGGTACGCCGCCGGTCGAGCGGGTGCCGCGGATCTTGTCGCCGGCGCAGTCGCGGACGCAGGTCCGGGTCGGCCAACCGCCCAAGTGGCATGCCGTGTGGCGGCATTGGCAGCTGTGGGCGATCGTGGTTCCGCTGCTGGCGGTGCTCGGGCTGGTGGCCTGGAACCTCGCTTTGCGTCACCAGCGGGACGCCAGCACCGATCAGACCGCGCGCTACCAGCGTGCGATCACCGAGCTGACCGAGGTCGGGTCGCGCCGAGCCACGCTGCATACGCCTAGTGGCAAGCAGTTGGCCACGGTCGTCGTACGCGACGGGCACATCAACGTCGTGGCGATGGCGATACCGCCCAACGACCCCAACAAGACCACGTACGTCCTGTGGGGTCTGCCTTCGGCGTCGGCCAAGCCAGCAGCGTTGGGGACGTTCGACATAGTGCGGGACGGCGTCGACGTACGGGCGGTCAAGGTCACCGCGCAGAAGCTGGACTTCCGGACGTACGCGGTAAGTCGGGAGTCCGGCCGCCAGGCGCCGGGTGAGCCCTCGTCGGTGATGGCCAGCGGCATGCCGTCGACCTGAGGCACACCTGCGCGCGATCATCGGGTAGAGTCAGCCCGGCTCGGGCGATTAGCTCAGCGGTAGAGCGCTCGCTTCACACGCGAGAGGTCACTGGTTCGAACCCAGTATCGCCCACCCACATACCCCGAACACGCAGAAGGCCGGCCCCCACAGGGACCGGCCTTCGGTGCGTCGTGACGGGTCAGCAGGTCTCCAGCTGCCCCAGGTTCACGGCCTTGCCCCAGCGCGATCGCTGGTCCCCCTTGGTGACCCGGGCCCGGAAGTCGTAGGTCCGCGGACGCGTCATGACCTCGCCCTCGAAGACCGTCCGCCGGCGTCCGGCCGCGACCGGGCCGAACTCCTCGGTGTTCCACGGCGAGTCCTCGAAGCGCGCACCCAGGACCGTGCCCCGGGTGCCCCGCCGGGCCTTGTTCCAGACCTGGACCTTGATGGAGAAGCTGTCGCCGTCCCACGTGGTCCGGCAGGCCCGGACCACGCCCTTCTTCCACGCCCTCAGCACCTGCCAGTCGTCCCCGCCGCCCTGCCGCTGGGCCGCCCCGGCGGCCGGGGCGTCGAGCGGGGCCGTGGCCCCGGCCGGTGCGACGGTGATCCCCAGGCACAGGACGAGGGCCAGCAGGGCCCCCCGTACGAGATGCATCGACATTCGTTCCTCTCGGTG
>JBEDUI010000182.1:0-27332 GCA_040414495.1 Mycobacteriales bacterium
GGCGTGGATTTCACTCAGAAAATCTCCGACCGAATGGCGTGGCTGATTCTGGCCGTTATCGCGGTCGCGTTCCTGCTGTTGACGGCCGCTTTCCAGTCGATCGTGATCGCGACCAAGGCGGCGCTGCTGAATCTCATTTCGGTCGGTGCGGCGTACGGCGTCATCGTGGCGGTTTTCCAATGGGGCTGGGGATCCAGCATTATCGGAATCGACCAACACCTGCCGATTCCCGCGTTCGTGCCGATGCTGATGTTCGCCATCGTTTTCGGGCTGTCGATGGATTACGAGGTGTTCCTGATTTCCCGGGTGCATGAGGCTTGGATCAAAACCGGGGATGCGCACCGCAGCGTCGCCATCGGAATTGGCAGTACGGCCCGGGTCATCACCACGGCCGCGGCCATCATGGTCACCGTATTCCTCAGCTTTGTGCTGGCCTCGGACCCGACCGTGAAGATGTTCGCGGTCGGCATGGCGGCGGCCGTGCTCATCGACGCCAGCATCATCCGGATGATCCTGGTGCCCTCGATCATGAGCCTGCTCGGCCCCCGGGCCTGGTATCTGCCGGGTTGGTTGAAGCGGGTCACGCCGCATATCGACATCGAGGGCGGCGGCGCCGAGGCGCCAGCGGAGCCGGTGCCGACGCCGGAGAAGCCGCCGGCCACCCCGACCCGCTGAAATCAGTGCAGCTGTACGCCCAGCAGCGCGTCGACCAGATCGGTGACCAAACCCGGCGCTTCTTTGTCGGATCGATCGCCGGCCACCGTCGCCGCGGCCCATTCGTCGACAATGGACAATGCGCCGGGCGCGTCCAGGTCGTCGGCCAGCCGGGCCCGAACGCCTTCCAGCACGGGCATTCCGGGGGCGCCAGCGTCGCTGTCGGTTGCCTGACGCCACCGAGCCAGCCGGGCCTGCGCTTCGGTGAGCCGCTCGTCCTTCCAATCCCGGTCGGCGTGGTAGTGCTCGGACAGCAACGCCAGCCGAATCGCGGCCGGCTCGGCGTGCTCCCGCAGCTTGTGTACGAAGACGAGGTTGCCCAGGCTCTTGGACATTTTCTCCCCGCCCAGCCCGACCATCCCTGAATGCACGTAAGCCTTGGCGAACGGGCGGCGCGTCTCCAACGACGCGCCGTGCGAGGCGCTCATCGTGTGATGCGGGAAGATCAGGTCGCGGCCACCACCTTGGACATCGAACGGCATGCCCAGCCGGTTTATCGCAATCACGGCGCACTCGATATGCCAACCCGGCCGACCCGGGCCAAGCGGCGTGTCCCACGACGGCTCGCCGGGACGCTTCGCGCGCCACAACAGCGGATCGAGCGCGTTCTTCTTGCCCGGCCGGTCCGGATCCCCGCCGTTCTCCCCGAACAACGCAATCATCCGGCTCACCGACAGGCCTGACTCACAACCGAATTGCGGGTCGGCGTCGACCGAGAAATACACGTCGTCCTCGACGTAATAGGCGGCGCCGGTACCGAGCAGCTCCTGGATCCGTACCACGATCTCGGGAATCGCCTCAACCGCGCCGATGTAGTCCTGCGGTGGCAGGATCCGCAGCGCCGTCATGTCGTCGGCGAACAGCGCGGTCTCCCGCTGGGCCAGCTCGACCCAATCGACGTGGTCCCGCTCGGCCCGCTCCAGCAGCGGATCGTCGACGTCGGTGACGTTCTGCACGTAGTGCACGTCGTGGCCGGCATCGAGCCAGACCCGGTAGACCAGGTCATAGGTGAGGTAGGTGACCGCGTGCCCAAGATGCGTTGCGTCGTACGGCGTGATGCCGCACACGTACATCCGCGCGGTCGGCCCTGGTCGGGTCACCTGCAGCAATCCAGACGCGGTGTCCAGCAACCGCAGCGGACCACCAGTGCCGGGCAGGCGGGGAACTGCTGGAGGTAGCCAGGACTGCATGCGCATCACCCTACCCATCCGGTTGACCATTCGGACTCGATCCAACACCGCCATTGGTGTGGGGAGATGAACCGGCCTACTCTGGCCAGCCACGTTCAGAGATTGCGCTACTACGGGCCGATACGAAAGAGCCGGGGCCAGATCCACGGATTCATCACAGCTGCGCAGTGACATAGTGTCCGATGTGTACAGCTCTCTGGACCTGACCGAACTGGCCGTTCCCCGTACCTTCCAGCTGCTCGAACCGCTGCTGCCGCCGGCCCCGGCCCGGCTGCTGGAGGTCGGCTGCGGCCGCGGCGCGCTGGCCGCCGAACTCGGCCATCGCGGCTGGCGTGTCACCGGTGTCGACCCGGACGACGAGGCCTGTGAAGCGGCCCGAGCCCGTGGCGTCGACGTGGTGCACACCACGCTCTCCGGCGTCGAGGCCGACGATTTTGACGCCGTGCTGTTCACGCTGTCCATGCATCACCTGGAGGACCTGGCCGGTGCGGTGGCCGATGCGGTCCGCCGGCTGCGACCGGGCGGGCGGCTGGTGGTGCAGGAGTTCGCCCGGGAACGCATCGACGCCGCCGCCGCGGCGTTCCTGTACGACAGCCTCGACCTGCTGCAGGCGGCCGGCCGGGCCGACCCGGCCGACGCCCACAATCACGACCATCACGAGCACGGCGGCGAGGTGCCGACGGATCCGATGGCGCGCTGGTCACTGCAGCGCGCCCATCTGCATACCGGCGCGGACATGCTCGCCACGCTGGCGACATACGGCACGCCGACGACGCCCCAGGACTACGAGGTGCTGTGGCGCCTGGCGCTGTCAAAGGTGACCGATGCGGCCGTAGGACCGGCGATCGGTACGACGCTGCGCGACATCGAGACCCGGCGTATCGCCGAGGGCAGCCTGCCGGCGCTCGGCTTCGTTACGGCGGTGCAGCCGAACTAGAACGGGGGCCAGGGCACCGCCGGCCAGTCCCCGGACGGCTCGGGATGCCGGCGGACGGTCAGCAGTTGGTCAACCCGGCGCTTGGTCCGGCCCACCTCCCGGCGGGTCAGCAACTCGTGCAGCGTCTCGCCCAGGTCGCCCTCCAACTGCGCCCGCAGCAGCGACAACGTGTCGATCGCCTCGTCGGTCAACGGGTCGCCGGCCCACTGCCACAGCAGGGTGCGCAGCTTGTCGTCGGAGGAGAAGCAGATCCCGTGATCGACGCCGTAGACGTGGCCGTCGTACATCGGGATCAGGTGCCCACCTTTGCGGTCGGCGTTGTTGACCACCGCGTCGAAGACCGCCATGCGGCGCAGCGCCGCCGACTCGCTCTGCGCCAACTCGGCCAGGTCGACGGTGGCGTCGCCGTCCACCCACAGCTGGACCATGCCGGTGCCGAACGGCCCGTCCCGCAACACTGTCGGCGGCACGACCTCCCAGCCCATGGCGGCCGATACCGCGTACGCCGCAACCTCGCGTTCGGCCAGCGTGCCGTCCGGGAAATCCCACAGCGGCCGCTCGCCCTGCACCGGCTTGTAGACGCACGAGCCGACGAAATCGCCGTAGCTCAACGAGCAGTACAAGGTGGCGTTGCTGGCATCGACCAGCCGGCCCTCGACCTCCAACCGCCCGCAGCGCAGCGCCTCCAGTGCGGTCTCGACGTCGGTGGCCAGACCGTGTGGACCTTCGCCCGGCGGGCGCGGCTCAATTTCCTGGGTCATGGGGCGGCGATCACGTCTGGCGCCGGTAGCCGTTCTGTCGTGGGCAGATGTGGCCCTGCGCGTCCAGCGGCAACGCGCACAGCGGACACAACGGCCGCCCCGCCGCGACCACCCGCCGCGCCCGGGCGACGAACGCCTGCGCGGCCAACGGGGTGATCCGGACCCGCAACGCGTCCGGGCCCTCCTCGACGTCTTCCAGAATCGTCGACTCGTCCACCGGCTCCTCGGTGGCGGCCTGCGCCTCGACCACGATCCGGTTGGCGTCGGCATCCCAGGCCAGCCCCATCGCGCCGACCCGGAACTGTTCCTCGACCGGGGTGTCCAGCGGCGCCGTGTCGGCCTCGGTCGGGTCCAGCGCGAGCGGCTCCTCGCCCTCGCCCAGCCGGCGCCGCACCTCGCCCAGCAACTCCTCCAGCCGGTCGGCCAGGACCGTGACCTGCACCTTCTCCAGCGAGACGCTCACCGTCTGGACAGCATCGCGCGCCTGCAGGAAGAACGTACGTTCCCCCGGCTGGCCCACCGTACCGGCGACGAATCGTTCCGGCGGATCGAAGACGAACACCTGGCGTTGCATAGTCCTGACCCTATTCGTTCCCACCGGGCGCGGCAGCGCCCCCACCGACCACTGCATCACTGGACACTTTGCGCCGCCGACGGCGCTTGGGCGGGATCAAGGCTCGCACGTCGCCGCCCGTGTCGTTCACCCGGACCACGAACGGCCGCGTGTCGGTGTACTGCACGACCGACACCGAGCACGGCTCGACCACGATCCGCTGGAACAGATCAAGGTGCATGCCCAACGCGTCGGCGAGTACGGCCTTGATCACGTCGCCGTGACTGCACATCGCGTAGACCGCGTTGTCATCCAGCACCGCGTTACGTTCCCGTACCGCGGCGACCGCGCGGGCCTGTACCGCGGCCAGCGCCTCCCCTTCGGCGCCGGGGAAGACGGCCGCCGACGGGTGCTGCTGGACCACCTTCCACATCGGCTCGCGGGCCAATTCCTTCAACGGCCGGCCGGTCCAGTCGCCGTACCGCACCTCGCCCAGCCGCGCATCGGTCTCCACGCTCAGCCCGTCGCGGCCCTCGGCCACGCACGCGGCCGTCTCCTGGCAGCGCTCCAACGGGCTGGCGATCAGCGCGGCCAGCGGAACGGGCCGCAGCCGCTCGGCCAAGGCCGCCGCCTGCTGCTGTCCCACCTCGTCCAGATGGACGTCGGGGCTCCAACCGGCCAGGATGGCGCCCGCGTTGGCCGGGGTACGACCATGGCGCAGCAGCAACAGGGTGGTCACGTTGTTCGACCCTAGCCGAACCGCTGTCCGGGTTGCGTCGCGACGCGTTTCGCGTCCATTCCTCAGGTGGCCGAGATCGTGCCGGCCGTCAGCAGCCCGATGAGCAGAGCGCCGAGCAGGATCCGGTAGATCACGAAGATGGCGGTGCTGTGCCGGCTGAGGTAGCGGATAAGCCAGTGGATCGAGGCCAACCCGACGACGAACGCCAGTACGGTCGCCAGCAACGTCACCCCGGCGCCCGGAGCGTTGCCGTTGCCGACGTCCTTCAGCTCGAACAGACCGGAGAGGACCACGGCCGGAATCGAGAGCAGGAACGAGAAGCGGGCCGCGGCCGGCCGGTCCAGCCCGATGAACAGGCCGGCCGTGATGGTCGAGCCCGAACGCGAGACGCCCGGCACCAGCGACGCGCACTGGGCCAACCCGACAGCGACGCCGTCCCGCCAGGCGATCTGTTCCTCGGTCCGGTTTCTGGGGCCGACCTTTTCCGCGATCGCCAACACCACGCCCAGGACTATCTCCGCGACAGCGATGAGCCACAGATTGCGGGCGCCGTGGTCGATCTGGTCCTTGAAGATCAGGCCGAAGATGCCGATCGGGATCGTGGCGAAGATGACGTACCAACCCAGCCGGTACTCCAGTGCGCCCCGGACCGAGCGGTCGGTCAGACCGCGGAACCAGGCCGCGATGATCTGGATGATCTCCCGCCAGAAGTACACGACGACCGCGAGCATCGTGCCCAACTGGACCACGGCGGTGAACGCCGTACCCGGGTCCTTCCACCCGGCCAGTGCCGGCACGATCCGCAGGTGGCCCGTGCTGGAAATCGGCAGGAATTCGGTGAGCCCCTGCACGATGCCCAGGACGATGCCCTGACCTGCGTTCACGCACTCACCCCGGCGCGCTCCAGAGCCTCGGCCGCGCCCCGTACGGCGGCGAGCCGTTCGTCGAGGGTTGCCCCGAACGGCAGGATGGTCAACGTCGTCACTCCGGCCTCCGCATATGCCCGCATTCGTTCCGCCACCGCTTCCGGTGGCCCGATCAATGAGATGTCGTTGATGAAATCGGCCGGTACGGCGGCTGCCGCGCCGGCGTGGTCCCGCGCCAGGTACCGCTCCTGCACCAGCGCGGCCGCCTCTTCGTAGCCCATCCGTACGGCTTGGGCGTTGTAGAAATTGCGGTCCGCGCTGCCCATGCCGCCGATATAGAGCGCCGCGTAGGGCCGGACCGCGTCCACCGAGGCGGCCAACGGAACGCTGGCCACGACGTCGAAATCGGTCAGGTCCTTCTCTGCGCGCCCTTGCTTGATCGTCGCCAGCGTCTCGGCCAAGTGGCCCGGGGCGACGAACATGCCGAGCCAACCGTCGGCGATTTCGCCGGTCAGCCGCAGGTTCCGCGGGCCGAGCGAGGCGAGGTATATCGGTATGTGCCGGCGGACCGGATGCACGGTCAACCGGAGCGCCTTACCCGGGCCGTCCGCCAACGGCAGTTGGTAGTGCCGGCCATCGAACCGGACCCGTTCGCGGCGCAGCGCCTGCCGCACGATCGCGACGTATTCGCGCTCGCGCCGCAACGGCTCGTCGAACCGCACCCCGTGCCAGCCCTCGGACACCTGCGGGCCGGAAACGCCCAGCCCCAGGCGGAATCGGCCCTGCGACAAGGTGTCCAATGTGGCCGCCGTCATCGCGGTCGCGGCTGGCGTACGGGCCGGGATCTGCATCACGGCCGAGCCGATGTCGACGCGCCGGGTCTGGGCCGCCACCCAGGCGAGCACGGTCGGCGCGTCCGAGCCGTAGGCCTCGGCCGCCCACACCACCGCGTAGCCCAGTTCGTCGGCGGCGCGGGCCAGGGCCAGGTTGTCGGCGTCGTTGCCGGCACCCCAATAACCCAGGTTCAGTCCGAGCCGCATTGCTCCCGCCCCGTGTCACACCCCGATGTCGCGGGACACCCTACGCGACCCCCGAGGAGCTACGGATCTGGCCGGGTACGGCCGGGACCTGGTTGGTCCCGCCGTACCCGGCGACGGTATTGCCTCAGCGCCGGTCGAACATGGCGACTCGGGGTGTGGTCAGCTCTTGGGCCGGATGTAGCCCTGCTGCATCGCGGCTACCACACCCCCGTTCATGTTCAGGCCCATCAGGTTCCAGAACGGTCCAGGGTCGGCCGGCCAGTCGGTGTAGTTCGCGGTGGAGTACTGCACCTGCTGGTATTTCTCGTCCAATGCCAGGTACGGCAGATCCCGGTTGATCAGCTGCGCCCAACTCCAGGTCAGCTTCTTCATCTGGGCGCCGGTGTCGACCTGGTCCACCTCGCGCCGCAGCGTCTCAGGGATATTGACCTTTCCCAACCCGGGAACGTCCACTGTGGGCCCGTACCCGATGCCGGGCTTGCCGGCGTAGGAACCGGTGGAAACGTAATTCAGATTGCCCAGCACATTGTTGGCGTCGCTGATCGGGTTGAGCCCGCCGTTGCCACCCCAACCCCAGTTCAGGTCGAAATTTCCGTCGTACTGATAAGTCCAGTATCCGGGTTGCTCCACCGCCTGCGCCGAGGCCTTGATCCCGAAATCGCCGAGCATGTTCGCGATCACCTTCACATCGGCCATCGAGTCATTCCACCCGGCCGGGCCTTGCACCTGCACCGTCCAGGTCTTGCCCTGCGGTGTGATCCAGTGGCCGTCCTTCTTGGTGAAGCCGGCCGCCTGCAGCAACGAGGTCGCTTTGGCCAGGTCGTGGTTGTACGGCTTGAGCGATGAGATCTGCTGCGAGGTCAGCCATTGTTGTTCGACGCCCTGCAGCAGACCGTCGGGATGCTTACTCCATTGATACGGCGATTTCCCGCCGGCCGCGAGCTGGGTCATCTTATTCCGGTCGATGATGTACGCGACCGCCTGCCGTACCTTGAGATTGTTGAACGGTGGCTTGCGGCAGTTGAAGTAGAGCGCGAACTGGGCGTAATTGTCCATCACCGTGTAATGCGAGTCCGAGGTGTGGTTCCACCGCTGCACGATGGGCTCGGGCGCCGCCACCTGAGCCAGATCGAGCCGATGGCTGAACAATGCCGGATAGACATCGTCGTTGCTGGCGAACGCCACGAAATCCATCTCTGGGACATGGATCTTGTTCGCGTCCCAGAATCCGGACCATTTCTTCATGATCACGTCGTGCTGGGTTGCTTTCTGTAATTGGAATGGACCGTCGCCCACAAAAGTCTTCGGGTCGAATTTGGACAGCTTGCCGAATGTCGCCGACACCGCTTTCCCGGCGGCGCTTTTCGCGGCCGTGTCCGCCCCCTTGGACTGGGTCAGCGTCCAGTTGGTCAGCAGATTCTGTTTCAGCCCTGGGGTGAGGTATTTGCCGTACTGGCTGTCCGGCAGCGGTGACATTCCGAGGAAGTTGTTCATGATGACGTGCGACGGTTGGTTCGGCTTGAGGTCCAGCACGAACGTGTGTGGGTCGGGCGCGCGGGCATCGTTGATCTCGCCCCATATCTGGTTTCCGTTCGTACCTTGCAACAGGAACGTGGTCATCACGTCCTTGCTGGTGATCGGCGTACCGTCCTGCCAGGTCGCGTTGCCTCGCAGGTGGATCGTGATCGCCTGCGAGGTGGCGCTCCACGACGTGGCGACCTCGGGAATATAGTCACCGATCTTCGTGGGTTTTGCCATCGCCAACGGCAACAACGCATAGCTGTTGAGATCACCCAGAAAATGCGGATTGAAATCGTTGTAGGACCACGTCAGCCCCCAACCGCCGGGGTTGGCGTACGTGAGCGGCGCGACTTTGCCGGCACCGCCGCCGGCGACGCTGCTGTCGCTGCCGCTGGTGCAGGCGGCCGCGCTAGACATGAGCGCGACGGATGCGGCGAGAATGCCGACGCGACGCCGGCTCCGACGGGAGTTCGCAGACATGTGGACACTCCTTTGCTGGATTAGCGCCCGAATCGGGCGTAGGCCGCCGCGGTGATCGTGACGAGCAGACTGGCCACGATCGCCAGATCGTCGCCGACCGCTCCGCTGGGCGACATCGGAAGCAGCCGGAGCAGCAGGGCGAGAACAAGCAACGTCGTTCCCATCCGCGTCATCAGCCTTGCCGCCAGATAAAGCATCAGATTTCGCCTCCACTGTCCGGGACCCGTTCGGGAAAGAAACATCCGCTCAAATGCCCGCTGCCCAAGTCGGTGAGTGGCGGCCGGGATCGCCGGCATTCCGGCGATACGAACGGGCAACGGTTGGCGAATACACAGCCCTCGTCGGCCGGTGCGGCGGCGGCCTGCTCGATCATCCCGTCGGCGCTACGGCGACGAGCACGGACCGGGTCCGGGACCGGGATCGACTGCAGCAGCAGATAGGTGTACGGATGTTTCGGGTGCGTGATGACGTCGTCGGTCGAGCCCTCCTCGACGATCACGCCGTAGAACATGACCGCGACCCGCCCGCCACGGGCGAAATACCGCACCACCCCGAAATCGTGACTGATGAATACGTACGCCAATTGCTGCGCCTCCGCGCGTAGCGACAGCATCAGGTCCAGGATCGAGACCCGCATCGAAACGTCCAGCATGCTGACCGCCTCGTCGGCGACGATCAGCCGGGGACGCAGGCTCAGCGCCCGCGCGATGGCCAATCGCTGACGCTGCCCGCCGGAGAGCTGATGCGGGAATCGGTGCAGGAATGCCGGCGTGGCGTCCAAACCGACCAGACGCAAGAGCCGCAGCAGTTCGTCGCCGACGGTCCGCCGCGGCACGATATGGTGCCGGACCAGCCCCGGCCGCAACGCATCGGCGACCGTGAGACCGGGATTCAACGAGGCGTACGGATCCTGCTGTACGACCTGCACGGCCCGCCGATATCCACGGAATTCGTTACGCGGCAACGACCAGATGTCCTGGTCCTCGAAATGGACGGTGCCGCCGACCGCGGGCCGGTCAATTCCCGCGATCAACCGGCCGAGCGTGGTTTTCCCGCAGCCGGACTCCCCAACGATCGCGAGCACCGAATTCTCCGGGACCCGCACCGTCACCCCGTCCAGAACCGGCCGGGCAGTGCGCGTAGTCGGATAACGGTGCACCACATCGAGAACGTCGAGGACATTCATGACGACACCTCTTCCCGCACGGGCAGACCGGAGTTGACGACATGACAGGCCAACGCATGCCCGGCGGCATCGGCCAGCAGCGGCGGATCAACCTCGGCACAGATCGATTGGGCCGACCCGCACCGCGGAGCGAACCGGCAACCGCCGGGCAACGCAGCCAGATTGGGTACCTGTCCGGGAATGGCACGAGCCGAGCCTTCGCTGTCGTAAACGCTGGGAATGGCGCCGACTAACGCCTCCACATAGGGATGGCGCCGACCGGCGGCAAATATCTCCTCGACACTGCCGACTTCGACCAGCCGCCCGGCGTACATCACCGCGACCCGGGAAGCGAGCTCAGCCACCAGGCCCAGATCGTGGGTCACGAAGATAATGGTGACGTCCAGGGAACGGCGCAGATCCTTGAGAATCTCGATGATCAGCCTCTGATTGAGCACGTCCAGCGCGGTCGTCGGTTCGTCGAGCACCAGGATCGACGGCTGCAATAACAGCGACACGGCTATCGCGACACGTTGTTTCATACCGCCGGAGAGTTGGCTCTCGTAGGAATTCCAGACCTGCTCGGCCGGGAGCCGGACCAGCTCCAGCAGCTCGGTGAAATGCGCTCGCCCGTCGACGCTGTGATCAGGGTGCGCATCCAGAATGTGCTGCACCTGCCGGCCGATGGTCAGCACCGGGTTGAATGAGTTCATCGCGGCCTGGAACACCATGGCAACGTCGGCGGCCCGCAACCGGTTCAGCGCAACTGCCGGCATATCAGCCAGATCCTGGCCGCGCAGCAGCACCCGGCCCTCGGAAACCTGCCCGGGCGGCGGAACCAGACCCAGAATGCTGTAGGCCAGGGTGGACTTGCCGCAGCCGGATTCCCCGACCACGGCGTAGACGTCGCCGGAATCGACCGTGAGGCTCACATCGTCGACGGCGCGAACCGCACCGAAGTTCACCGAAAGATTCTCGACGCGCAGAATGTGTTCGCTCATGTCGCTCCCTACTGGACCCGCAGCCGCGGGTTGAACAGCTGGTCGAGGGCTCGGGAGAAGAACACGAAAGAAACCTGCAGGATCACGATCGCCGCCATCGGGGCGAACAGGTACAGCATGCTCTTGCTGGTGTAGAGCGAGCCCTGATCCATCGCGAGGTTGATCATGATGCCCCAGTTCGTGCCGCTGATCGGCGCGATTCCCAACAGGAAAAGGCCCACCTCGGCGTAAATGGCACCGGTGATCGCGAGCAGGAAATGAATCGCCACGTACGGTCCGACATTCGGCGCGAGCTGCCGGATCACCATGTGCCGCAGCGATAATCCCTGGGTACGCGCCGCTTCGATGAATTCCGCGCTACGCAGGCTCATTGCCTGCGAGCGCACCGCACGAGCGAGCCCGGCCCACGCCGTCACCGACAGGATCGCGGCCAACACCACCGGGCTGGTCGTGCGGACCACGCTGGCGATGACGATGATCAGCGGCAGCCCCGGAATCGTCAGGAATACGTCGACGATCCGCATCACGATGGCATCGGCCAGACCACCGACATATCCGGTGGCGAGGCCGACCACGACACCGATGGCGACCGTCATGATGGCGGCGAGCACGCCGACCTCCATGATCGGGCGAGTGCCGACGATCAGTTCAGCCGCGATTCCATTACCGAGAAAATCGGTTCCCAGCGGATGCGTCCAGGACGGCCCCAAATAGGATTTCGATGGGTCCTGCACATGTCCCGTATGCGCCAGCAACGGACCGAAAATCGCGACGAAAACATAGACCAGACAGATCAGCCCACCGATCAGAGCGCCTTTGTCGGCCCGGCAGATACGCCACAGATCCCGCAGTAGCTCTCTCATGTCGCGCTGCCCTCCACCGGCGTCGCCTGCTCCGCGGCCAGTTCTTTCGCGCTCGCGGACGGCACCTTCTTCTCCCCGCCGACGCGGGCGATGCGCGGATCAACCAGCGGGTAGAGGATGTCCACGGCGAAGTTCGACACCACAACCGCGATGGTGATCAGAATGAAACAGCCCATCATCAACGAGTAATCACGCCCGTTCACGGCATTCACCAGGTAATAGCCGACACCCGGATACGTAAAGAAGGTTTCAATGAAGACCGAGCCGCCGAACATGTATCCCAGCGAAAGCGCCAACGAGGTCACCATGGGCAACAGCGAGTTGCGGCCGATGTAGGACTGCGTGACCCGGCGTTTGCTCAACCCCCAGGACTGCGCGGCCCGCACGTAGTCCGAGCCCAGGATCGTGGTGACACTCCCCTTCATCGTCAGCGCCCAGCCACCGAAGCCGGTGATGACATACGCCGCGATCGGCAGGATCGCGTGCGCGATCACGCTGTTGATGAATGGGAAATTCAGCCCTGGATTGACCCGGGCCGAATACGCGCCGCCCAACGGAAACACCGGGTGCAGGTCGGTGAGGAAGTAAATGAGCGCGATCGCCACGAGATAGTTCGGGATGGAGCTCAGTAACGAAACGATGAACGTCATCGCTTTGGCCAGCCGGGTATCCCGGAACACCGCCATCACGGTTCCGACGACGATGCCGATCACGAAGCTGATGAGCAGCGACACCGCCACGATGAAGATTGTCCAGGGCAGCGAGCCGGCGATGATTCCGGCGACGCTCTTCCCCGGATTGACCACGGAATAGCCAAAATCGCCATGAAAGACGTTCGCCACGTAGTGGACGTACTGCGACCAGACCGATCCCTGTGGCGTCAATCCGTAGATTGCCTGGATCTTCTGCTGGATCTCCTGCGGTGTCAGGCCACCCTGATTGATTAGCTGGTTATACAGGAAATCCATCGCATTTCCCGGCATCAACCGGATCATAAAAAACGACAGCGATACGACGACGTAGACAATGATCAGGGACATCCCCGCCCGTTTAAGGACGTAAGAAAGCATCGCCTCACACTCCCATCACGAGCCGGAACGGCGTGCCTGAGGGGCGACATCGTTGTCACACTTCGGACCGAATGCTTTCGATGTGTCGGCCGCAAAGGTCATTGCGCGGTGGCATTTCTGTGACCGGTTATGTTTGTTTTTAATCTCGTTCCACGTCGGTGTCAATAGAGCGACGTGCCAGTATCGGCGCCGATCTTCCCATCGGCATTTCCGCGCGCGTATTCTCCGGAGACCGCATCTCCGCCAGAGATAGGAGGTTGCCAATTCGACGCTGCCCACCCAGCAGGAATGCCTGGCGCGGTCGACCTGGAAATCTATCCGCGAATTGTCAGCCGCCGTGCCGAAAACTAAATACGACCGCAGAATGCGCCGCTGCAATATGACGCCGCCTCGAATCCGAGACGGTAATGTTTCGCGCATTCCAGGGTGGACCCGCCGGGCTGATCTGGGTCGGTTGGCACTCGCGTGCCTCATCAAGAGTCGGTACAGAGCCACCTCGATAAAAGCCCGCGGGCCTGGTCCGTATTACGTCCGGATCGGGCCCCGACACCGGCGCCGAACCGTGATCTGATGGTGATCACCAAATCTGGCGAGAGGAGATCAGATGCACACAGTGCGGGTGGGATTGATCGGATGCGGCTCAGCCGGAGCGGGGCACGCGATGCGGCTGAGCGAGACCCCCGGCTTGCAGGTCGTCGGTCTGGCCGATCCGAGTACGGCGAACATTGAGCGGTTGCGCTCGCAGGTGCCGGCGATGGCGGACGTTCCGGCATTCGACGATGCCGAGGCGATGTACGCCGCGGTCGAATTGGACGCGGTCACCGTGGTCGCGCCGCACACAGCGCATTTTCCGATCGTGATGAGTGCGATCGAACGCAAGCTGCATGTGCTGTGTGAAAAGCCGTTGACCTGCCAGGCCGATCAGGCCAGGGCGATCGAAGCTGCCGCGGCCGCCGCCGGCGTCACCGTGATGGTGCGCTACCAGCGGCGATTCGATCCGGCCTACCGTTATATGCGGCAGGTGATCGCCAGCGGTGAGCTCGGCGAGCTGCGTTCGATCGCGATGACCTGCGGGCAACGCTGGCTCACCGGAACGGCCGGAAAATGGCGGCAGGATCCGGCCCTGTCTGGCGGCGGCATGTTGATGGACAGCGGTTCGCACCTGGCCGACATGTTGCTGTGGCTGACCGACCGGCCGGTGGAATCGGTATATGCGCTCGTCGACAATGCCGGCTCGCCGGTCGATATCAATACCGCGGCGACCGTCTCCTTCGCCGGGGGCGCGCAGGGCCAGCTCACCGTCATCGGCGATCTGGCCACTACCTGGGTCGAGACCGCCGTCATATCCGGCTCGGCCGGGCTGCTGCGGTACGAGACCGAGCCGCAGCATCCCTGGCGTACCGGGAGGTTGCAGCACTACGGTCGGGACCGCATCGAAATCCCGTTGCAGCTGGATGGTGGCCCCGACCTGCATGCCGGTTGGTATTCGACGATCAGCGGCGAGGCGGAAAATGCGGCTCCGCCCGCGGCCGGGATCCGGGTGGCCGAGCTGACCGATGCGATCTACCGGTCCAGCGAGCAGGGCAAGCCGGTCGCGATCTGATCGGTCCAGTCCGCGAGTACGGCAGTGGCCGGTACGGCCCGGGATCTCATCGGTCCGTACCGGCGCTCTGACTGGTGTTCGGCCAACCGGCGTAAGCATCGCCGGGCGGGCGGAATGACCAACAGCGTGGTAAAGGAAGCGAAAGCTGCACGTTCGGTGAATTTTGCGCGCAATACCGGCGGATCCGATATGGACAGTCGGTAGCCGACGGGCGGCCGCCGGTTTCGGTCGGCCCGGGGATTCCGCGATGGCGTCGGCCGGAGCATCCTGGGTTGGTCGGCCGGCCCACGACCGGTTGTGGTCAGCGGTCTGGGCCTGCCTGGTATGCCGCTCTAGGGTCGATTGTCCGACCGATATATCAAGGAAGGACGGCGATGATTCGCGTCGCGATGCTCAGCTTTTGGCATGTGCACGCCCGGGATTACGCGCGTCAGGCGACCGCGCATCCCGGCGTGGAAATCGTCGCGGCCTGGGACGAGGATGCCGACCGCGGGGCCAAGCAGGCTGCCGAGCTGTCGGTACCCTTTTACCACAACCTGGACGAATTACTGAAGGTCCCGAATATTGACGGGGTCATTGTCGACACGCCGACCAATATGCATCCGCAGGTCATAACGGCCGCGGTACGGGCGGGCAAGCACGTATTCACCGAAAAGGTACTCGCACTCACCGTGGCCGAAGCCGAGGCGATTCTGGCCGAGGTACGGTCCGCCGGGGTCAGCCTGGTGCTATCTCTCCCCCGGCTTTACGACGGTTATACGCAGGCCATCAAGCAGGTGCTGGCCACCGGCGATCTGGGCGAAATCACGTTGGTGCGCTCGCGGCTTTCGCATAACGGGGCGGTCGGCGACGGTTGGTTGCCGGCGCATTTCTTCGACCCGACGCCGACCGGTGGCGGGGCGATGGTCGACCTGGGCTGTCACCCGATGTACCTGACCCGGCTTTTCGCCGGCGGGCTCCCGGAGAGTGTGCAGGCTAGCTACGGTCACGTCACCGGCCGTGCCGTCGAGGACAATGCCGTAGCGGTATTGCGTTATCCGAACGGCCGGCTCGGAATTGTCGAGGCTGGCTTCTCGAATAGGCACTCTCCGTTTACGGTCGAGGTGCACGGCACCGAAGGCAGCCTGCTTTTCGGTACGCCGGAACCGAAGCTGTTGGTGCGCGCCGGCGGCGCGGATTCCTGGTCGGAAGTTCCGATCGGAGACAACCTGCCCTCGGCCTTGAGCCAGTGGGTGCAACACATCGAGGATGGCACCCGGGCCGAGGAAAATATCGCGATCGGTCTGGATCTCACCACCTTGATGGAGGCCGCCAATTCCTCGGCGGTGTCCGGTAATTCGGTACGGCTAGCCAGCCTTCCACGGAGGTAGAACGGAATGACCATCAAGATCGGGCTGATCGGCGCCGGCGGTATCGCCAATCCTCACGTGAATGGCTACCTCGCCATTCCGGACGAGGCCAAGATCACCGCCGTAGCCGACGTCGTCGAGGAAAACGCCAAGCGGCGGGCCGAACAGGCCGGTGGCGCCAAGATCTACAGCGACTACAACGACATGATCGCCTCCGCGGATATCGACGCGGTGGACATTTGTCTGCCCCACCATTTGCATGCCGACGCGATCGTGGCGGCGGCCTCGGCCGGTAAACACATTCTGTGTGAAAAGCCGCTGTGTCTGACCACCGCTGAGGGCGAACGGGTGCGCGACGCAGTGGCCAAGAATGGCGTCACGCTGATGTGCGCCCACAATCAGCTGTTCATGCCGCCGGTGGCCCGGGCCCGCGAACTGCTGGAAGAGGGCCTACTCGGAAAAGTCTACGAACTGCGTACCACCGACAGCTTCTGCAACAAGATGACCAGCCTGGATGGCATGGGCTGGCGCGCCCACAAGGCGACCAGCGGTGGCGGCGAACTGATCGACACCGGCTACCACCCCTCGTACCTGCTGCTGTATCTGGCCGCCAGCGAACCGACCGAGGTCGCGGCGATGATCTCCACCCACCGGCTGACGTTCTCCGAGGGCGAGGACTCGGCCCAGGTGCTGGTGCGGTTCGCCGACGGCAAGGTCGGCACGATCGTCACCAGTTGGGCCTACGAACCCGCCTCGGTCACCGAGAAATTCTCCGTTGTCGGGGAAAAGGGCAGCATGTGGAGTGACGGCAAAACCCTGTGGCACAAGGAATTGGGCGGCGATACGACCACAGTGGAATTCCCCGAGGTCAACGCATTCGCCGCCGAAATCGCCGATTTCGTGGCCTGCGTTCGCGACGGCAAGCGCCCGGTCAACACCGAGGAGGAAGGGCTCAACGTCCTGCGGATGATCCTCGGCGCCTACCGTTCGGCCGAGGAGAAGCGGATCGTCTCGCTGGCCGACCTGTAAATCGCGCCTCTGCTCCCGGTGATCATGCAGAAATGGCGCGTCCGTACGGCGTGTCGCGGACCATTTCTGCATGATCACGACGGGGCTGTTGTGACGTAACCTCCCCCGCCCTGGCGCGTTGTCCTATCGATGAGACAGACGCGCCACGTCGACACGTGCTGGCGTACCTCCGGGAACGCGCCGCGACCGATACGTTGTGCGGCACAGCTCGGATAGCGGGAGGCACGGGGATGGAAGAGCGGGCGCTTGGCCGCAGTGGCTTACGGGTCTCGCGGCTCGGCCTGGGCACGATGACCTGGGGCCAGGATACCGACGAGGAAGACGCGACGGCCCAACTGCAGGCGTTCCGCGAGCATGGCGGCACCCTCATCGACACCGCGGACGTTTATGCCGGCGGTGCCAGCGAACGGGTCCTGGGCCGGCTGCTGTCCGAGGTCATTCCGCGGGCCGAAGTCATCGTCGCGACCAAGGCGTACGGCCGTACCGGCCCGGGCGCGATGGGCCGCGGCTCGTCCCGTGGGCATTTGCTGGCCGCCCTCGACGCCTCGCTGCGCCGACTGCGGACCGACTACGTCGACCTGTGGCAGCTGCACGCTTGGGATGAGGCGACGCCGTTGGCCGAAACCCTTGCCGCGCTGGACGTTGCGGTGTCCTCGGGCCGGGCCCGCTACGTCGGCGTCTCGAACTTCTGTGGCTGGCAGACCGCCGCCGCGGCGACCTGGCAACAGGCCTGGCCGGGCCGGGTGCCGATCGTGTCCAACCAGGTCGAATACTCATTGCTGCAGCGCGGCGTGGAACGCGAGACCGTCGCGGGCGCTACGTTTGCCGGCGTCGGGTTGCTGCCATGGTCGCCGTTGGGTCGTGGCGTGTTGACCGGGAAATACCGGCACGGTTCGCCGTCGGATTCGCGGGGCGCCTCGCCGCATTTCGCCGAGTTCGTCGAGCCGTACCTGACCGACGACGCGGCCCGGGTCGTGGAGGCGGTGAGCACGGCGGCCGAGGGCCTGGGCACCTCGCCGCTGGCGGTCGCGCTGGCCTGGGTACGGGACCGGCCCGGTGTGGTCGCCCCGATTGTCGGCGCGCGGACCGTCGGCCAGCTCATGGGGTCACTGGCCGCCGACGACATCAGCCTGCCGACCGAAATCCGCGCCGCGCTGGATGACATTTCGGCCCCGCCGACCGGATATCCCGAAGACCGCTGATAATTCCCGCGCGACCCAGCGGCAGCCTTATTACACCGAACGTGACACCACGGTCGTTGCCCAGCACCCAACTGCAGCGACCGTGACACCACCGCAGTCACTCACCACCCAACTGCAGCGACCGTGACACCAGTGCAGTTGCCCAGCACCCAATTGCCGCGAGCGTGAGATCAGGGTCGTTGCGACGGTCGTAAAACAACCCTGCTGTCACGCTCGCTGCACTCACTCCGGTTGGACTCTGGCGCGCGGGCATCCGAATCGGTCGCATGCCCGTATTGCCGCGAACGTGACACCACCGCAGTCACTCACCACCCAACTGCAGCGACCGTGACACCAGTGCAGTTGCCCAGCACCCAATTGCCGCGAACGTGACACCAGCGCGGCTGCGGCCGGCTGCACGCGCCCCCGTTGCCGCGACGGTGATACCAGTGCGGTTGCCCCAGCACCCAATTGCCGTGAGCGTGAGATCAGGGTCGTTGCGACGGTCGTAAAACAACCCTCCCGTCACGCTCGCTGCAAATAAGGGCTAAGTGCGGGTCAGCACAACAACAAGCGACCGAGGAAACGCCTGTGGTTTCTGCCGGTCGTCGGCGGAGAACCTCGGTAGGCTGGCCTACCGTGCCGAAAGCCGTGCCGAAAGCCGATCCAGATCCCGTCTTCGCCGAATTCTGCGCCGCCGGGCTCTGGCCGGGGGTGGGCCGCCTGCTGTGCAACGCGCTGGATGAGGCCGGTATCCGCCGCGCCGAGGACGTCACCCCCGACCGGATACAGGCGGTACGCGGAATTGGCGCCATCCGGGCCGAACGACTGCTGGACGCCTGGGAGAAGGCCACGCCCGTTTATCAGGCCGCGCGGCTCGTCGTCAGCGCCGGGCTGCCGGTCCGCACCGCCGGGCGGTTGGTCGACGTACTCGGCGAAGAGGTAGCGACCACGGTCGCCGAAAATCCCTGGCTGCTGCTGGCATTGCCGGAGGTTTCGGTGAACGAAGCCGACCGGTGCGCCAGCGCGGCGCTCGGCGATTTCGACCGCGACGACCCGCGTCGGGGCCGGGCGCTGGTCGCGTTCAGCCTGGCCCGAGCCGGCCGCGACGGGCACACCGTCGTCGCGGTGGAGACCACCGCGACGGCGATCGCACACATGGGCGTACGGGATGTCAAAACGGCGGTCAGCGGCGCCTGTCAATCCGGCGGCGTCATTGCCGCGATGAGCCGCGACGAGCCGGTATTGGCGTTGGAACGGTATGCGGTGGCCGAGGAACACTGCGCCGAATCGCTGGCCCGGCTGCTGCACTCGGCAAAACCGTTCACCGACAGCACGGATACTTCCGACACCGGGCTGGATGAACGCCAGCAGCACGCCGTCGCCGCGGCGTTGGAACACGGGGTCAGCGTGCTGACCGGCGGTCCGGGAACGGGAAAGAGCCATACGGTCGCGGCCGTGGTCCGAATGGCCATGGCAGCAGGGAAATCCGTGGCTTTGGCCGCGCCGACGGGCCGCGCCGCCAAACGGCTGGAGGAACTGGTCGGTTCCAGCGCGAGCACGCTGCACCGGCTGCTCGGTGCCCAGGCGGTACGGGCCGGCCTCGGTCCGGAATTCACCCGCGGCCCCAGCTGGCCACTGGACGCGGACCTGGTCGTGGTCGACGAAACCTCGATGCTGGACGCGGAACTGGCGGCGGCGCTGACCGGCGCGTGCGACGAGGGAACGCACCTGCTGATCGTCGGCGACCCGGCCCAGCTGCCCTCGATCGGACCGGGTCGCGTACTGGCCGACATCGTCGAATCCGGCGCAGTACCGGTAACCGAGCTGACCACGCTCTACCGGCAAGCCGAAGGCGGCGCGATCGCCCGGCTGGCCACAGCTGTACGCGGTGGTGACCTGCCGTCGGTGGACTCCCCCGACCGCGAGGTGGTCGTTGTACCGACCGCCGGGTCGAGCGAGGCGGCGCACCGGGTCGTCCAGCTGGTGACCGACTCCATTCCGCGGGCGCTGCGGATCGCACCGGCCGACGTACAAGTGGTGACACCTGTCCACCGTGGACCCGCCGGCACCGCGGCGTTGAACCGCGCGCTCAAAGCGGCGCTCAATCCCGGCCCCGGCGCCGTTCGCGGCTTCGACGTCGGCGACCGGGTGGTAGCCACCGCGAACCACCTGGATGCCGAGCCGTTCGGCTACGCCAACGGCGAGGTCGGCGTGGTGAGTGAGGCCGGGGCCGGAGTGGTCACGGTCGACTTCGCGTCCGGACCGGCGAAGGTATTGGGCAAGGCGCTCGGCGACCTGCAGCACGGCTGGGCGATCACGGTCCATCGGGCGCAGGGCTCAGAATGGCCGGCGGTGGTGACCGTACTGCCGCCCGAGGCGGGCCGGATGCTGTCCCGCCCGCTGATCTACACCGCGTTCACCCGGGCCCAGCGACACCTGTCGATCGTGCACGCCGCCGGGCCGGCGGTGGCGCATGCGGTCCGCCGGGTCGGGGCGGCGCCGCGGCGGACCCGCCTGGCCGAGCTGCTGGCCGAAGCGGCTCCCGAATAGCGATTAACGGCGGCCGGAATCGCCGATTTCTCGGCGATGTGACGTTGGTCCTTTCTGGACGTATGAAAGTGGTATGCGCTGTACGGGCCCCTAGCTGGCGAGGTAAACCTCCCGGGGTGGGAAGACGACTAGGGGGTTAACGGTGCAGAATGCAAACATGACGGTTGCCGAGGCCGTGGTTGAAGCGGATTACGAGTACGCGCCGGTGCGGATTCCGCCGGGTACCAATCGCGTCACCACAGCAGTCCAGCTGACCCTGCAAGCCGAGTTCGGCGGATGGGAGCTCGCGAAGCTCCAGCTGCACGCCGACGGGACCCGAAAGGTGTGGCTGCGCCGTCGTCGCAGCCGCCATAATCTGCCCGGCCCCGTACTCTAACCAGATCCCTCAATGGGCGGCTGCGACCGCCGAGGCGATGCGCTGCCCGGATGGCCCGGGGCCTATCCGTTCCCTTGACTGCCTTTCACGTTGACCCGCACCGCGTCAATACCCGAGTGCTCGGCGCTGCGGGTCTCGCTCGCCACCCAGCTCGCGTACTGATGTTGTACGGCGCAGCGGATGTATAGCGGTTCATAGCCGGCCTGCTCGGCCAGTAGACCGATATTCGCGTCGGTCAGTCCCGAACCGCCCGCAACCGGTTGGGCCTGCAACAGCAGGTTTCGCCGAACGCGGCCGCGTTCGGTGCACACGCCAACACACCGGCCGGCCGCGATGAGTAACCGGCGGGTGTCGTGGACCGGTCAAGGAAGCCACCCGGGTCACCTCGTGGTCGACCCGCACCAGACACGGTTCGCGTACACCCGGTCGACGCACCGACCATAAAGGCACCTAACAGGAGAACCGCCAACAACTGCTAGCGGATACGCAGCATCCTGGCATTTCGGAAGGACCTCGGTGATCTCTGGCGCGTGGTCGGCCAATGAACGATGCTCGGAATCAGCAGTCCATGCCGCTCTGGAGGTCGACATGCCCAAGGTCCTGATGCTCACCGGCGACGCTGCCGAATCCCTCGAGGTGATGTACCCCTACCAACGCCTGCTCGAAGAAGGCTACGAGGTCGATATCGCGGCGCCGACGGCGAAGAAGCTGCAATTCGTCGTGCACGATTTCGTCGACGGTTTTGACACGTACACCGAAAAGCCGGGCTACACATGGAAAGCTGATCTGGCTTTCGCCGACGTCGACCCGGCTAATTACGTCGCGGTCGTCATTCCCGGCGGACGGGCGCCGGAATACATACGCAACGACGCCGACGCGCAACGCATCGTCCGGCATTTCATGCACACCCAGGCTCCGGTCGCCGCGCTGTGCCACGGTCCGCTGCTGCTGGCCGCGGCCGATACGCTGCGCGGGCTGCGGTCGGCCGCCTATCCGGCCCTGGCACCGGATCTGGCCGCGGTCGGGGCCGAATTCGTCGACGGTGAGTCCGTTGTGGACGGTCCCCTGGTGACCGGTCGCGCCTGGCCGGACCACCCGGCATGGTTCCGGACCTTCATGGAGCAGTTGCGCAAGGTGGCGCCGGTTAGCTGAATCGAATCGTTGCTACGGCCGGGAAATCCCGGCCGTAGCAAGGGTTTACGCTTTGATTTTGCATCGCGTGAGACGGAGTAGACACCAGCGAACGGTACGGTCAATCACGCTGCCGGGGCGGGATCGCATTGGCCCGCTCGTCCGCGATGATCTCGGCCATGCCGGTCGAATAGCCTTCCGGCCAGGCGGATTCGCTGCTCGGCTGAAACAAGCGCGATTCGACGCTGACCGGTGCTCCAGTCAGGGCGGCCAGGTTCAGCACGTCGCTGGGCCGGGCATCAACGCGCCGCAGTCCGTCCGGGCCGTTCAGCACCGCGACGGCATAATAAATTGCACCGTCCAGTCGGCAGATCCGTACCTCCTGGACCGTTGTCCCCGTCCCGTCCAGGAGACTGAGCGCGAACTGATACGCCATCGGCCGCGGCATCTGCTCGCTTTCCAGCGTCAATGCCAACGCAACCGCCTCGTGCTTCCCGATCCAGATCGTGAGCCGCCGCTCGCCATCGATTTCACGTAATACGACCACGTGATTACGCCGCTCGGGTAATCCGTGATCTCGACGCAGCACGGTTTCAATGGCGACCGGTACGAATTCCTCGTCCTCGGTACTCATCGTTGACCTCCCGGCCATTTCCGTTGCCAACAGCTTGGTCAGGGCGCCTCGGCCCTGGTGCAGTCGTGCCTTCACCGCGCCGACGCTGATACCGAGTTCGCCGGCGACCTCGCGGTGCGTAAGACCTGACAGATAAAACAGATAGACGGCGTCACGTTGGCCCGGCGCCAGCTGCGCCACCGCCAGTCGCACTTTTTCCCGCAGCAGGGCGGTTTCGGCCGCCTCCTCCGGGCTGGGCCCAGGGTCGAGCGCGACGGCCGGCGCGGCGCTGATCCGGGTTTCCCGACGCGACCATCGACGGGCGACATTCAGTGCGATGCCGCCCAGCCAGGCACCGAACCGCTCCGGCGCCGCCAGCCGGTCCAGGCTGACCAACGCCAACACCGCAGCTTCCTGCGCCGCGTCCCGGGCCAGATCACGGTCGCCCAGAAACCGCCGGGCCAGCGACTCGGCCAACCTCAGGTGGCGCGCAAGCAATTCCCCGAACGCGGCCTTCTCGCCACGCCGGGCGGCCGACACCAGCGCCGCGTCGTCACGCTCGTCCACACCTGATAGTGCGCGCAGACGCCCTTTGGGTTAGCTCCGCTGCAACTCCAATGTAGGAACTCCAGGCGGCTCGAAGCCGAACACCTGGCCGTAGAACGACAGCTCGGCCTCCAGCGACGCGATCTGGTTCTCGGCCTTGCGGAATCCGTGCTGCTCCCCCTCGAACAGCAGGTACGCGTACGGAATCCCCTTACGCTTCAAGGCATCCCTGAACATCTCGGCCTGCGAGGGCGGCACGATCTTGTCCTCGGAACCCTGCAGCAGCAGGACCGGGCAGGACACTTCGTCCACATGCGACAACGGGGCCCGCTCGATGTACAGGTCCCGCGCCTCCGGCAGCGGCCCGATCAAACCGTCGATGTACCGGGATTCGAAATCGTGCGTGTCCTCGACGAAATGCAGCAGCTCGGCCACCCCGAAATACGATGCGCCGGCGGAAAACGCGTCGCTGCGGGTCAACGCGGCCAACGTCGTCCAACCACCGGCGCTGCCACCGCGGATCGCCAGCCGGCGTCCATCGGCCTGACCGTTCGCGACCAGCGATTCGACCGCCGAGACGGCGTCCTCGACATCGACCACGCCCCATTGGCCGCGCAGCCGGTCACGGTACTCCCGCCCGTAGCCCGTCGAACCGCCGTAGTTGACGTCGATGATGCCGATGCCGCGGCTGGTGAAGTAGGCGTTGGTGGCGCTGAGCACCGCCTGCGACTGGGCCGTCGGCCCGCCGTGCACGACGACGATGTACGGCGGCAGCTCGCCGGCCGGCGCCACCGCTTCCGGGTTGGTTGGCGGGTAGACGTGGGCGTGCACATCGCGGCCGCCCATGCCGGCGACGGTGATCGACTCCGGCCGGGGCAGGTACGCCGGGTCCAGCCCGGACTCGTCGGCCAGCCGCAGCACATCAGCCGTACCGGACTCGATATCGATCCGGACGACCGCCGGCGAAGCTGTCGGCGAGGCGGCGACCGTCGCGACGCTGCGGCCGTCGGTATTCACGCCGTCGAAGGCGGTGTACGGCAGGTCCAGTTCGGTCAGCTCGCCGGTCGCCGGGTCCAATATGGACAGTCGCTGCTCGTCGGTGCCGTGCAGCACGACCAGCGGTCCGTCATCCAGCAGCCCGTACCAGGTCGAGCCCAGACTCCACAGTGGACCAGCGAACTCCTCCTCGCGCGGGCACAACGGCTCCAGGCCGGAGCCGTCGGCGTCGATGCGGTAGAGATTCCACCAGCCGGACCGGTCGCTGATCACGTACAGCTGGTCGGTCCCGGTCCACTCCGGCTGCAGTACCGACTCGGTCGGGCCGCCCAGCAGCGTCCGCGGTTGACCCACCGTTCCGTCGGCCGCGATGTCGGCGACCCGTAATTCGGTCCCGTCCCACGGCATCCGCGGGTGGTCCCAGGCGACCCAGGCGAGCCGGCGCCCATCGGGAGAACGCCGTGGGTAGGCCAGAAAGTCGCTGCCGCCGACCAGATGCCGGATCGCGTCGGGGTCGTCGGCGGCCGAGCCATCCAGCGGCACCGCCACGATGTCCCGGGTGATCACCCCGTCCGCGCCATGCGACTCCCGGATACACCAGAGCTCGCCCTCTGGACCGGCGACGGGCTCGGCGTAGCGGGCATCGACCGCCGGCGTGAGCGGGGTCGGCGCGCCGCCCGGGTCAACCCGGTAGAGCCGCTGATCGGTGAAGTTCGCGAAGACCACGCTCTGCCCGGGCAACGCCAGCCACGAGGCACCGCCGTATTCATGCACCCGGGACCGGGAGTTCCACGGCGCATCGATGACATCGGCGACGTCACCGTTAGCGGGCCGGGCGATGACCTGCCGACCGCCCTCGGTCGAGCGGCCCTCCAGCCACCACACCTCGTCGCCGACGATGCGGGCACCCCCGAGCCGGCGGAACCCGCGGGCCACGTCGGCGGCCGTGATCGGCGAGGGCCAGGAGCCGTACGGCAGGGTCTTCACAGCGCTCATGCGGCCCATCCTGTCAGATCGGCATGCTCATCCGACGGGTCTGGCGATGTGTTCTTACCGATGTCGCGGCCGGCTGCGAACCGGCTCAACTGGCCTGCAGGAAACGGTCCAGCACCCGCACCCCGAACCGCAGCGCCTCGGTCGGAACGCGCTCGTCGATTCCGTGGAACAGCGCCGCGAAATCCAGGTCCGGCGGAAGCAGCAGCGGGGAGAAACCGAAACCGCGAATGCCCAGCCGATCAAAGGATTTCGCGTCCGTACCACCCGACATCATGTACGGCACCGGCCGGGCGTGCTCGTCCTCGGCCCGCAGCGCCGCCGCCATCGCGTCGACCAACGGACCGTCAAACGACGTTTCCAGCGCCTGGTCGTGGACGATCCATTCGCGTTCGATATCCGGTCCGAGAATCTCGTCCAACTGCCGTTCGAACTCCTCCTCCTGCCCGGGCAGGAAGCGGCCGTCGACTGTGGCGGTGGCCGTCGAGGGGATGACGTTGGTCTTGTAGCCGGCGGTGACCATGGTCGGGTTGGCGGTGTTACGCAGGGTGGCGCCGATGATGCGGGCGAGGTTGCCGAGCCGGGCCACCGTCGCCTCGATGTCGTCGGGGTCCAATTCGATCCCGAATGCCTCGGCCAACGCGTCGAGAAACTCGCGCAACGTCTTGGTCATGACGATCGGGAACTCGTACTTGCCCAACCGCGCGACCGCCTCGCATAGCGCGGTGACCGCGTTGTCCTCATGCACCATGGAGCCGTGGCCGGGCCGACCCTTGGCCACCAGCTTCATCCAGGCCAACCCCTTCTCGGCGGTCTGGATGAGGTAGAGCCGTAGGTCATCGCGGACGGTGACACTGAAGCCACCGACCTCGCTGATCGCCTCGCTGCAGCCCTCGAACAGCCCGGGGTGGTTGTCGACCAGCCAGCGGGCGCCCTTGCGACCGCCGTGCTCCTCGTCGGCGACGAAGGCCAGGACGATGTCGCGCGGCGGCTTGCGTCCGGTCCGCATCCACTCGCGGACCAGCGCGAGCGTCATCGCGTCCATGTCCTTCATGTCGACCGCGCCGCGGCCCCAGACGTACCCGTCGCGGACCTCGCCGGAAAACGGATGCACCGTCCACTCGGCCGGTTCGGCCGGCACCACGTCCAGATGCCCGTGGATCAGCAGCCCGGGTCTGGACCGGTCGGACCCCTCGATACGGGTCACCACGTTGGCCCGTCCGGGTTCGGACTCCAGCATCGTGGTCTGCAGCCCGACCTCTTCGAGCTTGCCCGCGACGTACTCAGCGGCCGCCCGTTCGCCCTTGGTCGTGCTCGAATCGCCCGTGTTGGTGGTGTCAATCCGGATCAGGTCCGAGATGAGGTCGACGACCTCGTCCTGTGCGCTGGTGCTCTCGAGGGTCATGATCTCTTCCTACCAGCCGCGGCTCGTTCGTCCTACCGCCTGGTTCGGTCAGCTGGGATGGTCGGCTGGGCGCAAGGCAGTACGAGACGTCCGCTACAGTGTCAATCCGAGCGGCCCGAACGGCCCTCGCATGTCCGAGTGGCGGAATGGCAGACGCGCTAGCTTGAGGTGCTAGTGCCCTATTAACGGGCGTGGGGGTTCAAGTCCCCCCTCGGACACGTATTCATCGCACTCCTGCGACATTCTACGTAGCGTGCCGAAGGGCACTCCAACACGCAATCCGAGCCTGTGCCCGACGGGCGTTCCGGCCCATGCGCGGGTACCAGGATGACGGGCGCACCGATTGCACCGGTCATCCCACCGGCCAGGACGTCATTGCGTGACGGCGGATCCCGTCCGCCAGGTCCCAGGTCGCTGTCGGCCAAGCGCGGGCTCCCGCTCGCTGTGGTACCGACCCGACGCACCGCGCCCATCTTGTATGGGCTGGCCGCGATGGACTGCCACGGCCGCGTCGCCGACGCAGCGATCTTCCAGGGCCTTGGGTGGACTGCCGGCGATCGATTGAGTATCGACGAGGCCGCTGGCGCGCTGATCGTTCGTCCGAGTGCCAGCGGCGGACACCGGATGACCGGCCAAGGCCATCTCCAGCTGCCCGCA
>JBEDUI010000183.1:0-6168 GCA_040414495.1 Mycobacteriales bacterium
ACGGCGAGTGGGGTTCGCGTAAGTACCTGCTGGCCAGCCTGGACCAGAGCCTGGGCCGGATGGGCGTGGATTACGTCGACATCTTCTACTCGCACCGCTTCGATCCCGAGACTCCGCTCGAGGAGACTATGGGTGCGCTGGATTCGGCGGTACGGCAAGGAAAGGCGCTTTACGCCGGCATTTCGTCGTACTCGCCGGAGCGCACC
The DNA here is from genome assembly GCA_040414495.1 of Mycobacteriales bacterium. Lineage (GTDB taxonomy): Bacteria > Actinomycetota > Actinomycetes > Mycobacteriales > QHCD01 > DATAVB01. The sequence continues at coordinate 207 of JBEDUI010000183.1, forward strand.
GCCGAGGCCGCCGCGATCCTCAAGGACCTTGGTACGCCGTTGCTGATTCACCAGCCCTCGTACTCGATGCTCAACCGCTGGATCGAGGGCGGGCTGCTCGACACGCTGGAGGAGGTCGGCGCCGGCTGCATCGCGTTCTCGCCATTGGCCCAGGGCATGCTGACCGACCGGTACTTGAACGGAATTCCGGCTGATTCCCGTGCGGCGCAAGGGAAATCGCTCTCGCCTGACCTGCTGACCGACAAGGCGTTGACGCACGTCCGCGCGTTGAACGAGATGGCCGGCCGGCGCGGTCAGAGCCTGGCCCAGTTCGCGCTCGCCTGGGCGCTGCGCGACCAGCGGGTCACCAGCGTGCTGATCGGGGCGTCCAGCGTGAAGCAGTTGGAGGACAACCTCGGCTCGCTGGAGCGGCTGGAGTTCAGCGCGGACGAGTTGGCCGAGATCGACAAGCACGCGGTCGACGCCGGCATCGATCTGTGGCAGCGGTCCCGTAACGGCTAGGGCCGGTGCTGTGGAAGATCCGCGCACAGCCCTAGAGATCAGTGACGCGGGCGGTGAGCTCGCCGCCCGCGTCGCCGTATCAGCTTCTGAACTCCATAGCCGTTGTGGAACAGGGGAACGAATGCGGGTCCTGATTCTCGGTGGTACGCGCTTTATCGGACGGGCCGTGGTCGCCGCGCTGGCGGCCCGCGGTGATGACGTACTGCTATGTCACCGAGGCGAGACCGAGCCGGCCGACCTCCCGCCGGCCCAGCACCTGCATATCGACCGGGCCGACCTGCCCAGCGTGCGCGACCGGATCGCGGAATTCGGCCCGGACGCGGTCGTGGACGTTTCCGGGCGGAACGAGACCGATGCGATCCGCGCGCTGGAGGCGATACCCCCTGGGCCGGCGCTGGTCGCGATCTCCAGCGGCGACGTCTACCGCGCGTATGAGGCGCTGCACACCGGGCGGCAGACCGACGCGGTACCGCTCAGTGAGGGCGCGCCGCTGCGTTCCGACCGGTTTCTCGACGGACCGAATAACGACAACATCGGCATCGAAAAGCATTATCTGGCCCGGGGCGGCAGCGTGCTGCGGCTGGCCGCCGTGTACGGCGAGTACGACAATCAGCGCCGGTTCGAGTTCATTCTGCGTCGGGTGCGCGGCGGCCGGGACCGAATTCCGGTCGGCCCGGGGCTGTTTCTGTTCAGCAAGGTATATGTCGGTGACGTGGCCGCGGCCGTACTGGCCGTGCTGGATCGGGACGTGACCGGCGAGGTGTTCAACATTTGTGAACGGACCACCGCGCCGTATCGCCTTTTCGCCCAGCAGATTCTCGATATCGCCGGTTCGTCGGCCGAATTGGTGCCAGTCCCGTCGACCGCGTTGCCGGCGGATATGCAGCTGACCGGTGATATCAGCCAACATCTGATGATGGATGCGGGCAAGGCGGGTGAGCTGCTGGGATGGCGGGAAACGGCGTCGCTGGAACGGGCGGTGCGTTGGCATATGGAGAATCCGCCGCCCGAATGGGACCGGGATTTCTCCGCCGATGAAGCCGCGCTCTCCGCTGCCGACTGAACTATGCGGTCAGTCCACTTAGGACACTGCGGCGAGCGCTTCGGCCACCGGAGTATCGCCGCCGACCAGTTCCAGTATCCGGGTCGCCGGGTGGCGCTCCAGCAAGCCGATCAGGACGGCGGCGACGTCGGCCCGCGGCACCCGGCCGCGCTCGACACTGGGTGCCAGCCATACCCGCCCGGTGCCCGGTTCGTCGGTCAGCCCGCCGGGCCGTAGCACCGTGACATCGAGGTTGTCACGTGCCAGCAATTCCACTTCGGCCGCGAGTTTGGCCCGTAGATAGGCCACGAAGACCTCGTCCACGCCCGGCGGGGTGGCGCCGTTCCGGACCGATTCCACGCCCATTGACGAGACAAGCAGGTATCGGTGCACGCCAACCCGCAGGGCCGCCTGCGCCAGCAGCAGCGCCGCGGCCCGGTCGACGGTGTCCTTGCGGGCCGCGCCGCTACCCGGGCCGGCGCCGGCGGAAAAGACAACCGCATCGGCACCATCGACGATGTCGGCGATCGCGGTCACAGAACTCGACTCCATGTCAGCCACCGCGGCCTCCATGCCGAGTTCGGCCAGATCCGCGACGTGGTCAGGATTTCGTACGATCCCGACTACGCTGTCCCCGCGCTGCACCAAGGCTTTCCCCAGCAGCTGCGCGATTTTCCCGTGCCCACCGGCGATGACTATCCGCATACCGGTGCAGGCTACGCTGCCGGTCCACGTGTCGACCCGAAGATCTGTACGTAAGTTTTCAAAGCTTGCTGTGATCAGTCGGTCACTCTTGGTTTACTTGCTTTGTGGACGTAGTGGTCCCAGGGGGACGCAAGGACAGCTGGCGACGTGAAGTACTCGATGCAGTCGATGAAGTCCTGAAACACGCACCGGGTGGCGCGGGTGGATGGCACCGGTTGGGTCAGGTGACGCCGCTGCCCGAGCCGGGCTGGTACGCCCTGGATCTGCGCGAGGGCGAGGGCATCCCGTCCGCCGACAGCTTCGATCAGCTGTGTTTCGCCGACCAGGACGGGCCGGATCGCGGCTTGGTGCTCGGCGTGGAACGCAGTCAGCTGGTGGACGGAGTGTGGCGCGTCCAGACCGCCGGTGTGCTGCCGGAGCGGTGCCGGATCCTGTGGGCCGTAAGGCTGAGCCCACAGCATCTGTGGCGCCGACTGGGCGAGGGTATTGCCGCGTTGGACACTGCGCCGCTGGCCGACAAGCTCGCCGCCCGAACGCTGGATCCGTTGCCGGAACGGGCGATGCGTGACTATCCGCCGGGTCTGCTGCCGGCCCAACGAGAGGCGTACCGGGCCTGCGTCGAACCCGGGCTGCATGCCGTCTGGGGGCCACCGGGCACTGGCAAAACCCGGGTGCTGGCCCAGGCGATTGCCGATCTGGTCGGCGAGGGCAAGCGGGTGCTGCTGGTTTCGACCGCCGACGTCGCCGTTGACAATGCGCTGAGCGAAATCCGAAATCATCTGGTGGCTGAACCCGGAACCGTTATTCGGGTCGGTGCACCACACCTGGCTCATGATGATGACGTTCAGTTGAGCCGGCTCGCGGCTCGCGCCAATGCGGAGGTGGAAAAGCAATTACGGCAGATTCAGGAGGAGATTTTCGAACGCGACAACGCCGAGAGTCAGCTGGCCGCGCTCGAGCCCGCATTGGCTGATTATGACCACGACAATTACGTGGCGGCCCACGAGCGTATTGACCATGAACGTGAACTCGAGGACAAGCAGGCCGAATTAGGCGCCGCCAGCTCGGTCCGGCAACAGGCGGTGCAGCAACTCGCCCTGGCCAAGCTCGATCTGCGGCACGTGCACGACCAATTGGCCCGGCTCGACGCCGACCGCCAGCAGCTCAAGCGGGCCCGGGACCTGACCGCGCAACTGACCGACCTCGACCAGCAACTCAAGGTCGACCGGGCCAACGTCGAGCAGCTGGAATTCGCGCTGACCTCGGTGGGTCGCGGCCTGCTGAAGAAAAGGCGGGCCCGTCGCGAACTCGATCAGGCCCGCGACGCGGTGCGCAAAGCCCAGCAGCACGCCGATTCTCAGCACGAGAGCCTGGAGCCGATCATCACGCAGTGCCGTACGGCGGCGGCACCGATCACCGACGACCACCTGGCCCAACTCGACCGGCAGCTGGCCCGGGAACGTGGTCGGGTGAGCACCGCCGAGAACAGCTTTGCCGAGGCTTCCCGCCACCTGCACAAACTCGAGGCCGAATGCACGCGGTTGGAAGAACGCGAGGGCGCCAGCGAATCCGATCGCGCCCTCGTAGCGGAGGCAGAACACGACGATCTTCCGGGAAAATACGCCCAGCGGCAGGAATTGCTGCTCCGTACCAGCAATGGTGACCGCGATCGCGCGCGGCTGGAGGAACGGTTGCGCGATATGACCTCGCGCGTGCTGCGGTTGCGCCGGGACGCCGAGGCCGAGATCGTGGCGCAGGCGAAGGTCGTTGCCACAACTCTGGCCCGTGCCCGGCTGCATTCCGCTGTGGCGCGGCAGCAATTTGATGTCGTACTGGTCGACGAAGCAGGCGCCGCGGTTGTTGGCGAGGTGCTGCTCGCGGTCGGGCACGCGACCCGTACCGCCACGCTGCTGGGTGATTTCCTGCAGCTTGGTCCCGTTATTTCCCGCGAAGTGCAGTCGGTCAAGAAATCCACCGTCCCGAAATGGCTTGAGCCGGACGCATTCACACATTGTGGAATCCGTACCGCCAGCGATGTCGAGGACAATTCCGGTTGTGTCGCGTTGATTCATCAATTCCGGTTCGGGCCGAACCTGCGGCGGCTGGCCAATGATGTGGTGTACGGGGTTCTTGAGGACGGTATTGCCGAGGTCACCGGAAAACCGCCGGAGGACACCGAAATCGTACTGATCGATGTGGACGGTCTGCGCGAGCTCAACCAGGTGCAGCGCTCGGGCCGGTACGCGGGTTGGTGGCCGGTCGGGACGCTGTTGGCCCGCGCCCTGGTCGAACACCACGTCGGCGCCGGGGAGGATGTCGGTGTGCTGGCCCCGTTCCGGCATCAGGTCGAGGCGACGCATGCCGCGCTGCGGGATTCGGGCCGGAACTTGGATGCCGCCGTCGGTACCGTGCATTCCTTTCAGGGGCGGGAATTCGACTCGGTGATCTTCGACATGGTTGAGGACGGACACGGCCAGCTGGGCGTGGCGCGCTCCCGCGGCGGAACGTTCGAACGCGGCAGCGTAAGGCTGTTCGGGGTCGGGATAACCCGTGCCCGCAAAAGGCTTTATCTGATCGCTAACGAGCGGGCCGCGATCCGCGGTGCGTTGGGGGGAACGCCGTTGGGTTCGGTCCGGCGGCTGTTGTCGGACAAGGGCGCGCAGCGGTGCCGGGCGGGGGTATTGCTCGGGCTGGCCGAGCCGGGTGAATTCCGGCCGGTGTCGGCGGTCGAGAAGGAATTACGCGACGTTATGGGTGGCCTGGTCGAGGTGACCGACGTCGACGATGAGTTTTCCTTTGATGACGCGTTGGACGTACATTTGGCCAAGGCGCAGCGTTCGGTGTGGATGTGGTCGCCGTGGGTGGCCCGTAAGAGCGAACGGTTCGCGCCGTTGATCGCGGCGGCGGTGGGGCGAGGTGTCGACGTACGGGTATTTGTGCGAACCGATAGCGATGCGAATATGCGCCGGGACAATTACCGGAAATGGGTGGCCGGATTAGCCGAGACCGGTGCGAAGGTTATTCGTTCGGATGTCGAACACCGCAAGGTCGTGGTCGTCGACCGATCGGTTGTGCTGCTGGGCAGCCAGAATCCGCTGTCGCAGAACCGTTTCCGCGAGGTGATGATCACCTGCCGCGGCGCCGCATTTGCCGAACGTATGCTGACTGAAATGCAGGCCGAAAAGCACGGCTGCCCGCCGGTGTGCGAGCGGTGCGGCGATGATTTCGAATTGCGCCGACACGGTGACAACAACGGCCGGGAATACCACTGGCGCTGTCGCCACTGCGGAATCGACCACCCGATCGACCCAGCATTCGGCTAGGTTGCGGCCTGTGTTTGGCCGCAGCCGTTGTTAGTTTGACCGCAGTCGTTGTTTGTTTGGCCGCCGCCGCCGTTGTTTGTTTGACCGCACTCGTTGTTGATCATGAAGTTTCCTGCACGACACGCCGACGACACGCCGACAATTTCGTCGCGAACTTCATGATCAACAACGGCTGGGGCGCCTGACAACGGCGACGGATCAATGGACGGCTCCTACCAGCCGCGGGCGCGCCACTCTGCCAGGTGCGGGCGTTCCGCGCCGAGCGTCGTGTCGTTGCCGTGGCCGGGATACACCCAGGTTTCGTCAGGCAACTCGGCGAAGATCCGTTGCTCGACATCGTTGATCAAGGAGTTGAACGTCTCCGGCGAGGACGTTTTCCCTACGCCACCGG
>JBEDUI010000184.1:0-22674 GCA_040414495.1 Mycobacteriales bacterium
CCGGAGTTGCCCGCCCGATCTGGTACCTCATCGCCGGGAGCCAGCGAGCCAGCAGCATAATGCCGATAATATCGAGGGCCGCCAGCGCTACCAGCGGCATCCAAGTGACGACCGGTCCGTGTGCCAGCAGGGCGGTGACGAGAGCGGGCGTGACGATATCCCCGATACTGAACGCCATTTGGTAAAGCGAATTGTACCGTCCGCGGCTCGCCGCGGACGCGCTGTCGTTGACGGTAGATGGCACGATGACGCCCTGGATCAGCTCGCACGTCGTCACGAAAACAACCGCCACGAGAGCCAGACCGATACTCACTCCCAGCGGAACGTAGGCACTCAACAAGAACACGAATAAGCCGACGCCGATAATTGTCTGCGACAGGACCAGACTGCGATGACGACGGCGTCCGGTGATTGCGGCGACGACGGGCGTAGCACCAATCGCGCCCAGCACCGCCTTGGTCGCGAGAATCATGCCGGGCATCCACTGCGGCACATGCACCGATTTGACCAGGAACACCGGCGCGGCCAGACCGAATGCCAGCGAGAGCAGCGCGAAACCGACGTTGAGAACGACGAATCCGAGGAACGGCCGATCCCGTAACGCACCAGCCCAACTGCTTTCGGCGGCCGGCTCGGTGCTGGCATCGACGTGTTCCACGTGACCAGGCCGATCAAGCCAGGTCAGGATCGCGGCGACCACAAAGGACAAAGCGTTGATCGCGACAATCGCGTTGTACCCATTCACCCCACCGAGTGCGACCGCCAGGCTCGCCCCGAGTCCACCGACCGCCAGCCCGGCATTGACCAGGGCGGTAATCAGCGCGAACCACGGCTCCTGGCTCTCGCCGTCAGCGACGTCGTGCACCAAAGCCGGGTAGGCGACCCAGAATGCCGAATTTCCGAGCTGCACAATAACCGCGGCAACAAGGAGATGGGGAAACGAACCCACCAGCAGGTAGTTGACGAAACCGACCGCCTGCAAGAGGTTCGAGAGAACAACCGTAGTGCGAGCGCCGAATTTGTCGCAGAACATACCGGAGAGCGCGGTGGCCGGAATACGTACGAACGCCGCGATCGACAGGGCCAGGCCGACCCGGTCCAACGCCAGGTCCGTTGTCGCGGTGAAGTAGAGGATCGAGAACGGCAGAAAGAGGCCGGTGCCCAAGGCGTCAATCGACAACGCCGCCAGCAGCCGCCGGTGGCCGCGGGCGTCGGGAAGCCCTGCACGCACGATGAAATCCCTTCGGGGCGCGATTCCCGCACTCCGGTTCGTGCGGCCCCGCCCCGAATAGGGCAAGACTCCCAGCGTGAGGTAACGCTGCGGTCCCGTCAAGTACTTTTCTGGTGCCTGCGCGGCGAGCGGCTCCCATGACAGCGCCTGTGCCGCTGCTCCTGGGTACGGGCAGAGGCGCACACCCGACTCCTGCCGCGTGGAATTAGCCGCGGAGAACGTCACTATTTCCCCGCACATAAGGGAAATCGCGGAGGGCCCGTTATTCAACCGCTAAACCGACCACGACCGCTCGACCGAGGCGGGCATTTCGCCTGCCTGGGAGCAACCGGAGCTGTTCTGCGACGAGGTCCGTACCGGCTTCCGATTGCTGCACTGAAGATGGGCTATTTCCGCGCTATGTTGTTTACGTGGATACCGCCGACTATGTCGAGGCCCAACGACGCCGCATCGCCGCCTTCGCCGCGGATGAGGCGGCGGCTGTGGTTGATGAGCCGGGGGTATTCGGATGGGCCTCGACCGATTCGGACCGGCCGGCCGGACGATTCTTTCTCCAGCCGCCGCTGAACGCCGATCTGCTTACCTCGCTGCTGGAGACGTACTGGCCACACAACGCGGCAATCATCGGCGAGGATGGCGATTCCAGCATCGCGGAGACCCTCCGGTCGCGATTTTGTCCTGTCCCCGAGCCGGTCATCGGGATGCTGCTGCCGGCACCGGCGACGGTGAGAAATCCACCGCTGCCAGCCGGAATTACGGCTCATACTGTCCGGCGGGTGCCGAGTGATCCGCCGGACGGAATACCACTCGAATTGGCCGCCCGGGCCTGCATGAAAGCCGACCCGACCAGCACCGAATCCTTTACCGCCGAGCAGTTCATCGCGCACCTACGCCGGCCGTCGAACGCCGTCCTGCTGGCCGCCCGGACCAACGAAAGCGAGGTGGTCGCCACGGCCGGCGCATCGCTGGTTGGTAGCGACGCGACCATTTACCTGGTTAGCACGGACCCGGCGCACCGAGGGCGCGGACTCGCGACTGCCCTCACGGCCCGCGCCGTCAATGCCGCCGCCCACCGGGGCGCCACGACAGTCTGCCTCGACGCCAGCGCAGACGGACTCGGCATTTATCTACGCCTCGGCTTCACATCCGCGGCCACATTGCACCTCTGGAACCGCCCATGATAAGACCCGGTCCGACATATTGTGCGCATATGCCCACAGCATTGGAGATATTGTTCGACGACACCGCTGACTGTTCCGGAGTCCCGCATATCCGGGTGCGATTCTCCGGTTGACGGTGGGCTCCGCGCACCGGCGCGGGAGCGGGAGGTTGGCGTGGATCTGTGGGACGGCGAACGCTTGATCGACACGCCTGAAGTCGCTGAGTTCCTTCAGGACCAACTTGGCCGTGACCCTTCGCTCGCGGCGCTGTCCGAGATCCGGCATGAGCAGCGGGCAACTGGCGACGTGGGTACATTCTTTCGCGCGGTCTGGACACCCACGGGCGAGTCCGTCTTCGTAAAGCTGAACGCCACTGCCATCGAGCTTGAGTGGATGTCCGTGGTCTCGCGCCGCGCGCCGAAGCTGGTGCCTCATGTATACGCAAGTGGCCGGCGCTTGGGCAATGTGGACGTGGGTTGGCTCGTCCTTCAGAGAGCACCGCACCATTTCGATTCCGGTTCTCATCATGACTGCCGCAAGCTGATGTTCGCGACAGCGTGCTTCCAGCAGGTGGCACAGGACATCGCCAAAATGACATACGACTCGATCGACGCCGCATTCTTCGAGTGGTGTATGCCCGAGGCAATCAAGGCCAACTGTCCTGGCCCGGGCGACCACATTCTGGCCAGGCTGCATCGCGATATCAGCTGGGCGGACGAGCAATTCCCTCGCGTTCGATGCCACGGCGACGTGCACTTCGGTAATGCCGTGTCGGAGGTTGCAGGAGGCCCGCTTCTCCTTATCGACCCGATACCGCGGACCGCCAACTGGGCGTGGGATGCCGCCTACGCGCAGATGCTTTCTGGAAAAGAGGGGACCTCCAGGTTGGTTCCGCTGCTTGCCGACGCGCGACGCTCGCTCGGTCTTCCCACCGGGGACCCGCTAGCACTTGAGCGGCTGGAAACGATCCTTCTCGCGTGGTCGTCGATGCTCTGGTGGGCCATCAAACCGCTCCGGCGGGATGACCCATGGTTTGCAGCACAGGTCAGGCGGAACCTGCAGCGGCTCGCATCGTCCACAGCTTGCTAGATATCAGGGCGTTGTGCATGGTCTTAAACCCTGACACGAAATGCTCCCGTGTCCTCTTTCGACAGATCGCCCGCCCATCCAGCGTCTGCACGGCGCGGCAGCGGATACATTCTGATCAAGCTACGCGGAAAGTCGGCAAAGGACTACGGTCAAAGCCAGTCGTCCCGAGCGGGGGTGCAACCGGTGACTGACGAGACTCCGAACGACAAGGGCGCTGCGCGCTACGAAGAGGATTTAGGCGTCGCCTACCTGGCAGAGGCAAAAGGCATATCGATCGACGCGGCCAGGCAACGGCTCCGCATCCAGAACCGTACATCGCTAATTGCCGATCCAGCTAGGGCACTGCTGGGCGACCGATTGGGCGAAATCCGATTCGATGACGACGGATACATCCGATTTACCATTATCGACATGACGCCGGCGGACATTGAGGCTATCGGCCGAATCGCGCGCGAAACCGGCCTCGCGGAATGGGTTCGCACCGAGCGCGCGGATCCGGTCCATCTGCAGACGTGGGAGGAGCTACGACACGAGCTGATCCGTCTGCGCGAGACGCGTCGCGACGTGCTCATGGGCCATCCGATGCCTACTCTTGGCTATCGGCGGCCGCCGGTCGAGATCAGATTGGCGCCATACGCCACCGACGTTGCCGCGGCGCTACACGAACGGTTCGGCGAGTTCGTCGCGCTGCGTGTCGGGGTGCTGCCGTATCCACTCCAGCTCAACGAAAGTCGATTACGTTCAGAACAGCCGCGGCCCACAATCAACCCGGCCGAAATCCACGTCGAACTCGACGGACCGCTAAACGTGAGCAGCGGGCACGCGGCCAAACACGGATTGAATGTCACCAATAACGGCGATGGTGAATTAGTCGTCAACACCAACGGCCACCTCACGGCTCACATAATCGATCCGACGTCCGGTCAGATTGTCGGCAGCTACACCGGAGGTCAGCACGCCATACTGATCCGTTTTCCAATTCCACCGGACAACACGGTCCGGATCCCGCTCCTCGTCGGCACCGCCAGCTTTGACCCAAAACTCGGATACGCTATTCCGCCGGGATCCTGGGCCCTGCGTTGCACGCTGAAACTCGCCGACGGTCGCAGCCTCAATACCCCACCGCTGGCATTCACGGTCATCGACTGATTGCGTTGAAACGACGCGCCCCGGTCCCGGATCACATGACCCGGGACCGGGATTCTGATCAGCTCTCCAGGGCGCTGAACATGCCCGGTTCGTACGAACCGCCGTGGTAGTTCAGGATTACGCTGAGCCGGTTGGTCGCGTTCATCATCGAGATCAAGGCGACCAGCGCGGCGATTTGATCGTCGTCATAATGCTTGTGCGCCCGATCCCAGATTTCGTCCGAAACACCGGCGTCGGGGAGCCGGGTGCCCGCCTCGGCCAGCTCCAACGCGGCCTGTTCAGCCTCGGTAAACACGGTGCTGTGGCGCCAGGCGGCGACCAGATTGATCCGGACCGGGGTTTCCCCGGCGGCCGCAGCCTCCTTGGTGTGGATGTCGACGCACCAGCCGCAGCCGTTGATCTGGCTGATGCGCAGACTCACCAGTTCGCGGATCGTTTTTGGCAGCGGCGCCTGCTCGATGGCCAGCCCGACGTTGTACATCCGCTTGCTGATCCGTGCGCCGATCTGGTTGGTCATCAGGTCGATACGGGGTTCCATGATTCGTCCTCACTCGTTCTGGTGTGGTTGACAACCACGAGATGCCGGCGACCCGGTCCGTGTGACAACAACCCGATGTCACATAACGGTCGGCTCCGGTGTCTGGTGGATGAGTACTCGCGACCGAAGAGGAGCCCGCAGCATGACCCCGGACCCAGCCACCGAGGCGTTCCTCGCCCACCGCAACCTGCTGTTCACGGTCGCCTACGAAATGCTCGGGTCAGCCGCCGACGCTGAGGATGTGCTGCAGGAAACGTGGCTGCGGTGGGCCGGCGTCGATCTTGACGCCGTACAGAATCAGCGGGCGTACCTGGTCCGGATCGCCACCCGCCAGGCGCTCCTTCGGCTACGGACGCTGGGCCGGCGCAAGGAGTCGTACGTCGGCCCGTGGCTGCCTGAGCCGTTGCTCACCGCGCCCGATGTGGCTGAGGATGTCGAGTTGGCCGACAGTGTGTCGATGGCGATGCTGCTGGTGTTGGAGACGCTCACGCCGACCGAGCGCGCCGTTTTCGTACTGCGCGAGGTATTCGACCTCACCTACGACGAAATCGCCGAAGCGGTCGACAAAAGTCCGGCCGCGGTACGGCAAATCGCGCACCGGGCGCGGCAACATGTAGCGGCCCGTCGACCGCGCGGGGTCGTTTCCGCGGCCCAGACCCGCGACGCCCTCGCGGCATTCCAGCGGGCGGTGGAAACCGGTGACCTGCAACATTTGCTCGACATTCTCGCGCCCGATGTCGTTTTCCTCGGCGACGGTGGCGGTGTCGTACACGCCGTGCTGCGGCCGATCGTCGGAGCCCGTCGGGTGGCTGGCCTACTGGCCGCGTCCATGACTAATCTCGCGGCGACAAAACTGGAGTTGGCTCAGGTGAACGGCTACCCGGCCCTGATTCTTCGATTGGACGGCGAGATCGACACCGTCCTGGCCCTGCGCATCGACAACGGCCTCATCGCCGGGCTTTACGCGGTACGCAATCCAGAAAAGCTGTCGCGTATGGAACAAGAAACCGCGCTCCGACGGTGAGCCTTAACCCTCCGGATAAAACAGGAAAAGCGTGCAACCGGTCGTGGTAGCCGGAACATGCCACGAGCCGGCCGGCGCGTGCAGAAACGTTCCGGCCGGATAATCGCGCGCGCCATCATTGAATACGCCCGCCACCACATAAACTTCTTCCGAGCCCGGCTCATGAATATCCCGGCGCGGCCACGAAGAACCCGGGTCCATCTCCAGAACGGCGGCCTTGGCGCCATCCGGACTCGTCCACAATGGACGTACCCGGATTCCAGGAAAGACCTCGCGGACCGGGGATTCCGTGACCGAAATGGAGGTGTAACCCTGCTGCTCGAGGATTTCGGGGTGCATGTCAGTCATAGTGCCGGGCGCGGTCCGGGACCGGCCAGTGTCCACAAAGACATTGTGGGGTACTTTTCTGCCATGCATCGTGTGGTGGCGTTGGTACGGCCGGTGCAGTCGACATTCGAGCTCGGGTGCGCGGCCGAGGTCTTCGGCACGGCGCGGGATGGGGTGCCGCAGCACTACGAGTTCGAGGTGTGTACGGAAAAGCCCGGGCCGGTGCCGACGAGCGCCGGGTACGCAATGGCCGTGCCGCAAGGCCTTTCGGTGCTCGCGTCTGCTGACACCGTGGTCATTCCGGGTTGGCTACCGGTCGAGGCGCCGCTGCCGGCCCGGGTATGCCGCGCGCTGCTGCGGGCCCACGCCCGTGGGGCGCGGCTGGTCACGATCTGTTCCGGGGTGTTCGCGCTGGCCCGCACCGGGCTGCTGGACGGCCGGTCGGCCACCACGCACTGGGCCCGGGCGGCGCAGCTGCAGCGGGAATTCCCGCAGATCCAGGTGGAATCGGACGTGCTGTACGTGGACCACGGCGATGTCGCCACGAGTGCCGGCGCGGGCGCGGGTATCGACCTGTGTCTGCACCTCGTCCGCCAGGATTACGGGGCCGGGCACGCCGCTCTGGTCGCCCGGCACATGGTGATGCCGCCGCATCGGGACGGCGGCCAGGCCCAGTACGCTCCGCCGCCACCGGCCACGGAGGCGCTGGACGGCCTGCTCGACTGGGCCGCAGCCCGGCTCGGGACACCGCTGTCGGTCAGCGATATGGCCGCGCACCTGGCCGTCTCACCCCGCACATTGGCGCGGCGGTTCGACGAACAGCTCGGCACCAGCCCGGGTGCCTGGCTGCTGTCCCGTCGAGTGACCGAGGCGCGCACGCTGCTGGAGCAGACCGACCTGCCGGTGGACGTGATCGCGGTCCGGGTCGGCCTCACCTCGGCGGTCAATCTGCGGCGCCGCTTCCGGGCCTATGTGGGTACGACCCCGGGCGCCTACCGGCGGGCGTTTCGTCTTCGGTGACGCCGGTCACAGTCCGGTCACGGTGGCAACCTCGCGCAATCTCCGTCTGGTCTTGCCGGATGACCGCTGGAAGGGGCCGCAGTGACCGCATTTCCCGTAGCAACAGCCGCTCGTATCCGCATTGCCGGCGCCATTACGTTGGTGGCGCTGATTATTGCCGGCTGCAGCGCAAACCGAAGCAGCAATTCGGATGCTGCGATCGGCAAACCGCGCGCCGCGGCGGCCGGATCCGCGGCAAGACCGGGCGCGCCCGGCGGTGCATCCGCTGCGCCACAGGCATCGGGTGGCGCGGCCAAGACGAGCACTCCCCTGCAGCAACGCGACATCGTCCGTACGGCGACGGTCACGCTTCACACCCGAAACGTCGACCGCGCGGCCGATTCCATTGCCGCACTCGCCGAGCCCGTGGGTGGACGTGTCGACGGCGATGACCGGAACAGCAGCGACCACACCCGAACGGCAACCCTCGTACTGCGCGTACCACCGGATACGCTCAACCGGATCATTAGCAAAGTCGACGCGTTGGGCAGCGAAACCAGCCGGTCGGTGCACGGCGAGGATGTCACCGCGCGGAAGGCCGATATTTCCGCCCGGGCTGCCGCTCTGCAGACGAGTGTCGATCGGCTGCGTGGCTTTCTGTCACATTCGGGCAGTATCACTTCGCTGGTATCGCTGGAAAGTCAGCTCACACAGCGCGAATCGGAATTGGAATCAATGCAGGCGCAACAACGCGCGCTCGGCGACGAAATAACGCTCGCGACGCTGACCGTACGGCTGTCGACTACGCCAAAACATGTTCCGCCGAAAACGCCTAACCAGGCCGGCTTGGGCTCGGCGTTCGCGTCGGGTTGGGATGCGCTCGTCACGGCCGCCCGCTGGCTGGTCAAAATCGTCGGCTATTCCCTGCCAATTACGGCTGTTGCTTTACTGATTGGCGGGGCATTCACTCTCCTGTGGCGACGTCGGCAGCGCCACAGCCCGGCCGAACCGAGGACCGAATAAGCACTCGTTGCTAGATTTCATGACACTGGCCTGTAGTGCACGGAAGTGCCTGTCCTGCTGGGGAAACTTGGTGCGGCGCGGATTGTGACGTATCGGTGACCAGTAGTAATTCTTTTTGGACGCACCTTCTGCAGCCAGAATTGTCAGTGGGTGGTTCTAGAGTTTTGGGTATGAGCAGCACGACGATTGTTGGTCCGCGTTCCGTGGTGGATCTGATCGGGTCGTTGCATGCTGTCGTGACGGGTTTGGTCGAGGCGGAGTGGTCGCTACCGGTGGTCGCGAGTTCGATGTCGTTCTTCGTCGGTGGGGTGATCGTGCGTGGGGACCTGGTCTGGTCGATCGTGAGGCGGCCGGGCTTACGATGCTGGCTGCTTTGCGGGTCGTCGTGTACGCGGGAGTCGACCCAGTGACGGGCCGGAGGCACTAGCTGCGGAAGGTGATTCCCGCCGGCCCCATCAGCCGAGTGTCCGCCCGGTCGCGTCGGCTCAGGAACCACGACGATGTCTATCGACCCACGAAAGAGCCAGATCAGCGAGCTGCCAGCGCGCGTTCCTCCATCGCTGCGGCGATGGCAAGCAGCGTGCCATCCGAACCGGGTTGACCGGTCAGCATCACACCCACCGGCATGTCGTCGTCGGGCGAGTTCCCGGCGGGCAGGGACAACGCCGGCAGCCCGGTCAGGTTGGCCACCACCGTCCAACAGTCGGTGTAGGGCGCGGTCATCGGATCGGCGACGACGGCATGTTCGGTGGTCAGCAGCGGTGCGGTGGTCGGCATGGTCGGTGCGAGGAGTACGTCGCATAGGGACAGTGCGTCCCGGGTCTGCGCGACCAGTCGGCGCTGCACGCGACGTGCATCAGTCAGCTCGGCGGCGTTCTCGGCAAGCAGCGCCCGGCCGATCTTCCAGCGTCGCAGCACCTCCTCGCCCGCCTGCCCGGTACGGACATACCGCTCGAGGAACGGAGCGCAGGCGGCCGAGGTGATGTCGAGGTAGGCGGCGAGCGCCTTGGCCGAGTCGGGCAGCGACACCCGCACAAACTCAACACCGATGCCGGCGAGCACGTCACGCGCCACCGCCAACCGAGCAAGCACGCCCGGCTGGTTCGTGGGTCCACACAACTCGGCCACGATGCCGATCCGCAGCCGACCCCCATCGGGCACGGCCGGGGTGGCGAGGTCCGGGCGCCCGGACATGACCGCGAGCATGGCGGCGACGTCGCGGGCGGACCGCCCGAGCGGGCCTACCCGGTCCAGCTCGCGGGCGAACGGGACGAGGCCGGTCATCGGTACCAGCCGCGGCGACGGGGCCATCCCGACCACCCCGCACTGGGCGGCCGGCTCCCGGATCGAGCCGCCGGTATCGCTGCCGACTGAGAGCGTGGCGAGCCCGGCGCAAACGGCGGCCGCGGATCCGCCGCTGCTCCCGCCGGGGCTGCGTCGTACGTCCCACGGATTGTGCGTCGTACCGAATGCGGACGTCTGGGTGGAGGCGCCCATCGCCAGCTCGTCCATGTTCGCCCGGCCCAGCAACACGGCTCCGGCGCCGGCCAGTCGGTTCACCACAACCGAGTTGCGCAGTGCCACGACACCCGCGTGCGCCCGCGACCCGGCTGAGGTCGTCTGCCCGCGTACGTCGAGGTTGTCCTTGACCACGAACGGAACGCCCGCCAATGGGCCGCACCGCAGGCCGCGAAGGCGCCGCCGATCGACCCGCCGGGCGGCGGCCAATGCTCGCGCCCCATCCACCTGGACGAGCGCGTGCACCGTGGGATCGACGGCGGCGATGTGGTCCAGGTGGGCCGTCGCGACTTCTTCGGCGGTCAGCTCGCCGGTGCCGACCAACTGCGCGATCTGGCCGGCCGACAACCGCGTCGGGGCAGGTGTGGCGACAACAGGCCGTGGACGTGCGAGCTGCATAACGCACAGGGTGAGGCTCGCCTATTGCGGGCGGATGAAAATCACGAAAAAAGCCGGGTCAGGCGGTGGCGAAACGACCAAGCACCTGCTCGGCCAGGATCCCACCGAGGTGGTCGGCGAAGATACGCTGGTAGCCCAGCTCCTCGCGGCTGCGCGCCCGCGGCACCCCCGGGATGCGTATCGCCGCCCAGTCGAGGTCCGGGACGAGATGCTCGGCCTGGCGGGTCATGACGTCGGCGTTCCCCGAGCCGTCGCCGAACTGCTCCTTGCGCCGCCAGAGAATCTCCGACGGGACCCAGCCGCGGAACGCCTCGCGCAGGATCGCTTTCTCGTTACCGCGGTCGTGCCCATCCTCGCCGAGGAGCTTCCACTCCTGCGGAATGCGCTGCGCGACCGCGATTAGGCCGACGGACAGGAACGGTACGCGCGCCTCGAGCCCGTGCGCCATTGTCACCCGATCGCAGCGCTGCAGGTTGAGATGGGTGCAGCGTCTCAAGCCCGTCCGCCAGGGCATCCTGCTGTGAGACGCCCCAACTTCCGGAAATCAGTATTTCCGGAAGGGGAGCGTGCGTGCCGCGTCGCGGCGTCTGGGCTTTGTGGAATTGGCGTGACCGGACTGTTGCGCCGGTGGGGGTGACTATTGCTTGTGGCGGGGATTGTCGGTCCGGCGGTTTATTCGGGATTGTCCCTGGTGTTGGTGGTGTGGCCGCGGAGTTGGGCGTTGATGCGGTGGGCTTCGGCGAGTTGGTCTTCGAGGATGATGATCCGGCAGGCCGCTTCTAGGGGGATGCCGGTATCTAGGAGTGCGCGGGCGCGGGCGGCGAGGCGGAGTTGGTAGCGGGAGTAGCGGCGGTGTCCGCCGGCCGAGCGTTGCGGGGACAGGAGTTTGGCGTCATCGAGGCTGCGTAGGAAGTTGGGTGTGGTGCCGAGCATTTCTGCTGCCCGGCCCATGGTGTAGGCGGGGTAGTCCTCGTCATCGAAGGCAGCCGGGCCGGGCGCCGGATCGGATCTGGGGTCGGGGATTGGTGCCGGGTCGGTGTCGCTGGCAGGTCGTGTGTGTGGTGGGTCGGTGTGCGGGTGTGGAGTCAAGGGCGGTCCTCTCATGTGAAAGGGGCCCCGGTGCCGAAGCACCGGGGCCCAGGGTGGAATGGATTCCTTATCTGCACCGACGCTGCGGCCGGTGTTCTGCTCCGCAAGCCACCCCCGATGGGGCAGGCGATGCGGGGATCGCTAGATGCGTAACCGAAGGCCCTCCTTTCGCGCTGGGACTGCGGGTACCCGCCGGTCAAGAATTCGACCGGGCCCGGGCGATCCGATGAGGTAATCCACTCCTTTCTTTCTCGGTGTTACGGGTATTGCGATGGTGCTCGATTGCGGTGGACAGTCGGTGGCTGTCCGCGTCGGCTTCTTTCTTAGCCTGCTGTGTCGACGGCGAGAACACTACCGAAGCGATCACCGAATGTCTATACCGACCACAACAGATATTCAGGTCCGGTCGGAGGCGGTATGTTCACTGCGGGCCGTGGCATATTCCGTGACGCCCTCGCCGTATTCGCATGGCAACGCCTTCATACCGGCGCCCGTTGAGCGTTATTAGGGGGCCGATGAGAGCGGTACCGGATCCTTGTCGGGACCCGTCCATCCCGCTCCACAAATGGTTGGGCTCGGCAACGGGCCTGCCGACACAATGGGTCCATGCCACTTGAGCCGCCCGCCGTCGTCGTCGTTACAGGTCTGATGGCGGCCGGCAAGTCAACGATCGCCCAGAAGCTAGCCGAGCGGCTGCCACGCTCGGTCCATGTGCGCGGGACTCATTCCGTCGCATGGTCGTTGGTGGCCGGGCGGAGATGACCGAGCCGGCGACCGTCGAGGCCACGGCCCAGTTACAACTGCGTTATGAGCTTTCGGCTCGAACCGCTGACGCCTACGCCGCGGCCGGGTTCGTCGCTGTCGTCCAGGACGTCATTCTGGCCGAAGACGTCAAGCCGTATATGGCGTCGCTGCTCACCACGCAGAAGTACCTCCTCGTGCTGGCTCCACGTACAGATGTTGTCCAGGAGCGCGAACGCCTGCGGAACAAGACCGGCTATGGCGAGAATTGGACAGTAGATTCCCTGGCTCCCTACCTGTGGCGTGATACCCCGCGCATTGGCCTGTGGCTGGATACCTCCGAGCAAACGCCGGACGACACAATGGCCGAGCTGCTGGCCCGGCTTCCAGACGCCCGCATCGACTAGGGTTGCGGCGTCTCGTCAACGAACGCAACTGGTCGAGGAAATTCACACACCAGTGCCGGTCAGAAGTCCGAGCCCCATTCTCACTGGCGGATCCCCATCTGAGACCGCGCCATGGTCCGTGACGGCGCTGGATCTGGCGTCACAGGCCGCGAGGTCTAAGTCCGGTAAAGGGGCTGGCCCGATGCCGGGCAGCGGGCGCGGGCGTTGGACGAGGTGGGCGGTCACAGTGCTGAATTCAACGCGCCCGCTGACAATCCTCGTCGGGCGTCGGCTGGAACGCACCTGGCCCGAACGACCCTTAGGACGTGTTGGTTAAATCCTCGCCCTAATGCGGCGGTGGCGGTGGCGTGCCGCCGGCGCGGATCCATTCAATGTAGTCGTGTGCCGTCTCCTGCATTGGCCGCAACCGCAGACCGGCGGCCAACGCCCGGGCATTGGAGATCTGGAATGTGCCTTCATCGTTGGGATCGCCGGACAAGCCGAGGGTTTCGCCGTCACTCCCCCACCGCAACCGCGTCCCGGGCACACAACCGACCCACGCCTCGGCCAACTCTCGCACGGTTATCGACGACCCAACCACGTTCATCGGACCGTCCACACCGGACTCGATCAGCCGCAGCATGAATTCGGCAAGGTCCCGCGAATCCACCACCTGAATCGGGTGGCCGGGCCGCAACGAACAGCTGATGTCCTTACCGGCCGCCAGACGCTCGCCCCAATTGCCCATGTCGTAACCGTGCGGCCCGATGATAAAGCCGCTTCGAACGTGACTCGACCGTCCGGGAAATTCGGCGGCGGCGACCTGCTCACACCCGGTTTTGAACGGCCCGTAATTCTGCATGCTCCACATCTCGGGCGTATCCGGTACCCACGTCAGCAACGGCGCCGATTCGGTCATGCCCGGCAGATCGTGACGGGCGTACACCCCGATCGTCGACATGAATACGTAATGCCCGACCCGGCCATCCAACACCCGCGCTATATCGCGGACCTGACTGGGCATCATTCCGGAGAAGTCGACGGCACCGTCCCATTCACCGCCGTTCAGGGCGGCCAGATCACCGGTGCTGCGATCGCCGACAAGCTCCCGTACACCACCGAACAGGCCCGGAGCGGTCCGACCACGGTTGAATACGGTGACGTCGTGGCCGAATTCCAGCGCCGTCTGCACAACCTGGCGGCCGAGGAATTTCGTCCCGCCGAGCACAAGCAGCCTCATCGAATGGCTCCGGTCACTGAGTGCAATTCGCCGACCAGATCGTCCAGCCACCGGATCGACTCCGGCACGGTGCGCACGCCCTCCTCGACGATCCAACGCAGCGCGTCCAACGTCCAGCACAGCCCGCCGATATCGAATTGCCGTTGCAGGAATTCGTCGACCACAACTCCTTGATCGGCCGCATACCACGCCAGCAGATCGTTCCGCTGAATTCCCTGGGATGCTACGGTGCGCGACAGGCTGTACAAATCGGCCAGATGCGGACTCACGCACGCGGTCGGCCAGTCGATCAGCCACAGCGTGGACCCGTCGATAACCAGGTTCTTGCATTCAAAATCGCCGTGGACAACGGTTTCGGCCACGTTGGCGTGCAACCAGGCCATTATTTCGGCGACTCTCCGCTCGAGCGCATCGGGGATCTGCGGCAGGTCGGGGCGCAGTCGGCGCAGACCGCGGGCGACCACCGGTACGGCGTCCACAAAGGACTCCGGTGATCGCCTAAAGCGCGCTGGCGCGGGCCGGGTACGTAGCTCCGCCAACAGCCGGACCGCTTGCCGGCAGCCGGCCACCGACGGTCGCTGTTCGAGCGTCTCAGCACCGACGTCGCGTAGCACCAGGACCACCGCGTCCCGGTCTTTACGCGACCCCAGCAATTCAGGGGCGGGCAGCCCCATCGGAATGACGAGATCGGCGTACACATCGGCCTCACGGGCCATTGCGTGCTGGCCGCGTTTGACGATCACGCTGGCACCGGAATCCGAACGGATCCGCCAGACCTCCGAGGATCCCCACTGCCGCAACAGCTCGCCGTGCCAGCCGCCGGAACCAATCGACGCCGCGACGGTGGTGCTGACCTGATCCAACCAGTCCGGCAGGATCGCTGCTGTTGCGGGCATCCGGGCAAGTTACCGCAACAGCCGCCAACAACGCATCGGGTTATTGCGGGTACGGTCGGGCGGCTTACGCCAAGTCAATTCTTGTTGATCAATGAAGTCGCCTGCGCAACACGCCGACGACACGCCGAGGTTTGCGTAGGGAACTTCATGATCAACATGAAGGTCGGTAGAGGAGTAGCCTCGGCCCGAATTGGCGAATGCGGTCACATTTGAGCTATGCCCCGAGCTCGGCCAGCGCCTGGCGTAAGAACGGCGGCATACGGGCGGCGAATTGTCGCGGGGAATCGATACATCCTTGATGTCGGTACGACCCGAGCCATTGCTTGGCACCCAACTGCCGGGCCACAAGTCCAGCCATCAGGTCGAATACGGGAAGATCGACCGGCTTTGACGCAGCGACGTCGAGATAATGCCGGGTCAGACGCCGCACGGCGGACATCCCAAATAGCAACGCAATTCCAGCTCGACATTGGGCGAATTCGAACCAGCGCGAACCGACCCGGGCCGCGCTCCAATCGACGACACCGCTCAGCGTGCCCTGATTCCACAGAATGTTGCCCGGATGAAAGTCGCCGTGCACGAACACGGGATTACGGTCCGGAGTGAGGCGATGATTATGAATCGCCGCAATACATCGATCGGCCAGTGGTGAAGGCGCGATGGGCAGGCGTTCCCAATCACCGATATCCCAATGACCGAGGGGCGGACTGCCCACCAATGGCCCTGTGGCGGCGGCGGTGTCGGTCGCGTGAATAGCGGCGAGTGCATGCGCGAGTTGGCGGAGCCAGCCGTCAAGATCGGCCGGGGCGACCTCAGCCCGACCCGGCAGTCGGGACATGACCAACGCCGGAGCTGTGAACCAACGCCCTTCAGCATCCAGCGCAATTGGCTCGGGCACTGGAATTTCGGCAACCCGTTGGGCGAAAGTGAGACGATCCCACTCAAGAGGCGCCTCCGCCCGTCTGTGCGGCCGGAAAACCTTCAAGACATGTTCGCCCACGCTGGTGCCGATGGCAAACGTGGCGGAAGCCAAACCGCCGCGAATAGGCCGCACCCGCCGTACCGCGGCGCCGGGAGCGATCTCGGCGATCATCATCGCCAAACCGACGTCTGATACGCACACAAAACCGAAATGCTAACAGCGACTATCGATCTGTCCCATCGCTTTGTGGCCGGTACCGGCCGCGCTCTCTGGTCTGAACGCACGGTGGCGGCTAACCATCAATAGAAACGCGAAAGGACAAAGTCATGCCACCGCATCACCAACCCGAGCCGCTGACCAGCATTGCCGGAATTCAGTACGGTCGGCCCCCACTGACACTCGATCTGCTTGGACCAGCACCATTACCGGAACGGCCGATGCCGACGGTGATCCGGGTGACCGGACCTGGCTGGGTCGAGGAGAATCGCGCCGGCTATTCGGTCAGCCGCACCGGCATCCGATTCCTCGCCGCGGCGGGATTTCTGGCTGCCGCGATATCGGTCCGCCTAAGCTGGCAAGAACCATTTCCGGCTCAGATTTACGACGTCAAGGCGGCCATTCGCTGGCTCCGTGCACATGTGGGCGACTATCCCATCGATCCGGACCGGATCGGCATCATGGGTGATTCCGCCGGTGGTCACCTCGCCGCGCTGGCCGCGCTCACCGGTGATAATCCCGAGTTGGAAGGCGATAGCGGCTCGCCCGACTACTCCAGCGCCGTACAGGCCTGTGTAGCAATCAGCGCGAACTCTGACTTTCTCAGTCTCAACCTCGATACCAATCGCCCACCGCCCGCTATTCCAGCCCGATTGTGCCGGGATCTGCAGCCGGGCGACGCATTCACCCAGCTATTCGGCGGCCGGCTGCGCGAACGCGAAGACCTCATGCGATCCGCCAGCCCGATCCACCACGTCAGCCCCAGCGCCCCACCATTCCTCATCATCCACGGTACCCACGACGAAACGGTCCCCTTCGACCAAAGCGAACGCCTCCATCACGCCCTTGAAAACGCCGGCGCGGCCACAATCTTCATGCCGATCGAAGGCGGCCACCACAACCTACGCGACCAGCCGGATCTGCCCTATGGCGGCGAAATCTGGGACAATGTCACCGACCGTACGATCGAATTCTTTCAACGCCACTTGAGCTGAGGCATAACGAGATTTAATGACGCAGGTACGACCCGTCCTGCCGTTCGAAACCAAGCTGCTCGTAAAACCCAACAACGTCGGGCGCGGCGAAGAGCGCGACGTGGGCACCACGCTTGACCCGCTCCTGCTCCAGCAGTGCGCGTACCAGAGAAGCGCCCAGTCCTTGTCGTTGAGCGCTCGGATCGACGATTACATCGACAACCAAGACGTAGATCCCATCGCCGACAGCTCGCGCGAGACCGACCAGCGCACCGCCGTCATCGCGTTCGGTGGCCAGACCGAGCGACTGACCGAGCGCGCGAGCGACGGCATCTGGCGGAGGCGACAGCCATCCGACCGACGCTCGAAGGTCGATATATTCCTGGACGGTCACCGAATTCACAACATCATCGTGGCATCGTCTTGACCAACCAGACCATTCAAATGTGCTTCCGCGATTCGTAACGCATGGCAGCATGTGGATTGTGCGCAGCGCTAGCCCTGCGGCTCTGTGGGACGTAGCACCTCCGACGCGACCGAGTCGGGTGCCCGGCGTCACCATGGCCGGGTTTCGTGACCGCGGCCTGACTCCGGCCGGCCTGCGGCTGATCCCGCATCCAGCCGTGACGCTGGCGCTGGTATTCGGGTCCGGCTCGATCACCGTCGATGACGCGACCGGCCGGCAACAGCGGGGAAGTCTCGTCGGCGGGCCGGCGTTTGGACAGGTCCGGTTACAGCGGGCCGACAACTTCGAGTGCGTCCAGGTGCGTCTCTCGCCCGTGATAGCCCGCGCGATTCTGGGCACCTCTCCGGTCGATCTGGATGGCGCCGTGATTCCCCTGGATGACCTGTGGGGCCGGGATGCGGCTCGTATCACCGAGCAACTGGGCGAGCTCTCGGGCTGGGCGGAACGCTTCGCGATAACGGACGCGTTGCTCGCCCGGCGAATGGCGGCCGGATCCCGAGCCGACCCCGAGATCGCCTGGGTGTGGAACCGAATAGTCGCCAGCCGCGGCCTGATCCGTATCGACCATCTGGCGACCGAACTCGGATGGAGCCGCAAACGGCTGTGGTCCCGCTTCACCGCGCAGATCGGTCAACCACCCAAACGTGCCGCGAAGCTGGTCCGCTTCGACCATGCCGTGCACGGGCTGGCGGCCGGGCTGGACGCCGCCCGGGTCGCGGCAGATGCGGGCTACACCGACCAGTCCCACCTGCATCGTGATGTCGTGGCGTTCACCGGACTGACCCCAACGACCGTGGCCCATGAGCCTTTTCTCGCGGTCGACGAGATCGCCTGGGCCAAACGCTTTTAAGAAGCAGGGAACATTCGTACAAGACCATTTGCCATTAGCCGGGTCAGGGTTGGTCGCGACCGCGCTGGGCACAGCGGGGCACCTTCCCATTGCCGGAGGCTCCAACGTGAAAACCTTCGTCACCGCAATCGGCCTGACCGTCGGACTGGCTCTCGGATCGACGGCCGCAGCCGACGCGGACACAGCTCGTACGCCAGCGCCTAGCTGGCACGCCTGCGCCGATGCGCCCGCCGAAGCGCAGTGCGCGGATATCCAGGTACCGCTGTCATGGGCGCGCCCGGATGGACCGACAATTTCGCTACACGTATCCCGGCTGCCCGCCCTGGATCCCACGCACCGCATCGGAGCGATGGTGGTCGTCCCGGGCGGACCAGGCATACCGGGTGCGGAGGTGATGGCCGAGCAGGGGCGGATGTTGGCGCCCGCCGCGATCCAGCAGCGGTTCGACGTCATTGGCTTCGACCCGCCGGGTGTCGGCGCGAGCACCGCGGTGACGTGCGGCGGCGCCGCCCTACCCACTGACGTCGCGGTCTTCCCCAGAACCAGAGCGCAGTTCGAGGCAGTCGAGCACCAGAGCGCCGCGTACGGCGCTTCCTGCGTCAGGAATTCCGCGCCCGGCCTGGTCGCCAACGTCGACGCGGTCAGTGCGGCCCGCGACCTGGACGTCATCCGCGCCGCGCTCGGTGAGCGGACGATCAGCTACCTGGGCTTCTCGTGGGCCACCTTGCTCGGCCAGAATTACGCCCGGCTGTTCCCGCACCGCATCAGGACAATGGTGCTGGACGGCGCGATCGACCACGCCATCGGCGCGCGTACTTTCCTTACCCAGCAGGCATCCGAGCTGTCCACCGTCTTCGGCCAATTCGCCCGGTGGTGCTCGCAAGCGGCCTCATGCGCGCTGCACGGCCAGAACGTGACGGCGCTGTGGGACGGGCTGCTTGCTCGCGCCACCCAGACGCCAATCCCCGCCCCGCACGCCGCTGGCGGCGCCACCACGGTGAACGCCGACACAATTCGGATGGTGCTGCCGGTCCTGTTGGAGGACGGACCTACCAGTTCGATCGTGCCCTCGACCTGGAAGACACTCGGCAAGGCTCTGGCCCAGACGCAGGCCGGCGACGCCTCGCTGCTGGCCGACAACTCGGAGGTCGGTCAGCCCAAGGATGCGTACACGGCCATGAGCTGCCAAGACTTCCCGCCGCAGCTGCATGGCTACGCCGACGCCGCCGACCGCCTGAAGCAGATCAACTTCCCGCACACCGGAGCCACCTCCGAGGCATGGCTGATGACCGATCTGTGTTCGCAGTGGCCAGCCCGCTCAGCCGATCCGTGGGCGCCGCAGCGGATCACCGGTACCCGGCCAATACTGGTGGCCAACACCAGATACGACCCGTCCTCACCCGTCGAATGGGCGCACGGCCTGCACCGCGAAATCAAGAACAGCGGCCTGCTCGTCGCCAACGCCGCTGGACACCTCGCCTTTTTCAACTCGGACTGCGCGCGCACCGCGGAGACGAATTACCTCATGACGGGCCGACTACCAGTGCCCGACGTGTGCAGTAGCTGATGGTTTACGAGCCGGCCCGGCATTGTGCCGGGCCGGCTCGGTGGTGTCGATCAAACCCGCTTACGCGGGCCCGTCCTCCTTGGGCTGGTCCTCGGCCTTGTCCTCGTTGTCAGCCGAGTCGAACCGCCCCAGCAGGTCGGATGCCTTGTCCTTCAACCCATCCGGGAGCTCGTCCGCCAGCTCCCGACCTTTCCCGGCCAGGCCCTGCAGGTTGTCTTCGATACCCATGTGCGCCTCCTTGATAGACCAGCAGCTGAGCTGCTCGTTTTCTCCCCCGAGGTGCATACGACGTACCGATTGCCCGTTCCACAGTGGACGAAACCAGACAGCGAGAAAAAATCCGTACCAATCATCAGCGCCTGGTCGTGCGCCATCGGCACCGCGAGAAGAGAGGCACAACGGCCCTGACGCTCAGGGAGGCTGACCGTCGAAACTAACCGGAACGCCATACGGAGTCCGAGGAGTGCCTGGAATGCGGGAGCGTACGAATTGGCAGGAGCCCAATGTGGCCGTGGCCGTTCATGGCCCCGTGCCGCCCGACATGGCCGAATACGCCCAAACCCGAATCGCGTCGCTCGCCAGTCGGGCCCACGAACCGATCGAATTCGCGCGCGCCAGGCTGACCCAGTCGGCCGACCCGGGCAACGAGCGGCCGGCCACGGTACAGGCGAATCTCGATCTGCATGGCCGTTTGGTACGGGCGCACGTCTCGGCGGCGACGATGACCGAGGCCATAGATCTGGCGCACAAGCGGTTGGCGCACCAACTCGATCGGTTGGCCCGTCGGCACCCGGCGACCAGCCGGGAGGGATCAGCGAAAACCGAGGACGAACACGAATGGTGGCACGGCCATGAGCCGACGCACCGCCCCACGTACTACCCGAGGCCGGCCGAGGAACGGCAGATCGTACGGGAAAAGTCGTTGGCGCTGAGCCCTGAATCGCGTCAAGACGCGGCCGCCGACATGGACATGATGGATTACGACTTTTATCTTTTCACCGACGCCGAGACCGGATTGGAATCGGTGATTTACCGGTCGGGAAATACCGGCTACCGCCTGGCCAGCACGGCCCCGCCGCCGGAAGATCCGTCGGGTCGGATTACCGTGAGCGCGCAGCCTGGTCAGCGGCTCACTGTTGCCGAAGCACGGGATCGGCTCGAGCTGGCCGGCTGGCCGTTCGTGTTCTTTGTGGACAGTGGCGACGGGCAGGCGAGTGTGCTCTACCACCGGTATGACGGCCACTATGGGCTGCTGAAACCCTCCTCATAAGGGTTTCCACCACGCCAGATACCGTAGCCGCCGTGAACGAACACGCGACACGGCTGCTACGTCGGCACGGTTGGGAACCCGGCGATGTGCTCGGCAAGGGCGTGGAAGGCACGGTCGTCGACCTCTCGCCCGAGGAGGTCGCGAAAATTTGGCACGGCCGCTCCCGGGCGGACCTCGATGCGCTGCTGCGTTTCGGCCAGTCATTGGGCACGGAATTGGGCGGGGCATCCTTTGCCCTACCCAGGGTGCTGGAATTGTTGGAGGACGACGGGCTGGTCATCACCATCGAGCGCAAGGTGCACGGTCAGCCGTTGCGGCCCGACCGTATTCCGGCTCCCCCGGTGGCAGACGCCGACGCGGCGCGCCTGCTGGGGGATGCGCTGGAAGGCCTGTCGCATATGGAGATCTCGCCTGGTCTGACGGCGTTGCCGATTCTGCCGGGTGATCGACCGTTCGACGGTGCCTTTACGACGTCGCTGGCCGATTTGGTCGAGCGACGGTTTCGTATTTTGCCCGACCTGCTGCGCCGCGAAGTTGACGACATCGACGCCCTCGTTCCGGCCATCGCGGGCGGCCTGCGCAAACTGCCCTCGGATCCGGCTGCTCTCATTCATGGTGACCTTATTCCGGCGAACGTTCTGGTGCAGGACGGCCACGTCAGCGGCGTTCTGGACTTTGGTTTTCTCACCACCGTCGGCGATCCACAATTCGACGCCGCGATCACGGCCAGCATTTTCGATATGTACGGGCCGAACGCCCGCGCCTCAGAAATCGCGTTGAGTACGGCATTTACCGCTCGATTCGGCCACGATCCCGACCGGTACGGCCTCTACCGGGCCGCGTACGCCGTTATCACCAACGCCTATTTCGCATCCGACGGCTCGGACGGCCATTTCGCTTGGTGCGCGCAGATGCTTCGACGCCCGGATGTGCGAGCCGCCGTACTCAACTGACCGGCTGATTTACCGGGCGGCGCGGTCGAGCCAGTCGCGCAGCAGCGCGGCGAGCAGGTCGGGCCGTTCGTGGATCAGCGCGTGGCCGGCATCCTCGATGATCGCGAGTGTCGCGTGTGGATAGTGTTCGAGCAGTTCGGCTGCGTCCGTATAACCAACGGCGGAGTCGCGCCGGCCGGCCGCGATCAGGGTTGGCGCCGTAAAGACCGCAGACCCGAGGTCGATCTTCCACGCCGCGAAAATACGGCCCAGCGCAGCCTGGTCAACCAGCGTCGTACCCGGCACAACAAAATCGCGATAACGACGCGCGGCCGCCGGTGTACGCACGACAAAGTATTCGTCGAAGCCCTTCTGCTGCGCGGGTTCGAGTTCGTCGTACGCATCGGCGTCCTGGCGCACCACGGTGTGCTTGGGCACATTTCGCGAACCCTCGCCGACCGGACACAGCAACGCCAGGCCGCGCACCACATCCGGTCGCTGCGCGGCCACACCACGAGCCACGTACGCCCCGTACGAATGCCCGAGCAACAACGCCGGCTCTTCGGCAACCTGATCGATGAATTCGCCGATCAGCCGCACCACATCGTCGTTGCCATTCAAGCCGTCCGCGGCGGATCGGCCCATCCCCGGCAGGTCCGGGTAAATCC
>JBEDUI010000185.1:0-29599 GCA_040414495.1 Mycobacteriales bacterium
GCGGCATCCACTGTGTGGCTCATCAAGAACCAGGCCGGCGAGGACTGCTGCGCCCAGGACAACATCGTCAGCGGGACGTAATAGGTGTTGCTGAGCAGGATGTTCTGGGTCAGCACGTCACCCAGCACCCCGCCGGCCGACAGATCGTGCAGCCGCCGGATCGCCGGATTCCACCGGTTCTCAAAGCCAACCAGACATTGCACGCCGGCCGATTTCACCGCGTCCACAATGGCCTGCACGTCCGCTTCGCTTGTGGCCAAGGGCTTTTCCAGCAAGAGATGCAGCCCGGCCGCCGCGGCGTCGACCGCCGCGTCGCGGTGCGCGAAATCCGGCGTCGCGACAATAAGCGCATCCACAGTGGACTGTCGGATCAACTCGCGGTGGTCACTGAACGCCGCGAGTCCGAACTCGTCGGCAATTCGGTGCGCACGCTCCGGGTTGACATCGGACACCGCGACCACGTCGGCACCGGGATATCCCGCCAGCGATTGCGCGTACATCCTTCCGCGGATGCCGCCCCCGACGATGCCGACCTTGACCACGTGTCCTCCATCCAGGCGAACTACCATCACAGAGTTGAGACGTATGTTTAGTATTCGTACTAACCTCTGTCAAGACTTGAGCGGAAATGGTTCCGAAGTAAGGAGAAAACGATCAAGCAAACGGCGGCGACAAGGCCGGTATATCGTTCGGCTGAACTAACCGACGAGAGCCGAGCGTGAGGTGCGGATGGCACGGACCACGCGCCCCGGCCGCGATGACCGGTCATCGACGCAGGCGGCAAGCGCGAACTCAACGGCCACAGCGCCGAATGCCGGCAATGTCAACCGGGCCAGGATCGTGCAGGCGCTGTACGACATGGGCCCGCTCTCCCGGGCCGACCTGGCCCGGCTCACCGGCTTCTCCCGCGCCACGATCGGAGCGGTGGTGCAGGGTCTGCTGGATGAGGGCGTGCTCAGCGAGGGCGCGACCCGGCCCAGCAGCGCGGCCGGCGGCAAACCTTCTCGGCCACTGTGGTTCGCCCCCGACGCACAGCCGATCGCCGCGGTGCACCTGCTGCCCGGCTCGCTCGAGGCGGCGTTGATCAGCGCCGGCGGCGAACTGCTGGCAACCACGCGACGTACCTATGCGGTCAGCTCGCCCCACGGCGCCGCCGCCACCGACAGCATCAAGGACGCGCTCAAAGAACTCCTGCCGCAAAGCCGGCAGACGCCGGTCGGCGTCGGCATCGCGGTCGGCGGCATGGTGGACACCGATACCGGGACGATCGTGCACATCGCGCTGGCGCCGGACCTGGACGGCCTGCCGATCGGGCCGATCGTGCGCGACACGTTCGAGCTACCAACCTGGATCGACCTGCATCCGCGGGTACAGGCGCTGGGCGACCGGTGGTTCGGCCAGGGTCGCGGGCACAGCAACTTCGCCTCGCTCTACACCGGCGAGGCGCTGGGCGTTGGCCTGGTCACCGGCGGCGTCGTGCACCGCGGCGCGGCCGGCTCCGGCGGCGAGATCGGACACTCGACCGTGCAACTCGGCGGGCGCCGGTGCCGGTGCGGCCGCTCGGGCTGCTGGGAGACGATCGCCACCATCACCTGGCTGCGCGAGGAGGCGATGCGCCTGGGCCTGCCCGGCGCCAGCGAGATGAGCGCCGGACCGCTGGCCCGGCTGACCGCGCGCCGGGAACCACACGCTGCCGAGCTCTTGGACCAGTACGCCCACAACCTGGCGGTCGGCATGGCGAATCTGCACCAGACGTTCGCGCCCGGGTTGTTCATCCTGCACGGCGATACGGTCGCCGGCGGCGAAGCGCTGCGGTCAGCCATCGAACGGCACCTGCACGCCGCGATCCCACCGCATCCGGCCGGTCCACCGCAGGTCGCGTTCACCACGCTCGACGACCACGCGACGCTGCTGGGCGCGGCCGGGCTCGTACTGTCCTACTCGCTGGAAGTCGGCATCAGAGGCCGAGCAACGGCTCCAGGCCGACGGTGAGTCCGGGCCGGTCCAGCACCGACCGGACCGCCAGCAGCACACCTGGCATGAACGAGGCCCGGTCGTACGAGTCGTGCCGGAGGGTCAGCGTCTCCCCGGCGGTCCCGAACAGAACCTCCTGATGGGCGACCAGCCCGGAGAGCCGGACCGAGTGCACCGGAACGCCGGAGACCGACGCGCCCCGGGCCCCCTCCATCGCGGTCGTCGTAGCGTCCGGCGCCGGATCCAGACCCTCGCGCGCCGAAGCAATGAGCTCAGCGGTACGGATCGCCGTACCACTGGGCGCATCGACCTTGCGCGGGTGATGCAGCTCGATCACCTCGGCCGACTCGAAGAACCGCGCCGCCTGCTGGGCGAAATGCATGATAAGCACCGCGCCGATGGCGAAGTTGGGGGCGACGATCACGCCCAGCTCCGGGGTTTCAGCCAGCCAACTCTCCACAGTGGACAGCTTGGTCTGGTCGAACCCGCTGGTACCCACGACCACGTTGATTCCGGCATCAAGGCACCACCGGACGTTGTCCATCACGGCGTCGGGATGGGTGAAATCAACGACGACCTGAGCATCGGACAGAGCCGACCGCGAATCGTCCGCGTCCACCGCAGCGACCAGTGCGAGGTCGTCCGCTCCTTCGACCGCGCGGCAAGCCTCGCCGCCCATCCGACCGCGAGCGCCCAGCACGCCGACCCGGATCCGACTGCTCACTGCGCCATCCTCTCCACGATGTGGTCGAAGTCGTGTTCGGCGAACGGCCCGACGACAGACAGACACATCGGCCGTTTCAGTACGTCGGCGGCGACCGCTCGTATCGCCTCGCCGTCGACCGCGTCGACCTTGGCCAGCAGCTCGTCGATGTCGAGCACCTCGCCGTAGGACAGCTCGCTCTTGCCCAGCCGGGTCATCCGGGACTCAGCATCCTCCATGCCCAGTACGAGCCCACCCCGGATCTGTCCCTTGCCGCGGGCGATCTCGTCCTCGTGCAGACCATTCGCGGCGATCTCGGCCAACTGGTCGGTGACGATCGTCAGCACCTCATCGGCCTTGCCCGGCTGGCAGCCGGCGTAAATCCCGAACACGCCGGTATTCACGTGGTGCGCGGCGAACGAATAGATCGCGTACACCAGTCCGCGCTTCTCCCTTACCTCCTGGAAAAGCCGCGAGCTGGCGCCACCGCCGAGCGCGGTCGACAGGACCGAGAGGGCGAACCGCCGCTCGTCGGACCGGGCCAGACCACGCATGCCGACCATCAGGTGCGCCTGCTCGGTGCTCCGGTTCAGCACCCGTACGGGCTGCACTGGGCGGCGGCCGTTCAACTCCGGTCCCTGCCGCAGCGGTGCTGGCGAGACGTCTCCGGTCAGCCGGTCGCCGAACGCGGCACTGACCTGCCGGACCACGTCATCATGATCGAGCCGACCCGCGGCCGCTACGACCATGATCGGCAGCGTGTAGCGGCGGCGGTAGTACCCGGCGATCTGGTCGCGGCCGATCGACTCGATGCTCTGCGTCGAACCGATCACCGGGCGACCGAGCGGGCTGTCCCCGAACATCGCCTCGTTGAACAGCTCGTACAGCGCGTCGCTCGGATCGTCGTCGCGCATCGCGATCTCTTCGAGGATGACGCCGCGTTCGCCCTCGACGTCGGCCGGCGCGATGAGCGCGTCGTTGATCACGTCGCAGACCACGTCCACCGCCAGCGGCAGATCCTCGGCCAGCACGTGCGCGTAGTAGCAGGTGTGTTCCTTGGTGGTGAACGCGTTCAGATCACCGCCGACACCTTCCAGCGTGGCCGAGATCTCCAACGCGTTACGCCGGCTGGTTCCCTTGAACAGCAGGTGTTCCAGGTAGTGCGAGGCACCGGCCAGGGCCGGCGTCTCATCGATCGACCCGACGCCGACCCAGACCCCGAACGACGCCGCCCGCGAGCCGGGCATCGACTCGGTGATGACCCGCAGGCCACCGGGCAGGACCGAACGGCGGACGGTACCACCGTCGGCCCCGACCGAGAGCGTGCGAGTCGAGCCGACCGCCCGGCCGGCGTCGCGCGCCAAGACCTAGCTCGCCGGAGTGGCGTCGGCCTTCTCGGCCGAAGCCGAGTCGCCCGAGCCTTCTTCGGTCGACTCGACCGGGATCAGGCTGATCTTGCCGCGAGCGTCGATGTCGGTGATCTCCACCTGCAGCTTGTCGCCGACGTTGACCGCGTCCTCGACCTTGGCCAGCCGCTTGCCCTTCGGACCCAGCTTGCTGATGTGGACGAGGCCGTCGCGGCCGGGCAGCAGCGAGACGAACGCGCCGAACGCGGTCGTCTTGACCACCGTGCCCAGGAACCGCTCGCCGGTCTGCGGCATGTGCGGGTTGGCGATCGCATTGATCCGCTCCACCGCCGCGGCCGCCGCCACCCCGTCCTCGGCGCCGACGTAGATCGTGCCGTCGTCCTCGATCGTGATGTTGGCGCCGGTGTCGTCCTGGATGCCGTTGATCGTCTTGCCCTTGGGCCCGATCAGCTCGCCGATCTTGTCGACCGGGATGTGCAGGGTCTGGATCCGCGGGGCGTACGGCGACATCTCGTCCGGACCGTCAATCGCCTCGAGCATCACGTCCAGAATGTGCAGCCGCGCGTCCTTGGCCTGCTTGAGCGCACCGGCCAGCACGTCGGAGGGGATGCCGTCCAGCTTGGTGTCCAGCTGCAGGGCGGTCACGAACTCCTTGGTGCCGGCGACCTTGAAGTCCATGTCGCCGTAGGCGTCCTCGGCCCCGAGGATGTCGGTCAGCGCGACGTATTGAACGGCGCCGTCGGCCCCATCCACGGTGTCCGAAACCAGGCCCATCGCGATGCCGGCGACCGGCGCCTTCAGCGGCACACCGGCGTTCCACAGCGACATGGTCGAGGCGCACACCGAACCCATCGACGTAGAGCCGTTGGAGCCGATCGCCTCGGACACCTGACGGATCGCGTACGGGAACTCCTCCTTGCTGGGGAGCACCGGCACCAAGGCGCGCTCAGCCAGCGCACCGTGGCCGATCTCGCGCCGCTTGGGGGAGCCGACCCGGCCGGTCTCACCGGTGGAGTACGGCGGGAAGTTGTAGTTGTGCATGTACCGCTTGGTCGTGTCCTCGGCCAGGGTCAGGCCGACCCGCTGCTCCATCGAGAGCATGGCCAGCGTGGTGACGCCCAGGATCTGGGTCTCGCCGCGCTCGAACAGGGATGAGCCGTGCGCCCGCGGGATCAGCTCGACCTCGGCCGCGAGGCGGCGGATGTCGGTGACGGCGCGGCCGTCGATCCGGACCCGGTCGCGCAGGATCCGCTGGCGGACCAGCTTCTTGGTCAGGGCACGGTAGGCGCCGCTGATCTCCTTCTCGCGGCCGGCGAACTGCTCGGCCAACTGCTCCTTGGCTACGGCCTTGATCCGGTCGAGCTCGTTCTCCCGCTCCTGCTTACCGGCGATGGTGAGCGCGGCGGCCAACTCGTCGGTGACGGCCGCGGCGACGGCCGCGTACGTGTCGTCCTCGTAGTCGGGGAAGACCGGGAACTCGGCGGTCGGCTTGGCCGCCGCGGCGGCCAGCTCGGCCTGCGCGTCGCACAGGACCTTGATGAACGGCTTGGCCGCCTCCAGACCTTGCGCCACAACCTCCTCGGTCGGCGCGGTGGCCCCGCCGGCGATCAGCGCGACGGTGTCGTCGGTGGCCTCGGCCTCGACCATCATGATCGCGACGTCGCCATCGGGCAGCGTCCGGCCGGCCACGACCATGTTGAACGTCGCCTGCTTGAGCTGCTCGGCGTTCGGGAACGCGATCCACTGGCCCTCGACCAGCGCGACCCGGGTGCCGCCGACCGGCCCGGTGAAGGGCAGCCCGGCCAGCTGGGTGGAGATGCCGGCGGCGTTGATCGCCAGCACGTCGTAGAACTCGCCCGGCTTGAGCGACAGAACGGTTTCCACGACCTGGACCTCGTTGCGCAGGCCCTTGACGAACGACGGCCGCAGCGGGCGGTCGATGAGCCGGCAGGTCAGGATCGCGTCCTGGCTGGGCCGGCCTTCGCGACGGAAGACGGACCCGGGGATCTTGCCCGCGGCGTAGGCCCGCTCCTCCACGTCGACGGTCAGTGGGAAGAAGTCGAACTGGTCCTTCGGGGCCTTCGACGCGGTCGTGGTGGAGAGCACCATCGTCTCGTCGTCGAGGTAGGCCACGGCCGAACCGCCGGCCTGCTTGGCCAGGCGTCCGGTTTCGAACCGGATGGTACGGGTGCCGAAGCTCCCGTTGTCGATGATTGCTGTTGATTCGTGAACGGTGTTGTCAGACACGTGCTGACGCATCCTTTCGTCTGCGGGCCCGTGTCCGCCGTCTGCTGCCTGTCCGACAGTGCCGGTCTTCGATCGAAGCCCCCGGGTTCGGTGGATGTGCACCGTGGTTTCCGTGAGCCACTACCGAGGACCGGCCGCAGGCGATTCGCTCCGAGTCGAGCGCGGCTGGCTCGGGCCCTGCTGGTGAGCTAATACGAGCGAGGGGAGCGGCCGTTGCCGCTCCCCTCCGGGAACTACCTCCGCAGTCCGAGGCGCTCGATGAGCGCCCGGTATCGGTTGATGTCCGTCCGCTGCAGGTACTTCAGCAGCCGGCGACGGCGACCGACCAGCAGCAGCAGTCCGCGGCGGCTGTGGTGATCATGCTTGTGCACCTTCAGGTGCTCGGTGAGGTCCGCGATGCGCTTGGACAGCATCGCCACCTGCACCTCGGGCGACCCGGTGTCGCCCTCGCCGGTGGCGTGGTCGGAAATGATCTGCTTCTTGGTATCGCTTGCGAGCGGCACTGGTCTCCCTGGTCGGTTGTGTGTGTCACGCGGTCTTCGTCACGCGGACAGACGGACACTGCCGATTGGTTCGGCGGCCCACAGTGTACCCGTGGCCGTGGATGCGCGGCGAATCGAGGCCGCTACGGCGGGTCGTGTGTCTAGGGCGTGTCTCTTAAATCCTGGCCGTCGCGAGCGGTGATCCAGGCGGCGGTCCGGCAAGGCAGCCCGGGTGCGGGTGTCCCGCAAGGCGGAGGAGGAGCCGATACCGGTGTTGTATCGGCGACGACGACAACGCCGCCGGTCGTCGTCTGGGCGCCGCGCAGCAGGCCGAGGATTTAAGAGACACGCCCTGACGCGACAAAGACTAAGCAGAGCCGGGGTGCTGCTTGGCCACCTCGGCCCGCAGTCGCTCCTCGGTCTCCAGGATCTCGGCCGGGACTTCACCGGCGAAGTCCTCGGCGTCGAACACCTGCCGCAGCTGGAGATCAAAGCCGGGCTCGAACGGCGCCCGCCGGGCCCATTCGATCGCCTCTTCCTTCGAGCGGACCTGAATGATCCAGTAACCGGCGATGAGCTCCTTGGCCTCGGTGAACGGTCCGTCGATCACGCTCGACTGCCCGTTCTCCCCGAACCGGATCAGCGCACCCTTCGACGTCGGATGCAACCCGTCGGCGGCCAACAGCACGCCGGCCTTCACCAGCTCCTCGTTGTAGCGGTTCATCGCCTCGAAAACCTCAGGGCCAGGCATCTGACCGGCCTCGGACCGCTCATCGGCCGGAACCATCATCATGAAACGCATAGCGTCCCCTTCATCTTCGGCCGGCTGGTGCCGGCCTCCTATCAACGCGTCGAACACCGCAGCGGCGTATCGACACGGTCCCAGAACATTTTTCCGCCGTACAAGTCCTGGACAAAACGGTGGAAAAGGGTTGCGCTACGAGACTCGCCCAACCGGACAGTCTGTGCCCAGTGGAGCAAACAGGCCCGGGCGTGAGAAAACGACACCGCCCAGTGTATGTCCACAATGGACTTTTGACTGTCAGCGCCGATGCCGGCCGGACCAATTCCGGCACATCTCCGCGCTAAAGGTTTCTTGAATTAACCGCGCGCGGCGCGAGAAATATGCTGTCAAGCGATTAGGCGTGTCATCCCTGGTCTTGACGCCAGGAGCCGCAAGATTAAGGATATCTACTCGGCTTGATCGAATACGTACCGAGATCCTCGGGCGCGTTCGACTGAATGGTTTGGCTCGGTTCGGTGGGGAAGTCGGGGCCGGTCGCTCCGATCCTCGCCATTCGCGGATGGGTCGAGACTCGGGATGGCCATGTGGACTAAGACTGCTCGTGCGTTTGTGATTGCCGTGGCGGCCGGGATTGTGGCGTTGGGGAGTGCCGTTTTCGGCACCGCAACCTCCAATGCCGCTACCGGTCCGACCAGCTATTTCAAGGTCCATAAGCTCAATGTGTTGGGCGAATGGGCGCACCCGGACGACGACACCAGCATCATCGGGCCGTGCGGCGTGTGGCACCAGCTCTACCACATCAATTGCGGCATCATTCAGGTCACCCGCGGCGAGGGCGGCGGCAACGCCACCGGTCCGGAAACCGGCCCGGCTTTGGGCCTGCGCCGGGAGAACGAGGACCGCGCCGCGCATCAGCGCTCCGGAACGACCGATCTTTTCTACCTCGACCGGGTCGACTTCTATTACAACCAGAGCGCGCCGCTGACGAACTTTTTCTGGAACCACGACGAGACGTTGGCCCAGGTGACGCGGATCATCCGGGAGACCGAGCCGGATATCTACATCGGCTTCACTCCGACGCTGGCCGCCGGCCACGGAAATCACCAGAACGCGGGCCGGCTGATCTGGGAAGGCGTGCAGGCCGCGGCTGACCCGAACATGTTCCCCGACCAGCTCAAGGGCCCGAACGCGCTGCGTACCTGGCAGGTGAAGAAGGTCTTTTCCGGCGGCAGCACCGCCGGCACGGGCGGAACGACGACCGCGGCCAACTGCACCAGCGGATTCATTCCGGCCGCCACCAACATGGATACCGTTTCCGGCGTCTGGACCGGCTACAACTCGCCGTACACCTGGCCGGCCGGAAACATCCAGGGCCAACCCGCGGGCAGCCCGAAAACCTGGGCCCAAGTGGCCAGCGAGGGCACGGCGGCCTACGCCACCCAGAGCCGTACGATGTTCAAAACCGTCGCGAATCCAGGCTGCTCCAGATTCGGTATGACCGAGTCGTTCGTCCCGTTCCAACCGAATGTCAATTCAGACGGAACGGCAAATCCGAAAGCCGGACTCGACAAATCGATCTTCTACGGCGCCTCGATGCAGGATCCGGGCGGATTGCCGACGGGAACGCTGGAGTACCTGACGTTCTCCCGGTTCTTCAACGTCGCCGGTGACCCGTTCCAGGTGACCGTGCACGCCAAATCCGGCTCCGGAACCCTGCCGAAATCCTCGGTCGCGCTGACCGTCCCGAGCGGCTGGACGGTGAGCGGATCGGGGCAGCTTGGCGCGATTTCGCCGGACAACGAGACGACGGCGACCTTCACCGTCACCCCGCCGGCCGGTGCCACCGCTGGTCAGGACAAGATTTCCGCGCTGCTGACCTCGGGAAAGATGACCGGCTACACCAACAATGTCGTGCAGATCGTGCCGGCGGCGGAGGGCCGATTCCAGCGGCAGGGCAAGTTCGCCGAATACGACCAGTGGATTACCCAGACTGCTCCGCAGGCGCTGCGCCTGGGTCGGTCGGCCGCGGTCACCTCGCTCGGTAGCGGGGAAACCACGAAGGTGCCGGTGGCCGTACACAACTGGTCGAGCGCCACGCAGTCCGGCAATGTCTCGCTGAACCTGCCGGCCGGATTCTCGGCCGATGCGACGTCCCAGCCGTACAGTGGCCTGGCGCCGGGCGCGGACACGACCGTGACCTTCAACGTGACCAATACCGACCAGACACTCGCCACCAGCCACACCTATCCGATCGGCATCAACACCACCTCGAGCGCCGGGTCCTCCAGCGAAACGTTGACCGTCGATCTGGTCCCGGCCACCGTGATCCCGCACGCGACGAGCGCACCGACGCTGGATGGCACCGAAAGTCCCGGTGAATACAGCGGTCCGGCGCTCGACCTGTCGCCGATCTGGCAGGGCACCGCATGCAGCCCGGCCGGTGTCGACTGTGGAACGGCAGCCGGGGCGACGCCGGGCGACATCAACAGCACATACGCCAAGGTGACCTGGTCCGGCGACGATCTGTATTTCTTCGTCCACGTACGCGACGACACCCAGAGCTACGCGCCCAGCCCGCAGCAATGCGTCGCGCACTGGCTGACCGACTCGGTGGAAATCCAGATCGACCCGCGCGGCAATTCGTCGCAGACCACCGACAACCCGAACCTGGCCACCGTTCCGGACACCTCGACCACGTTCAAGACCGGCATCTTCCCGTTCAGCAACGACCCGAACAACACGCTCGGAAATCCGTCGCCGAATGGACCGTGTTGGGAGCGCGATGCCGATAACCACCAGGGTTATTCGAACGGACCGCTCGCCTCGACGGTGACCGGTGGCCTGAACGCGCCGGGAATGCAGGTCGTCTCGACGGCGCATTGGGTCGGCAACAACGATCCGAGCCAGCCGCATGCCTACGCCGACGGTTATTACAACCTCGAGGTGAAGATTCCGATGGCCGACCTGCCGGCCGCGGTCGGTCCGACCGGCACGCCGCCGACCGGAAATGCCGCGACGAATACGGTTGACCCGAGCCACATGGGCTTCAACATCACGCCCTACGACGAGGACAACCAGCTGCACATCGACCAGAGCACCCGGCTGGGCTGGTCGGCGTACAACAGCGTGCAGTCCGACCCGTACAACTGGGGCCACGCCTATCTCGATCGCTACACCCCACCGTCGGGCCGGTCGACCACGCCGACGACGCCGATCATTCCGGCCAGCGCGCTGCAAGGTGTGGATTCGCCCCAGACCATCTATCAATCCGCGCACAACGGCGTGCCCATCGCCGGTGAGGCCGCGGCACCAGCGGGCGACCAGATATCGATCACGGACACCACACTGACCAAGTCCTCAGTGGACGTGACGCTCAAGGCGACCGGAAAGGGCCGGGCGCATATCTTCCTGTGGTCCGGCGACCACACGTACATTCCAGTGTGGACATCCAGTTGCGCCTCGGATCCGGGTGAGCCAGGATTCACGCCGTGCTCGGCCTCCGACGGGGTGGCAACACCGTGGGGTACGAACATGAGCGGTTTCCTGATCAAGGATTCCGTGGTGCAGATATCGGCGGCCGGCACCCAGCACGTGTCGATACCGATCGATTCGGCCGGATATCAGGCGCTGCAGAAGCAGGGCTCGGCGCTGATCTCGTTCCAGACCCCGGCGGGTGGGGTTCAGGCCTTCGACGAGAACCTGCACTAACCCGATCGAAGCGGGGCGTCCGGACAACGTGTCCGGACGCCCCGTTTTCATGCCTGTCCGCTGATGGAGGGACCGGAAGGCCGGCTACATATCGCGCGCGAATTCCGACCTGCGCCGGAAACTCTGGACACAGCCGGGTCGTAAGCGCTCTAATTGGACCAATTCTGCGGTGTTGGGGGCGGCGGCGCCGGCTGGCAAAGCGGCACGGGTAGCCGAAAGCGGGGGCACCACATGGATAAGCACGTAAGGATGTCGGATTCTTTTCCGTCTCGGACCCGCGCGTTGCTGATCGCTGCCGCCGGCGTAGCGGCCGGATTGGCCGGCCTGGTGGTCTATCTGACCCAGGCGCCACGGCATTTCAATATCGTGCCGGTCGAACTGCGGGGTCATGACCAGCCCTATCCGCTGCCCGGGCCGACCGCTCATACGTTGTATTGGGATTTCGCGCTGATCGCCGGTTACGGCGTGGCGCTCATTATCGGAAACTACGTCGTCACTCCGCACGTGGCACGCACTCGCGTGGCGCTGAATGCAGTCCGACTCGGCCAGGCCGCCGCCATCCTCGCGATTGTCGCCGCCTGCCTGGAGAATGCGTTCCTGCTGTTGGTGGCCGAAGGCGCGGCCGACTCGAGCGGGTGGCGGGATTTCCTGCTCGATGCGGCCAGTACGTCGGCCGTGCTGAAGTTCGGCGCGTTGATCCCGGCCGTTGCGGCCGCGTTGACCGGCACCGTACTCACCATCGTCCGCTGCATCGTCAACTCCCCCGGCCGGCTGGCCGCATGGAGCGCGCTCAACATCGCTTATCAGCCTCCGCATCCGGCCGGAGGCGACGCCAACGACTTTCCGAACCCGCACGCCAACGGCGGTGAACCCTGCGCCGGGGTGAGGTGGCGGGCCGGTTTTGACGTTCCCTCCGATGCGACGGCGGATGGTGCGGGCCAGGTCGGATTCTGCCTGTCCGGCGGCGGAATCCGGGCCAGCTGCGTCGCCCTCGGCGTACTGCAGGAAATGCACGGGACGCTTGTCCGCGCGCGGCACCTCGTATCGGTATCCGGTGGTGGATATACGGCCGGCGCATTTACCCAGGCGTTGACGGACGCTCACTCGCGGCCGGACATGGTGCGGGATCCGGCCGGCGTTTTTGCTCCGGGTAGCGTTGGAGAGGATTACATTCGGCGGCATTCGTCCTACCTGGCAAACACCGTTCCCACATTGTTGGTCGCACTTGGACTGATGCTGCGGCACCTCATTCTCTCGATCGCCGCGCTGTTCGCCCCCGCGGTGGTGGCCGGCGTGCTGTTCGGCTGGTTCTACGACAATGCGCCGATCGCCGATCTACGCGGATTGCGTACCGGGAAAACGTACGAATTCAATGTCTTCCGCACTGACGCACTGATCGCGCTCGGCATCGTGACCGGCGTGGCGCTGGTGCTGTGGCTGGCTGGACAGGCCGCGGTGGCGGACCCGGAAATGCGCAGGGCCAAGCGGCTGCGCACGGCTTCGCAGGGAACCGCCTGGCTGGCTGGGGTTATCGCGGCCGTTGCGGTGGTAATCCCGCTGTTGGCGGCGATCGCGGCGTCGTTGTACGCCCAGAAGTGGGTGGTGCAACTGAATATCGCCGGCCCGGTCGGTGCGCTCGTACTCACCTATCTGGCGACGATCGCGTCGATAGTCTGGCGTAACCGCACCACAATTACGAAGAATGTGGGCAGCGGCGGCGCTTCGGTGGTCCCGGCCGCGATCCCGAACAGCGTAGTGCAGCGATTGTTGGTCGCGCTGACGGTAATCGTGCTGGCCGCGGCGTGGCTGCTGCTTTTCGCCGGCTTGATATTGACCCACGGCACGACCGCGGCACTGTGGAGCGCGCTCGGAATCGCCGTGCTGGCCGGCATTCTCGGGTTCATCGACGAAACGACGCTGAGCCTGCATCCGTTCTACCGGGCCCGGTTGGCCGCCGCATTCGCCGTCCGCACCGTGCGCCGCCCCGACGGGCTCATCGTCCCCGAAGCGTATCCGCGGGACGAGCGCACCTCGCTGTCCACGTACGCCCGCATCAATGGATTCCCCGATGTCGTATTCGCCGCGACCGCGAATCTGGGCGGCGATCGCACACCGCCGGGCCGGAACGGCGTGTCGTATACCTTCAACGCCGACTGGGTGGGCGGGCCCGATGTCGGGTGGATCGGCACCGAGGACCTACAACGGCTGGCGACCGCGCGGCTGCGGCGCGACCTGACCGTGCAGGGGGCGGTCGCGATCAGCGGCGCCGCGTTCGCCTCGTCAATGGGCCACGGTGCCCGGTGGTTCCAAATCCTGCTGGCCGTATCCGGGGCCAGATTGGGCGCGTGGCTGCCGAATCCCGCTTACGTCAAAGCGGCCCACACGCACGCCCGGGCCGGCGACTGGCGTTATCCACGGCTGCCGGCCACCCGCCGACTGGGTTACTTATTGAAGGAAATCTTCGATATTCACCCGGCCACCGATCCGTTGCTGCAAATCACCGACGGTGGCCATTACGAAAACCTCGGCCTGGTCGAATTGTTGCGACGCCGGTGCACGTTGATCTACTGCGTCGACGCCAGCGGCGACCATCCGCCGATGGCGACCACACTCTCCCAGGCCATTGCGCTGGCCCAGGACGAACTCGGCGTCACGATTACGTTGGATGATGCCGCGTTCGATTGCGAGCCGGGGACGGGAACACTGGCAGCGCCGAAAGCCCATTTGGGCGGGCTGAATGCGCGGCTGTCGAAAACTCCCGTCATC
The DNA here is from genome assembly GCA_040414495.1 of Mycobacteriales bacterium. Taxonomy (GTDB): domain Bacteria; phylum Actinomycetota; class Actinomycetes; order Mycobacteriales; family QHCD01; genus DATAVB01. Next base: position 13,993 of record JBEDUI010000185.1, read on the forward strand.
ATCGGCACGATCACGTATCCACCCGAGCCCGGGATGCCGGCGGGATTGGGTCGGCTGATCGTCGGAAAGGCGTTGCTCACCGGGGATATGCCGTACTGGTTGCTGTCCTACGCGGCCAAGCATCCGGTCTTTCCGCACGACTCGACCGGCGACCAGTGGTTCGACGCGGACCAGTTCTCCGCGTACACCGAGTTGGGCCGGCAACTGGGGCAGCGGATGGGAGCCGTACCGGTGCCTGGGCCTCCCCCGGTCGAGGCTATTACGGCGCCGCCGGTCGTTACGCCGACGGTGACGCCTATCTGATATTCGGGTGGCAGCACGAGCTCGCACTGCCAGAATGTGCGCCATGGAGCCGTACCGAATTGAAATCGTGGTTTTCGATGGGTTCGACGAGATCGACGCGTTCGGTCCGTTCGAGGTGTTGTCCAGCGCGGGTTTCGACGTCGAATTCGTGGCCGCCGAAAATCCGGGCAAGATCGTCAGCATGCGTGGAATTACCATGCAGATCCCGACCGTGCTGGGTCGCCCCGGCGGGGTCGTGGTGCCCGGCGGCGGTTGGCTGAATCGCGCGCCGGAGGGGACCTGGGCCCAGGTGCAGCGGCGGAGCCTGCCGGAGAAGCTGGGCACGCTGGCCGGCTCGACCCGCTGGATGGCCTCGGTCTGCAGCGGCGCGATGCTGCTGGCCACGGCCGGGCTGCTCACCGACCGATACGCCACGACGAACCGCAATGTCTACGACGATCTTCGGCCGCATGTCGGCGAGGTGATCGAGGAGCGGGTCGTCGACGATGGCGACCGGATTACCGCCGGCGCGCTGACATCGGGCCTGGATCTGGGGCTCTGGATCACCGAGCGGGAACTCGGATCGGCCGTGGCCGACCGGGTATCGCGGTCCATTGAATACGGGCCGCAAGGTCGGGTCTGGCACGCGCCGCACCGCGGCTGACATCGGCAAAAGCGCGCAACCGAGCCGATCTCTGGATTGCCCGTCGCGGGGACCTGTGACTCTGCTCCGGGGTGTGGAGCAGAGTCACAGTCCGCTCGGGCGTGTTGCTTAAGTCCTGGCCGTCGCGAGCGGTGATCGCTGTATGTATCGGGCGATCCGGCAAGGCAGCCCGGGTGCGGGTGTCCCGCAAGGCGGAGGAGGAGCCGATACCGGTGTTGTATCGGCGACGACGACAACGCTAGGCCGTCGGGGTGGTGGGTGGGAGCGTGTCAGTCGTTTGGGCGCCGCGCAGCAGGCAGAGGGCTTAAGCAACATGCCCTAGTCCCCGCGCTGGCCTTACCCGAATGATGGTGCAAACTCGCCGGTTAGTAGGTCCCCGTCTTGCTCGGGTCGTAGCCGAGTGCAGGGTCCTCCTCGCTCGCGCTCACATCGAATTCCGTGCCGGTCATGCTGCCCTCGCTGTTGTTCCCGGCGATCTCGACCAGCCATTTACCGACGTACGCCGCGTGCGGCACGCCATCGAGGTGCTGGTTCGCCCAGGCCTGGATCGCCGGCACGGACTTGGTGTCGCCGAGCTCCGATAGCTTGGGCAGGAGATGTTTGGCAGCCTTTATGTCGTCGGGGAACTTGCCCCCCTTGCCCTGCACCAGAATGGTGTTGATGCCGGCGCCGGCGTCGGAGAGTTCCAGGTTGGCTGTGGCGGAGTAGTACGGGTCTGGGTTGGTCTTGAACGCCTCGTCGGAGCAGTTGAGGGTCTTGTCCGTGTCGCTGGCGGCGCTGCCGAACGAGCACTTGAGCTTCGCTCCGGTCATCTTCGGGAGCGCCTGCTCTTTGGTGATCGGTAGCGGCTCGCCGGACGGTGAGAGCGTCGTCGGGTCGTCGTAGCCGGTGATCTGCAGCCAGCCGCCGGAGCTGGAGTGCGACGGGTCCCTGATGTATTTGCCCCAGGTGAGGGTGTCGCCATCGGCCGCGAGCACGGCGGCATCATTGGCCGGCAGAATCGCCTTGAGCATCTCGTTCCGCATCGTGTCCCACTCGTCCGCGAGGTCGGCGCCGGTGGGCACGATCCGGGCGAACAGCACGGTGCCGTCCGGCGCGGAGAAATAGCGCAGCTCGCCGCCGATCAGCTTCGGCCCGCCGAGTTGGTCCTCGTCGGGCTGCTTGAGGCCCTTCGCACACATCCGCAGGTCGATCGACGTATCGCCGTGCCGGGAGCATTCGAAGCCCGCGGCCGTCAGCGTCTTTTGAACGTTCTCCGCCTGTCCTGGCTGGTGCTTCCAGTTCCCGGCGGGCTGCTTCGGCCCGGTAGGCGACGGGCTCGCGGCCGAGCTGTTGGTGTGCTTATCGCCAAGCGGGCTTCCCTTGCCCGATGAACTGTCCGAGCCGCAACCGACGAGGACAAGCAGCGCGGCGCTGCCGACGATCGCCAGGGGCACGTGTAGACGCATCACAATTTCTCCCCGCTGTAGGGTCAATGAGCTTTTTGCAGGGAACTGTATACATTGAGCTGTTTCGGCGGGCATTCCCCTTATCAAACGCAACTAAACGGATCCCGACCTGACCGGGCTCATTCAGCCCAAGACCCTCCAGTTGTTGATCATGAAGTTTGCTGGACGACTCGCCGACGACACGCCGAGCGAAACGTCGGCAACTTCATGATCAACAACTGAGGCGCGACTTGTACGACGTCGCCGTATCCCGCCGCCGATCCCAAGGACCGGCAAATGTTGCCCGACCGGCGCGGCTCCTTGCTCACCTGTCAGCCAAACCCGTCAGACTTGGGGCGTGACCGAAACCGTCATCGAAGAAACACCGCCCAGGCGTGGCAAGGGCAATCCGAAGCATCCGGCCGCGCACGGCGCCGGGATGGTCGGGCTGGCGCTGGGCGCGCTCGGCATCGTCTTCGGCGATATCGGGACCAGCCCGCTGTACGCGTTGCAGACCGTGTTCTCGATCGACAACCACGCGGTGAAGCCGACCTCGCGGGATGTCTACGGCGTGACCTCGATGGTGTTCTGGTCGATCACGATCGTTGTTTCGGTGAAGTACGTGATCTTCGTGATGCGGGCCGACAACGACGGCGAAGGCGGCGTGCTGGCACTGGCCGCGTTGATCCGACGGCTGTTCGCCAGTCGGGGACGACGGGCCGGGCTGGTCATTGTGCTCGGCATTTTCGGCGGGTCGCTGTTCTTTGGCGACAGCGTCATTACGCCGGCAATCTCCGTGCTCTCGGCGGTGGAGGGCATCAAGGTCGCCGCGCCCAGCCTCTCCGATCTCGTACTGCCGCTCGGGGCGGCGATTCTGGCCCTGTTGTTCGCGGTGCAACGGTGGGGTACGCACCGGGTCGGGCGGATGTTCGGACCGGTCATGTTGGTGTGGTTCGTCGCGATCGCGTTGTGCGGACTACCGCAAATAGCGCGACATCCGGGCGTTCTGCAGAGCCTGTCGCCGCTCTACGCAGTGACGTTCGTGGTCGATCACCCGTACATCACGTTCATCGCGATGGGCGCGGTCGTACTGGCGATCACCGGCGCCGAAGCCCTCTACGCGGATATGGGCCATTTCGGCCGGCCGCCGATTCGCCGGGCCTGGTTCGCCGTCGTCTTCCCGGCGCTGATCGTCAACTATCTCGGGCAGAGCGCGTTGATCCTGCACCAGCGCAGCGCGATCGCGAATCCGTTCTATCTGCTGGTGCCGAGTTGGGCCCGGATTCCGATGATCGTGCTGGCGACGTTGGCCACGGTCATCGCCTCGCAGGCCGTCATTTCCGGCGCCTATTCGGTGTCACGGCAGGCGGTCCGGCTGGGATATCTGCCGCAATTGACGGTACGGCAGACCTCCACTGTGGAGAGTGGACAGATTTACGTTCCGTCGGTCAACGCGCTGCTATTTATCGGTGTATTGGCGCTGATGTTCGGCTTCCGGTCCTCGGCCCACCTGGCCACGGCGTACGGCGTCGCGGTGACCGGGACGCTGATCATCACGACCACGTTGTTCCTCATCGTGGCCGCGATCTCCTGGAAGTGGCAGTGGTGGAAGCTGTTGATCGCCGGGGTGGTGTTCGGCGGCCTGGAGGTCACGTTCTTCGCGGCCAACCTGACCAAGGTGGTGCACGGTGGTTGGTTGCCGCTGTTGATCGCGTTGGCGATATTCACTGTGATGACGACGTGGCAACGCGGCCGCGAGGTGGTCACCACCCGCCGCACTGAAATGGAAGGCCCGCTGGACAAATTCGTCGAGCACATCCACCAGCACGAGGTGCGACGGGTCCCGGGAACCGCCGTATTTCCCCATCCCACCCGGGACACGACCCCGTTGGCGCTGCGGGCCAATGTCCGGTTCAACCACATCATGCACGAGCGGGTCATCATCGTTCTGGTGCAGCCAGAGACGGTGCCGCACGTACCGCTGGCGCAACGGCTGCACATCGACGATCTCGGTTACGCCGATGACGGCATCGTGCACCTGACTGTCCGCTATGGATTCCAGGACGAGCAGGACATCCCCGCGACACTGCGCCAGGCCCGTAAGCGCGGCGGCGAACTCGACGTGGATCCGGCCACCGCGACGTATTTCCTGTCCCGCGTCACCTTGCACCGCGGCGACAGCCGGGCCATGCCGCGCTGGCGGAAACGCCTCTTTATCGGCCTGGCCCACAACGCCGCCAATCCGGCCGAGTACTTTCATTTGCCCGACGACCGTACGGTTGTGGTCGGTAACCACCTCGAATTGTGAACGGACCGTCGATGGCACCTCGGATCGTGCTGGGAAATTGGCCGACCCCGATCGAACCGGCGCCGCGATTGGCCGCGGCAATCGGTCTGGAACGGGACGACCTGTGGATCAAACGCGACGACGTCGGCGGGCCCGGGGGTGGCGGCAACAAGGTCCGCAAACTCGAGTGGACGGTCGGCGCCGCGGTCGCCGCCGGCGCCGACACCCTCGTCACCACCGGCGCGCCGCAGAGCAACCACGCCCGGCTCACCGCGGCCGCCGGCGCCCGGCTCGGCCTGCGGGTCGTACTGGTCTTTCCAGGCCGGCCCGGGGCGTCCGGGTCCGGGAACCTCGCGCTGGACGGCCTGTTCGGCGCGCAGGTCCACTGGGCCGGTGGCACTGATCTGGCCCAGAGCGCGGCCGAGGTGGCGGGCCGGTTGCGGTCCGAGGGCGCCAAGGTCGAGGTAATCCCGTTCGGCGGCTCGAACGCCACCGGGGTCACCGGATACGTCGAGGCCGGCCGGGAATTGCTGGGCCAATTACCCGACGTCGAGGTCGCCGTCGTCGCCCTCGGGTCAGGCGGCACGATGGCCGGGCTGGTCGCCGCGCTCGGTCCGGAGAAGGTGCTCGGGGTGCACACCGGCGCGCTGGCCGACCCGGGACCGGCGGTTGCCGAACTCGCCGCGGTCACCGAAGACCAATTACGTATTCACCGCGACCAGGTCGGGGCCGGATACAGCCATTTGACCGACAATGCCGCCGCCGCGCTCGAACTGGCCGGGCGGACCGAGGGAATTGTGCTCGATCCGATTTATACGGCCCGGGCATTGGCCGGCCTCATCGCCGAAGTCCACAGTGGACGTGTTCGGCCCGGCACAAAGACGGTGTTTTTCCACACCGGCGGCATGCCGGGCCTGTTCGGGCACGCCGACGCGATTACCCGAGCCGAAGGTACGCTGCGCGAATACCCGTAACCCTTTTCACGGCGTTCGCAGCCCGCCGATCCCCAGCGAGTCGTCGCGTTCCGGTTCAGCGGCGACGATCGCGCCCGGGCGGTCCGGCGGATCGTCCAGGAAATCGGCGGTGGGTATGAAAAACAGCGAACCGGTCACCGCGGTGGAGAAATCAAGAATGCGGTCCGTATTGCCGGGCGGATTCCCGATGAACATATTGTTCAGCATCTGTTCGGTCACCGCGGGGCTGGCCGCGTAGCCGATGAAATACGTGCCGAATTCGCCGGTGCCGACCCGCCCGAACGGCATGTTGTCGCGTACGATCTGCTGTTCTTCGCCGTTCTCGTCCTCGATCGTGGTCAACGCGACGTGTGAATTGGACGGCTTGGCCTCATCGGACAATTCGATGTCGCTGAGCTTGCGCCGGCCGATGATCCGTTCCTGTTCCTCGACCGGAAGGGCATTCCAGGTGGCGAGGTCGTGTACGTACTTCTGCACGATCAGGTAGCTGCCGCCGGTGAAGTCCGGATCGCTGTCCTTGATCAGGGCAGCTTGTTCGGCGTACGGCCCGGTCGGATTCTCGGTCCCGTCGACGAAACCCATCAGGTCGCGTTCGTCGAAGTACTTGAAACCGTGTGTCTCGTCGACCACCGTCACGGCACCGGACAGCTGCTCCATCAGCTGGCTGGCCAGCTCGAAGCACAGGTCCATCCGCCGAGCCCGCAGGTGGAAAACCAGGTCGCCCGGGGTCGAGACCGCGGTGTGCCGCGGACCGACGATCTCCTCGAACGGGTGCAGTTCCGCCGGTCGCGGGCCGCTGAACAGCCGGTCCCAGGCGTCCGAGCCCACGCCGACCACGCACTTGAGTTCGCCGTCCGGAATACGGAACCCCACCGAACGGGCAATACCGGCGACATCGGCCAGCACGTCGTGCACGGTGTCCTCACCGCCCGGCTCGATGGTCAACACCAGGATGATCGCTGCCGCGGTGAGCGGGGTCAGAACCGGCTGCGGGTTGGTCATCCGCCGTCCCTTCGTTGGCCCTGTCGCGGCAGTCTCCGGCAGTTAAGCACACGCCTTAGCTCGGCTGGCGCGACCGGGCAGGCTGGCCGTCGCCCTGCTTCACCAGGTGCGGGTGCAGGCCATGCACGTCCAGCACCGGCGAGAGCGCCACGATCCAGGAGCCGAACGCGACCATGACCACGGCCACGCCCTCGACCGCCAACGCGGCCGGCGTAGTCCGGAAATGCACATCCAACGCGGCGACCCCAACCAGGACGGCGGTGACCGGTTCGCCGACCGTCAGGCTTGGCAGCGAAACCACCAGCGGCGCCGCGTTATAGGCGACCTGGCTAATGGCGACGGCCACGACCGCGGTCGCGATCACCGCGTACAGCTGCCAATTGGCGTAGAAGCTGGCCGGATCATCCAACAACGAAAAAGCGGCTTTGCTCATCGCGTCGGATAATCCGAACGCGATCGAGGCGGCGGTGGCACACAACGCGGCGCGCGGCTTTCCCGGGATTTTCCAGGCCAATGCGATCAGCACCAGAAATAGGCCGCTGACGATGACCCCGACCTCGAGCCATCGGGTCGTGGCCCCGGTGCCGTCTCCGGCGGTCGGATCGCCGGCAATGAGAAATGCGGCCAACCCGATGCACACCATGACCGCGCCCAGCCATTGCGAGCGTTCCACCCGGCGATGCGAGAGCCGGTTCGCGAACACCAGCGCCCACACCAGGCTCAATACCAACAACGATTCGATGATCGGAAGGCTGCCGTCAACCAGCGCGCCCTCCTGGGCGGCTGCTCCACCGAGCAATGCCACCAGGCCGACCAACCACAGTGGACGGCGGATCACGTGTTCCATCAGCCGGACCGGATGCAACTGCAGACCAGTCGGCGCGCGCCCGGCCTCGTGCTGCTGCAACACCCAGTAGGTGCCGTAACAGATCGCGGCGATCAATGCCAGCAGGTACGTCATCGAAATGCCGACGTTCTGCGCGGTTCGTAACCTACGAACCGAACGTCCCGTGTTCCAGGAATCTGCCGCACGGTGTCCATCATGGCCACGATCTGCTCCTTGGCCAAGCCAGCCAACCCAGCCGGTGCTGAGCCCCATACCCTCGGTAAACATCGGTCAAACGCCGCTGCGCGGTGCGCGGCAATAGGGCGGGCTGGATTCACATTTTTGTACGGACGCATTTATTTTCTCCGGCTGCCGGGCACCGGCCGGCGCGCGACCGGACAGGATCCGGGGCGCTGCATTCACACACAGTCGCGTCGGGCCCACCGTGCATCGGCGTACCGTCCGGCGACCGCCACGGGCTCGACGCGACTGACTGGACTTTGACCGGAGGCAGGCTAACCCGGCGATGTCAGTCCGGCCAAGGTGGCCCACCATGGCCCCGGCACCAGCCGGTCGGTGATGATGGGTAGGTTGCGCCCGGCCCGGTCATCGTCGACCGGCTGGTGATCGTCGACGGGAGAAGGAGCTCATGACCGCATCGGTCGACCCAGATCGTTCGGAATGGGACGTCATCGTGCTCGGCGGTGCCGCGGCCGGGGAGAACGCGGCGCAGTACGCCAGCCAGTTCTCCGGTCTGGACGCGGTCCTGGTCGAGGCCGCGCTGCTCGGCGGCGAATGCTCGTACTGGGCCTGCATGCCAAGCAAAGCGCTGTTGCGACCGGTCGAGTTGGTGGACGGTGCCCGGCGGGTCCGCGGTACGACCGCCGGCCTGGATCCGGCCGAGGTACTGGCCCGCCGCGACGTGGTCGTGAAGAACCTGGACGACACCTCGCAGATCCAGTGGGCCCTGGGCGCCGGCATCGACGTGGTGCGGGGCTACGGGCGGTTGACCGGCAAACGAACCATCGAGGTGACGGACCGGGACGGTTCGGCCCGTACCATCACGGCCCGGCACGCCGTGGTCATCGACACCGGTTCGACGCCGGCCATACCCCCCGTACCGGGCCTGCGGGAGGCGCAGCCGTGGACCTCCCGCGACGTGACGAATCTGCACGAGATACCGGCCCGGGTCGTCGTGTACGGCGGCGGCGTGGTGGCGTGCGAGGCGACGACGTGGCTGCGCGGCCTGGGCGCCGAGGTGACCCTCGTCTGCCGCGACGAACGATTGCTGACCAAACAGGAGCCGTTCGCCGGCGAATTGGTGGCGGCCGAACTGGCCGCGAACGGGGTGCGCATCCTGTCCCACCGCAGCATCACCGCGGTCAGCCGGCCCGAAACCCGCAAGACCGGACCGGGCCACCGGCACGGCGGCGAGGTGCAGCTCACGCTCGATGACGGGCAGACGATCGTGGCCGACGAGATCGTCGTATCCACCGGCCGCACCCCCAACACGACCGATATCGGGCTGGAATCGGTCGGCCTGTCCCCCGGCGGATTCCTGGACGTCGACGACCAGCAGACCGTGCGCGAGGTCGACGGCGACTGGCTGTACGCGATCGGCGACGCCTGCGGCAAGGCGCTGCTGACCCATATGGGTAAGTACCAGGCCCGGATCGCCGGAGCGGTCATTGCGGCCCGGGCCGCCGGCTCGAACGACCTGCCCAGCGCCGCGGCCGGCCACATCGGCACACCGCAGGTCACGTTCACCGACCCCGAGGTCGGATCGGCCGGGCTGACCGAGGCCAAGGCTCGGGCCGCCGGGCTGGACGTGGAGACGGTGGAGTATGACCTGGCCGCCCTGGCTGGTACGTACGTCTTCAGCGACGACTACCACGGCCGGGCCAAGCTGGTGATCGACCGGGCCACCGACCTGCTGGTTGGCGCGACCTTCGTCGGCGGCGGGATCGCCGAGCTCGTGCACTCGGCCACGACCGCGATCGTCGGCCGGGTACCGGTCTCGACGCTGTGGCACGTGGTGCCGAGTTATCCGACGATCAGCGAGGGTTGGCTGCGGTTGCTGGAAACGTTGGACGCCGACCGGCACAAATAAGTCACACACAAATGAGTCACACACAAATGAATCAGGCGTTGATCTTGGCCCGGGCTCGCGCCGTCTTCACCGCCGTTTTCAGCGTCTGGATGTCGTACGCGCCGTAGTGCCGCTGCCCGTTGATGAAGAACGTCGGCGTGCCGGCCACACCGGACAGATCGGCCGACTCGACGTCCTGCGCGATCCGGGCCGAGAAGACGTGCCGCTTGAGCGCGTCCTTGAACCGGTCTGTGTCCAGCCCCAGCTCTGCTGCGTACGCCATCAGGTCGGTGCTACGCAGCCGGTCCTGCCGTTCCAGCAGCAGGTCGTGCATCTCCCAGAACTTGCCCTGCTCGCCCGCCGCCTCCGCCGCCTCGGCCGCGAGCTGGGCCTGCGGGTGTACGTCGGTCAGCGGTAGGTGCCGCCATACGTAGCAGACCTCCTCGGTGGACAGCAGGTCCCGCACGATCGGCTCGGCCTGCCCGCAGTACGGGCATTGGAAGTCGCCGTACTCGACTACCGTGACCGACGCGTTCGGGGTGCCCCGGAAATGGTCCCGGTCCGGGTCGACCGGCGGGATCAGGTCGAGCAACTGCTCGGCCTCGCCCAGCAGGGCCAGCGCCTTGCGCCGCGGCGGCAACATCGCGGTCACCCGGAAGACGGCCCAGGTCAGCAATGACGCCGCGATCCCGGCCGAGAGCAGACCGACCTTGGCCTCGGCCAGCTGCGGGCCATGGAAGGCCAACGTCGCGATCAGCAGCGCGACCGTAAAACCGATCCCGGCGATGGTCCCGCTGCCGGTCACCGCGGCCCATCCGACCGGCGGACGGATCCGTCCGCGGCTGAACCGGGTCACCAGCCATGAGGTGGCTACCACCGCGATCGGTTTGCCGACCACATAGCTCAGCAGGATGCCGAGCGTCACCGGGGAGGCGTACGCGTGCGCGAGGAAGCCGCCGCTGATGGCGATCCCGGCGTTGGCCAGGCCGAAGATCGGGACGATGACGTAGCTGGTCCACGGGTGGTAGATGTTCTGCAGCCGGGCGTTGGGCGAGAGTGCCGAGGTCACCCCGACCGTCGCCGAACGGGCCAGCTCGGCCGTCGGCTGCTCCCGGAACAGCCGGAACAGACCGGTCGCTTCCTCCAGGTCGCCGCGAGCCGGGGTGTACGCCGAGGCGGTGAGCCCGATGACCAGGCCCGCGACCACCGGCTCCACCCCGCTGGCGAACAGGGCGGCCCACATGACGATGCCGCAGATCCCGTACGCGTACCGGTACGGGACCTGCAACGCCAGCGCCGCCAACAGCACGCCGAACGCGACGATCGCCACCACCAGTGGCATCACGTGGATCCGTTCGCTGTACGCGACGGTGAGCACGACCAACGAGACCAGGTCGTCGACCACGAAGATCGTCAGCAGGAATACCCGCACCCGGTCCGGCACGCCCCGGCCGACCAATGCCAGCAAACCCAGCGCCAACGCCGTATCGGTGGACATCGCCGCGCCCCAACCGTGAGCGCCGGATCCACCGTGGTTAACGGCCAGGTAAATCAGCACCGGGATCACCATGCCGGCCAGGCCGGCCGCGAACGGCAGCAGGGTCCGGCGCCGGTCCCGTAGATCGCCGAGGTCGAATTCCCGCCGCGCCTCCAACCCGACCACCAGGAAGAACAACGTCATCAGGCCGCTATTGATCCAGGTACGCAGGTCGTGGGTCATTGCCGCGCTTCCGGCGCGGACGGAGATTGTCGTATTCCAGAACGAGTTGTACGAGCTGATGTCGATATTCGCCCAGATCAACGCGGCCGCGATCGCTGCGACCAGCACACCGGCGCTGCCGGCCTCGGTGTGCAGAAACTCCCGTACCGGTGCGGTGATCTCTCGTGTCCACAGTGTCCGGTCCCGGGACGCGGACGATGCCTCGGTCACGTCAAAACCTGGCGGTGGCCGCAATCGAACAACCGGCATTCGAACAGCCGGCGGCATTCGTACGGAGGAGGCACGATGTGGTCCATTTCGGGTTTGGTCCAGGCAGCAACACCGCCGGGCACACGTCGGTCATCGACAATTGTGAGCCACGAGAACGGCGGTGGCATTCCCGCCCGCTTTCCTGCCGTGTTCTTACCGTCTTTCGTGCGGCTTTCCTACCGCTTTCCTACGGCTTTCTAGGCTTTCCTACCGCTTTCCTACTGGCCGGGTCGGGTACGGGACGTCAGCCGGGCGCGACACAATGTAGATCTATCCACCGCACCGAATGCGAGGTTCCCATGGCTGGTCAGTACACGGCGCGCATCGTCGACGTTCCCGGGGAGGGAATACGGCTGGAGCCGAGCGCGGACTCGACGATTCCAGACCAGCCAACCGCGGCCGACCAACTCGCTCTGGCCATCGCGCTGGCGCTGGGCGCGGCCGACTACGAGCACCACCCCGAGCCGCGCAATCCCGAGCTACAGACGGTCGAGGCGATGCTGGCCGGCGAGGCGGTGCTGCCGTGGTGGGCCGGAGCCGAGCCGGTCCAGTCCGGTGTAAAGGCTCAGGTCGTTTGCGAAATCAGCGACTCCGGCGTCGCGAAATGCACCGTGCAACGTTAGGGCGCGTGGTGGAGTTTTGCCCACCGCGATTGACGTAATAAGACCATCGTTTCCCTGTGGGGTGCGCCATAGCGTCATCGACGCATGGTTCGCACACCACAGGGAAGGCACACGATGACCACAGGGGGCACCGCCAACGAGCCGGCGCTGCGACTCGTCGGAGTTCGCAAGCGCTACGGCATCGACTCGAACTCCGTCACCGCATTGGACGGTGTGACGCTGGCGCTGCCGCCGGCCACGTTCACCGCGGTCATGGGGCCATCCGGCTCGGGCAAAAGCACCTTTCTGCACTGCGCGGCCGGGCTCGATCAGCCGACCGAGGGCCAGGTCTTCATCGACGGCGAGCAGCTGACCCACAGCAGCGAAACGGTCGTCACGAAATTCCGCCGGCAGCGAATCGGATTTGTATTCCAGCAATTCAACCTGATGCCGGCGTTGACCGTATTGCAGAACGTCATGCTGCCGCTGCGGTTGGCTGGACGGCGGGCGGACCGTCAGCGTTGCGTGGCGATTCTGCAGCGGGTCGGGCTGGCCGACCGGTTGGATCACCGGCCGGCGGAGCTGTCCGGCGGCCAGCAGCAACGGGTCGCGATCGCCCGCGCGTTGGCCACCGAGCCGGCCGTGATCTTCGCCGACGAGCCGACCGGCGCGCTCGATTCGGCCAGTGCCCGCGACGTTTTGGCGCTGCTACAGGAGGCGGTCCGCGGTTTCGGGCGCACCGTGGTGATGGTGACGCACGACCCGATTGCCGCCTCGTATGCCGATTCGGTTCTCTTCCTGGCCGATGGGCAGATCGTCGGTCAGCTGGCCCAGCCGACCGCCGAAGCGGTGGCGGCGCGGATGACCCGCCTGTCCGAGCGCCCGAATCGAATCGCGGCGGGTGAGTGACGATGTTGACATTGGCCCTACGTTCTATTCGTTTCCGTACCAGCGCTTTTGTCGCCAGCTTTATCGGCATGTTTCTCGGCACGGTCATCATCATGTCGTTCGCCTCATTGCTGGATACCCGCACCGGGACCGGGATTTCCGCCAAGGACAAGGACACGCTGCAGATCATGGCCTCGGTGGTCGGCGGTTACGGCTTGGTGATCGTCGCCTTCGCGATCGCGTCCACCTTGACCTTGACGGTCCGGCAGCGCAGCGCGGAAATAGCGTTGTTGAAAAGCGTCGGCGCGACACCGCCACAGATCACCCGGATGATCGTCGGCGAGTCGATGATTCTGGCGGTGGTGGCGGCGATTCTGGCTTGCCCGGTGGCGATCCTGACCGGTTGGGCGTTGGTACGGCTGCTGGGCTCCAGCGGCACGATCAATGACGACATCGGGTTTCGGTTTGGTCCGTACGCGATCGCCGTCGGATTCGGCGTCACGCTGATCGCCGGTACGGTCGCCGCCGGGCTGACCGCGCGGCGCACTGTCCACATGCGAGTGGTCGAGTCGGTACGGGCGGCCGCGATCGAGACGCCCCGGATGAGCCGCCGCCGGGTCGTGGCCGGTTGGTTATTCATCGCGATCGGCCTGAATTGCGCCCTCATGACCGCGACCGTCTTCAACGGCCAAAGCATCAGCACGACGCAAGCAGTCGGGGCCGAGGCGTGCATCATGTCCGCCATCGGGTTGGCGTTGCTGGCGCCGGCGTTGATCCGGGCAGTCACCACCGCGCTGGCCGGGATGCTGGAACGCCTGGGCGCCACCGGACACCTCACCGTGGTCAACGTCCGGCAGCGCACTGCGCAGATGTCCGGCGCGCTGATCCCGATGATTCTGGTTACCTCGATTTCGACCGGAACCCTTTATATGGAGAGCATCGAGAATTCGACCGGCATCAAGATGTCCTCCGATGACAAAGGCTTAGCGACGCTGAACTACGTCGTGGTCGGCATGATCTGTGTTTTCGCCGCCATCATGATGGTCAATTCGTTGATCGCGGCGACGATCTACCGCCGACGGGAATTCGGCCAGCAACGGCTGGTCGGATCCACCCCGCCGCAGGTGCTGGGAATGGTGAGCATTGAGGACGCCTTGCTGCTGGTCACCGGTCTGATTTTCGGCACCGTATCCGGCCTGCTCACGGTGGTGCCGTACAGCATCGCGCGGACGCATTCGGTGGTGCCGAATTCCTCGATCGGCATCTACCTCGGTATCGCCGGTACGGTCGTCGTGTTGACGCTGGCCGCCGGGATCGGCGCGGCCCGGCGGGCGATCCGTACTCCCGCGGTGGAAGCCGTTACGGCGTAAATAGGAGCGGGACTCCGGCCGTGGCTTCTCCGCCCGGCCGGAATTCCGGCGTTTTCCACCGTCGATTAATCGCTGGCGCGGCCGGCTAGCATTGCCGCTATGATCCCGTTCCTGCTGATTTCCGGCCCGCCTGGCGTTGGGAAAACGACCGTTTCCTGGGAGATCTTCGACCAGCTCATCGACGAGGGATACCGGCCGGCGCTGGCCGACGTCGACCTGCTCGGCGCCGCCTGGCCAGCGCCCGAGGACGACCCGTACAACGAACGGCTGCGGGCGGCGAACCTGCAGGCGGTCTGGCGAAATTTCCACGCCGCCGGCGCCAGATGCCTGGTCGCGGCAACAGTCGTGGAGAGCCAGGCCAATCTGGACCGCTACCGCACTGCGATCCCGGACGCACGCGCCACGCTGTGCCGCCTGCACGCCTCCGGCGCCGAACTGGCGAACCGGATCGTCCGCCGCGGCCGGGAACGGGGTGATGGCATCGACAAGCTGACCAAGCGCGCGCTGTACCTGGCCGAGGAACTGGCCCGTAACGACATCGCCGACGTAGTCGTCGACACAACCGATCTCGATATCCCCGATGTCGCGCGCCGAATTCGCACCGAAGCCGGCGGCTGGCCTGACTGACTCAGGGCTTCAAGCCACCAGCACGGGATGTCAGCGGAAGTCTTCCAGATTCGCACTGGGGTCTTCGAGGTAGCGCCAGATGTCGGGCCGCGAGCCATCGATATCGGTGAAGCCGTACTCGCGGGCCAACTCACCCGAGCTGACCGAACGCTGATTCCACCGCGCCCGGTCCGGATCGGCTGCCACCGCGGCGATCGCGCGGCCGACGTACCGCGGCGATTCGGAGAGGGCGAAATCATCCGGCGCTCGCTGTGTAGTTACGGCCTCACGCCAGTTCTCTTCGGTCACGCCGAAAATGTCGAGCATCATTTCCGAACGGAGAAATCCCGGCGTGATGGCGAATGCGGTCGCTTCGTAGGCCTTGAGTTCGTGCCCCTGTGAGAAGGCGAGACGACTCACCGCGACCTTGGCCAGGTCATAAAACACCGAAATCCGATATCGCGACGAATTGTATTCCGCGGTGCCGTCGGTCACCTCGACCAGCAGGCCACCGGGCCGGTCGATCAGCAACGGCAGCAGGAAATGCGAGGTGATCAGATGCGTATCGATGGCCAGCCGCAGAATACGTAAACCATCATCCAGATCCAGCTTCCACAGGGG
>JBEDUI010000186.1:0-27530 GCA_040414495.1 Mycobacteriales bacterium
GCGATGCCGCTTGTGTGGTGGCACCTTCGCACGTGGCCCCGACAATTCTGCTATAGCGGTTCGCGAAATTCGGCCGCGATCCACGGTGGCAGGCTGTGTTTTGCTATGTGTTGAATACTCGCCAGGATCAGCGGAGTGGTCAGATCACTGCTTGACAGGCTGTCCGCTAAGGACGCCTTTCCCCGTAACGCTCGCGCGGCCAGCCCCACGAGATCGTCGTTCACATCCCAGCCAGTCACCAATGTGAGAACACCCCGAGTGAGCGACAGCCACGGCTTACCACGGTCGTCCGGAACAATTATTTGAACCTCATCATCGGACACGCAGCGCATCTGCTGAATCTGGCCCGTGTTCGCGTCACGGTCGAAATGCAGTTCCCATCTACGAGGGACGTGCAGATAGTTGGCCGCCATTGGATTCGAGCCGTCCAGGATTACGACATCTCCCAACCACAGGCCCTGATACTGGTCCGCGGTCGCATCCACGATCGTGCCGTCATCCAGCCGGTTCCAGCAATGCACCCAACTCACCGAGCCGTCGAGCAGCCGGAGATAGCCCGATTGGCCCGGCCACCCGAACTCGGCTTCGAGCGCCTTCGTCACGTTGCCGCAGCGTCCGTCATTCGGCCGGGCGTCCCGCCGCCGTACCTCGCCGCGAACCTCGTAGATCCGCCGCAAGACCGAGGATTCCATCGGATCGGCTCCAATTCCCATACAACCAGGATTACGACAGATCAGCCGCTTATCAAACGAAAATTGGTCGCAGAGGCTGGACGTTGCTGCCGGAGCGGTGTAGCGTCTCGCGTCCCACGCAGGGCAGGCAGGTTATCCCTGACCGTTCCGGTCATTCGCCGTTGACCCATGCGCTTCCGCGCGCCAAATCCAAGGAGGATGGTCATGTTCAGCGTCGATTCACGATACGACGAGGAGTGGTATCTGCCGACGGCCGATTCGGCCGGCGAACTGTACGTCCGGGAGATTGGCGAAGGCGAGCCGATTGTCGTCCTTCATGGCGGTTTTGCCCGCGGGCAGCATGCCTCGTTGATCGCGCCGCTTCGGCACCTGAGCGAGCACTATCGGCTGGTGTTCTACGACCAGCGAGGGGCGCTGCGGTCGCCGGTACCGCCTGATTCCTACTCACTGCTGGGCCATATTTCCGACGTTGACCAACTCCGAAACGCGCTACAAGCCGACCGGCTGAATCTCATCGGTCACTCCGCCGGCGGCAACATCGCGATGGCGTATCTCGACCAATTCCCCGAACGGGTGGGCGGCCTGGTCCTGCTCAGCGCCTCACCACCGCTGCCGAGACGCGCGCTGACGACCAGCGAACGACGTGACCGAACAGCATTTTCTCGGTTCGTACATCGTCCTGAGGTTGCAGCAGAATGGGCTTGTTACGGCCTGGATCGGGACGAGACGATCCTTGATGCACGGGCTCGAACCCGGCTTTGGCGCATCCGATTCGCCGCTGCCAACTGCTACCACGTCGATCGTTGGCGACAGCTTCCAGCCGGCGGCATTTATTTCAACGAGGGCGTTCCCGCGTTGAAGGACGCACCGGATTCCTGGAATTATCTCGAGGCTCTGAGCCGCCGTGCGGCAACAACTCATGTGATCGTTGGTGACCACGACCACGTGGACATGACCGGTGAGCATTGGCGTACCGCGGCCAGTACGGTCGAGAATCTTGAGCTGCACGTTATTGACAAAGCCGGGCACTTCAGCTGGATCGATCAGCCGTCGGAATTCCGAGGTATCATCGACATTATTCAGCTGTGATTTCACGGGCTTGATACACAATCGCTAACACCGGATAGCCAGGCCGACAGATCCCGCGCGCCGAACCAGGACCGCTCGCATTCCACGCCTCGTACTCGGCTGACGGCCGCCCTCGAGTCGGCACGACACTGGCCCGGACTCAGTGGGCGTCATACGCCGCGACCAGCCGTTTGGGCGCCCGGGTGCGCCAGGCGCGTTCGATCAGTTCCTGGACACGTTCGGCCGGCACGTCGGCGAGCTCGATGCGCAGGCCGACGAAGCTGCGCGCACCCGGCCGCCAGACCTCCTCGTAATGATCCGGCTCGCCAGCCACAATCTCGGCCGCCTCCGACTGGCTGATGCACACGACGATGCTCTGCCGGCCCTGGTCCGCGCCGGCGAACGTCTTCCCGTTCACCTTGAAAACCGGCTCCCGGAAGCGGAAGTGCGTCGTCTCCTCGACCCCGGGAAACGTAGTCGCAAAACGACGGACGTCCTCGATCGTGATCACTGCAGCCCTCCTCGTGTTGACTCGCCGCAGCGAGCGTATCGGCGACACCCGAATAAGTACGCGACACGAATAGCTCGGTTCTGCTGTGATCAGGCCATGAGATACGGCGACTGCACCTGGCCCGACATCGCTCGGCACGCTGCCTCCGGCGCCACTGCGATCGTTCCATTCGGCTGCACCGAGCAGCAGGGACCCCACCTGCCGGTCGATTTCGACACGTGGTTCGCCGAAGCCATCTGCGTTGCCGCCGCCGACCGGCTCGACGAGCAGGGCGTGCCGACACTGGTGCTGCCGGCCGTGCCGTTCGGCCCTACGCCCGAGCACCGGAACTTCGGCAGCGGATTTGTCGACCTGCCGCGGGCGGTACATGACGCGGTAGCCCGCGCCGCGCTGACATCCCTGGCGAGTCAAGGATTCCAGACGATCGTGGTGTGGCGCGGATGCGGCGGGCACGACCTGCGTGCCGTAGTCGATGAGGTGAATACGACACCGGCTGCCCAGGTGTTCTTACCGGCGCCGCCGTTGGGTGAATTCTGGACCGAGATCGGCGGGCCGCCGGTCCTCAGTGGACACGCCGACAGCTTCACCACGTCGATCAGCCTGTATCGCCGACCGGACAGCGTCCGAGCCGACCTCATTCCGCCAGCGCCATCGGACGAGCCGGATTGGAATGACCCGGAATTGGATTTTGCCCGCTACTCGACCAACGGGGTCATCGGCGACGCCACCGCCGCGACGGCCGAACGCGGCCGGCTGCTCTGGCAACGCTGTCTGGATTGGACGGTCGACTACGTATCGTCGATCCACCCAGCAGCGTCATCCCGGGCCGTCCCCCTCGGCCCAGGATGACGCGGAACTGTTATTTCTAGTTGACCGCGTCGCGATCGCATGAAGTCTGACCCGCGGAAACGGCCGGTAATTGGCAATTGCTCAAAGTTGGACTGTTTGATGCGCAGGATGGGCTGTTCGGCGCCCGGCCCCGCTACGGGCAATGCCCTACCTGGCGAATATGCGGCCGCCATTCGGCACCCTGCACTACAGTCCGGAGAATGAGCGTTGAGGTATTGCCGCTGCGCAACGCGACCAATGAGATCGTGACGTCGCTCGGGCGACTGGTGGCACAGCTTTCCACGTCGGCGCCGGCACCCAGCCGGGAGACGTTGGAGAACGTGATCAACTGTCCGACCAATACGCTGCTGATCGCCCGCCTCGACGGCGAACTCGTGGGAATGCTGTCATTGGTCGTATTTCCGATTCCGACCGGTGTACGCGCATGGATCGAAGATGTCGCAGTGGACGAGCGTTGCCGCGGCCAAGGCGTCGGCACGGCGCTCACCCAGGAGGCCATTCGGATCGCGCAGTCGGCCGGGGCGAGAAGCGTCGACCTGACCTCCCGACCCTCGCGTGTGGCGGCTAATCGACTGTATGAGCACCTCGGCTTCGAGTTGCGGGATTCAAAGGTCTACCGGTTACGGAATTCTGTCGGTTAAGTGTCAGCGGTCCCAGACCTCCATGACATCAAGGTTGTAGAACTTCGGCGGACCGTCGCAGAGTTTCGCCATCTGGGCGGCAAAAGCGGCCGTTTCCGGTCGGTTTGAATTCGCCATCGCGGATTCGTACGAATCGAACTCGATAATCGAGACGTAATAGTCGGGCCGATCCCGATCCGCGGTGAACGTCCCGCGCCGAACCGTTGAGCCGCCGTCGCTGGTCGGCGGTTCCAGTGCGCGAATTTCGTCGATACGGGCGGACTTGAACTCAATAATCTGCACGAAGCCGCTCATAACTCCCCCTGGACTCGTTGGTATTTCCCGCGCTGCTTGCTGCGAACAGGCGCGAGTCCATTCAGGATGGACGGTCCTGCGGCCGCCGACAAGACGCATGGCCAGGCCGAACGTTTGGTTAGCTACGCTCGTAAAACGGTTGACCGCGATCGCGACAATTGTCGTATGACGCCACCGGAACGCTTATTGCACGACCCGGAATTCACACCGCTGACCCGATCCCGACTCACCGCCGACCTACGCACGCTTGGCGTACCCGCCGGCGGTGTGCTCATGGTGCACGTCCGGTTGTCCGCATTCGGTTGGGTAGCAGGCGGAATGGACACGGTGATACACGCGCTGCGCGACACCGTCGGGCCCGACGGAACACTGCTGGCCTTCTGCGGTTGGGAGGACAGCCCGTACCACGTGTCGTTGTGGCCGGCAGAATGGCAGCGGGCGTACGACGAAATTCCGGTATTCGATCCGGCCAACTCCTCATCCCGCCGCGATTTCGGCTGGTTTCCTGAGCGCCTGCGTACCTGGCCCGGGGCGTTGCGCAGCGCCCATCCCGAGGTCAGCTTCGCCGCGCTGGGCCCACGGGCGACGTGGTTGCTCGAAGGCCAACGGGACCAGGATCCGTTCGGCGCCGACAGTCCGTTGGCCCGGCTCGTGGCGGCCGGCGGCCAGGTGCTGCTGTTGGGGGCGCCGCTGCAACGGTTGACGTTGTGCCATCACGCGGAGGCGCTGGCGCAGGTGGCCGACAAGCGATATCGCGACTACCGGATGCCGGTCCAGACCGCGACCGGCGTGGAATGGCGCGACTACCACACGATCGACACGTTCTATGGCGTGCTGCCGTATTACGAACGGGCTGACCTGAACATCGAGTCGCCGGTCGGGACGATGGCCGAACAGGCGGTGGCGGCCGGGGCCGGCCAGTCCGGTCCGGTCGGTACCGGAACCGCGTGGCTGCTCGACGCGGCCGCGACGGTACGGGCCGTCGTCGGTTGGCTCGAGTCGCAGTTCTGACTCGATAGGCTGCCGGCGTGACTCGTACCGTCTTGATCACCGGCGCCTCCCGCGGTGTCGGCCGCGCCATCGCCCACGCGTTCGCCGCCCGGGGCGACCGGGTCGCGGTGCACCACCGCGGCTCGCCCGACGATGCCGCCGCGGTCGTGAAATCCCTGGCCGGCGAGGGGCACGTAGCCGTGCAGGCCGACCTGGCCGACCCGGCCGCGACCCAGGCCATGGTCGAGGAGGCCGCCGCCGCGCTCAGCGGGATCGACATCCTGGTCAACAACGCCGCGGCGATCATCCGGCATCCGATCGCCGAGTCGAGCTACGAGCAGTGGCAGCAGGCCTGGCGGGAGTCGTTGGAGGTCAACCTGATCGGCGCCGCCAACACGACCTGGTGCGCGGTGCGGCATATGCCCGATGGCGGCCGGGTGATCAACGTGTCCTCCCGTGGCGCGTTCCGGGGCGAGCCGGATCATCCCGCGTACGGCGCGAGCAAAGCGGGACTCAACTCGTTCGGGCAGTCCATGGCGATCGCGCTGGCGCCCCGGCGTATCGCCGTCACCGGTGTCGCACCCGGCTTCATCGAACCGGACGCTTCGAACGCGGACCGCAAAATCCCCCGTAGTGACCAGATCCGGCAGCAGAGCCCGTTCGGCCGCATCGTCACCGCCGACGAGGTGGCCGCAGCCGTGCTCTATCTCGCCGGGCGGGAAGCCGAATTCGCCAGCGGAACGATCATCGACCTCAATGGAGCGTCGTACCTGCGCACCTGACAATTCGTTACCGGCCGCCCACCCAGCGCGTATTTCACCAGCCGAATTCCAAGAAATACCCAGCCACTCGTATTGTGCGTGAGGTGACAACGGAGGAACCACGGTGGGCGGCTCGATTCCGCGCACCCCGCATAACCTTGCCGGCCTGGGCGGCCCACGCTCCGCACCGGTGCATGTACGCCGCGACGTTTACCGGAACGGCGGAGCTCTACACCTGGGACCGGGAGAGCAATACGCACCGGCAGGCCACCGACCGGCCCACCGGCACGTATATGGGCGCGCTCGATCCGCAGGGTGAGTACCTGTGGTGGTTTGACGACCCTGATGGCGACGGGTGGGGTATCTGGAAGCGCCAGCCGTTCGCGGGCGGCGAGGCCACGCCCGCGCTGCCGGGTCTGGCGCCGGCCTATTCCGCAGGTCTGGCCATCGGCAGCGGCGTGGTCGTCGCCGGCCGGGTCACCGAATCCGGCAGCAGCATTCATCTGGTACGAGAAGGCTACGAATTCACGCTGTACTCGAATGCGCAGCACGCTTTCGTCGCCGGTATGTCCCGGGACGAGTCGCTGCTGTGCCTGGCGCACACCGAGCACGGGGACCCGATCCATCGGGCGCTGCGGGTCGTACGGATCGAGGACGGCGAACCGGTAGGCGAGCTGTGGGACGGGCACGAGAAGAGCCTCAGCGCATCTGGTTTCAGCCCGATCAAGGGCGACTGCCGGCTTTTGGTCAGCCACGAGCGGCAGGGCAAACCGGGCCTGCTGATCTGGGATCCGCTCGCCGATCGGTGCGACCTGCTGGCCATTGAACTGCCCGGCGAGATCGACGCCGACTGGTATCCCGACGGCCGGGCGCTGCTGGTCAGCCACGACCATGCCGGGCGGACCGAGCTGTACCGGTACGACCTGTCCGCCCGCGAGCTGACGAAGGTGGACACGCCGCCCGGTGTCGTCTCCGGAGCGACGGCCCGGCCGGACGGCTCGGTGGAGCTCGCGTGGTCCTCGGCCGCCGCGCCCTCGGTGATTCTCAGTACGGCCGGAGGCGTTCTGCTGTCGCCGCCGGGGGAGCCGCCGCCGCGGTCGGTGCCGTTGGAGGACATCTGGGTCGATGGCCCGGGCGGTCCGATCCACGCGTTGCTGGCCCGCCCGCCGCAGCTGCTGCCGCCGTACTCCGCCGTGTTCATGCTGCATCCGGGCCCGGACTCGGCCGACGACGACACGTTCCGACCACGCCGCGCTGCCTGGGTCGACGCCGGGTACTGCGTCGTGCACGTCAACTACCGCGGCTCGACCGGATACGGGGCGGACTGGCGGGATGCGTTGCAGGGCCGGCCCGGACTCACCGAGCTGGAGGACGTGGCGGCGGTGCAGGACTGGGTTGTCGGGCGGCACCTGGTCAACCGGGAGCGGTGCATCGTCGCCGGCTCGGGGTGGGGTGGCTACCTCGCGCTGCTCGGCCTGGGTACGCAACCCGAGCGGTGGGCGGCCGGGATCGCGACCGGTCCGATCGCCGACTACCCGGCCGCGTACCAGGAGGAGATCGAGCCGCTGCAGGTCATGGACGCGGCCCTGTTCGGCGGCACGCCTCAGGAGATTGCCGGCTCGTATCAGCGGTCGTCGCCAATGACGTACATCGAGCAGATCAACGCCCCGCTGCTAGTCCTGGCCGGCGCCAACGACCCGCGCTGCCCGGCCAAACAGCTGGACGGATATCTGCTGCGGTTGAAGGAGATCGGGAAGGCGCACGAGGTCTACCGGTACGACGCCGAGCTCGGTCTCATTCCGCTCGACGAGCAGATCCGCCAGATGTCGGTCGAGCTGGAATTCGCGCTGCGCCACGTCCGACCGTAAGCCTGCGCTGTCACAGAAGCCGGAAAGGTATCTGAAGTAGTTACCGTTCCAGCCGGTTTGACAGTGCTGGCATGTCGGGTGGTCGGAATGCCGCCTTGATCGACATCCGCCGCCATGGAATACCAACGTCTACGGCAGCTGTGGCGCTGCTCCATCCGTTGGAGCAGAGTCACAAGCAACGCACACCAACCCCCCGAGCGACTTATTCACAGATCTCCATGCCTCTGCTCCACCCCTCGGAGCAGAGTCACAGGCCGCGTAGAGCGACCGCTCTCGACCGAGTCACGAGGCAAGACGGTGTCATTCGATGCGCTGATCCGGCTCATCCGCGCCGCCAGCATGGGTTTTCCCAGCTCAGCCGCGTAAAAACCGGCGCCGGCCGCTTTGCGAAGCGGACCGACGCCGGCGTTGGTCAGGCTGTGATCAGCCGCGCTGCGCTGCTACGAGCTCAGCAATCTGGATCGTGTTGAGCGCCGCGCCCTTGCGCAGGTTGTCGCCGGACACGAACAACGCCAGCCCGCGACCGTCGCTGACGCCCTCATCGGCCCGGATCCGGCCCACGTAGCTCGGGTCCGTTCCGGCCGCCTGCAGCGGGGTCGGGATGTCCGAGAGCTCGACGCCGGGCGCACCGGCCAGCAACTCGGTCGCCCGTTGCACCGACAGCGGACGGGAGAATTCGGCGTTGATCGACAACGAGTGGCCGGTGAAAACCGGGACCCGTACGCACGTACCGGAGACGGGAAGCTGCGGGATCGAGAGGATCTTGCGGGTCTCGTTGCGCAGCTTCTGCTCCTCGTTGGTTTCCGCGGAGCCGTCATCGACCAGATCGCCGGCGTACGGAAGCACGTTGAACGCGATCGGGCGCGCGTACTTCTCCGGCTCCGGGAATTGCACCGCGGCGGCGTCATGAGTGAGCTCGGCGGCCCGGCCCACAACCTGGTGTACCTGCTTGTCCAGCTCCTCGACACCGCCCAGACCACTGCCCGAGACGGCCTGGTACGTGCTCACCACCAGTCGGATCAGACCGGCCTCGTCGTGCAACGGCTTGAGCACCGGCATCGCGGCCATCGTGGTGCAGTTCGGGTTGGCGATGATGCCCTTGCGCGCATCGGCGATCGCGTCCGGGTTGACCTCGCTGACCACCAGCGGGACGTCCGGATCCATCCGCCAGGCCGAGGAATTGTCGACCACGATCGCGCCGGCCTCGGCGAACCGCGGCGCCTGCACCCGCGAAGTCCCGGCGCCGGCGGAGAACAACGCAATGTCCACACCGGACAGATCGGCGCCGGCGACATCCTCCACCACCACATCGGCGCCATTCCAGGGCAACGTACGGCCGGCGGACCGGGCCGAGGCGAAATACCGGATCCCGGCCACCGGGAATTTGCGCTCGGCCAACAGCCGACGCATTACCCCACCGACCTGACCGGTCGCCCCGACGACCGCGACCTGCAAACCCTGCCTACTCACCGACCGGTTCCTCCGTACACCACGGCCTCGACGTCCCCGCCGAGCTCGAAACTGTTGTGCAAAGCCCGAACCGCATTGTCCAGATCGGTATCCCGCACCACCACTGAAATTCGTATCTCCGACGTCGAAATCAGCTCGACGTTGATTCCGGCGTCAGCCAGCGAACCGAAGAACTTCGCCGACACCCCGGGGTGCGACCGCATGCCGGCGCCGATCAGCGAGACCTTGCCGACGTGGTCGTCGTACACGAGGTCCGCGAATCCGACCTTTTCCTTGATTTTCTGCAGCGTCGTGATCGCGACCTGGCCATCGTCGGTCGGCAGCGTGAACGAGATGTCGGTCTTGGAGGTCGCGGCCGCTGAGACGTTCTGCACGATCATGTCTATGTTGATCTCGGCGTCGGCGAGCGCCCGGAAGATCGCGGCGGCCTCGCCCGGTCGATCCGGTACGCCGACCACGGTGATCTTCGCCTCGCTGCGGTCATGCGCGACGCCGGAGATGATTGCTTGCTCCACGGGAAGGTCCTCCATCGATCCGCTCACCAGCGTGCCGGGAAGCTGCGAGTACGACGAGCGCACGTGCACCTTCACCCCGTACCGCCGGCCGTACTCCACACATCGCAGGTGCAGCACCTTGGCACCGCACGCGGCCATCTCGAGCATCTCTTCGTACGTCACGGTCTCGAGCCGCCTGGCGGTCGGCACGATCCGCGGATCGGCACTGAATACGCCGTCCACGTCGGTGTAGATCTCGCAGACGTCGGCCCCGAGGGCCGCCGCGAGCGCCACTGCCGTGGTGTCCGAGGCACCACGCCCGAGCGTGGTGATGTCTTTGGTGTCCTGGCTGACGCCCTGGAAGCCGGCGACGATGGCGATCGCGCCCTCGTCCAGCGCCTGCTGAATACGCCCCGGCGTGATGTCGATGATCCGGGCTTTGCCGTGCGCCGACGTGGTGATCACGCCGGCCTGCGATCCGGTGAACGACCGGGCCTCGTAGCCCAGCGTCGAGATCGCCATTGCCAGCAACGCCATCGAAATCCGCTCACCGGCAGTGAGCAGCATGTCCAACTCACGCCCGGCCGGTAGCGGAGACACCTGCTCGGCCAGGTCACGCAGCTCGTCGGTCGTATCGCCCATTGCAGAGACCACTACGACGACGTCATTGTCGCCAGCCCGCCGTGTCGCGACGATGCGCTCGGCTACTCTCTTGATCCGCTCGGCGTCCGCGACCGAAGAGCCGCCGTACTTCTGTACGACGAGCCCCACGACCCGATCCCCTCTGTCCGGGCCGCTCCGCGGCCCGCCCGTACACGTCTCTGCCAGCCTACGCGGCGGATCTGTGCCGGGCCGCCTAGAGTGCGGGAAACCGGATGCCCTGTGCCAGCCGGCACGTCCCTCGCCACAGATTCCCGTACGAATCCGGCATAGCCGGATGTGCTGCACCCGCTGCCGGGCCCAGCACGCCTCGCTCGCACCGTCCACTGTGGATATGGTCGAGGCGGAAACACCACGCTGGACCAAGATCAACGGCTGATTAGACCATCCGGTGCGCGTCGGCTAGGCTCTGCCACGTGTTGCGCCGCATGCCCTTCTCGGGCCTGCTCCTTACCTGCCGCGGCGGGGGCCGTTAACAGGCTGGCTCCCTCGTCGCGGGTTCTGTGCGTGCGTCGGCCGCGCCACCCGAGGTAGCCCGTTCCACCGGGCATTTGAGGAGCAAGCACACAATGGTCAACCTGAGCCACAATCACCAACGCAGCGCCGGCATGCCGGTATCCAGGTACAGCTCGTTCCCACCCGTTGAACTGCCGGACCGGCAGTGGCCGCAGCGACGCATGGAGCGCGCACCGCGCTGGCTGTCCACGGACCTACGTGACGGCAACCAGGCCCTGATCGATCCGATGACCCCGGCCCGTAAGCACCGGATGTTCGATCTGCTGGTACGTATGGGCTACAAGGAAATCGAGGTCGGATTTCCCTCAGCCAGCCAAACCGATTTCGATTTCATCCGGGAATTGATCGACGGCGGCAAGATCCCCGACGACGTACAGATTTCGGTGCTGACGCAGGCCCGCGACGAATTGATCGAACGGACCGTGCAAAGTCTGATCGGCGCTCCGCGGGCCACCGTGCACGTTTACAACGCGGCCGCGCCGGTATTTCGGCGCGTCGTCTTCGGCTGGCCCGGGGATGGACGGGCCGAATGCAAGGCGATTGCCGTCGACGCCACCCGCGCCGTCATGAAGTACGCCGATTCGTACCTGACGGACTGCGATTTCGGTTACGAATATTCTCCGGAAATCTTCATGGACACCGAGCTGGATTTCAGCCTCGAGTTGTGCGAAGCGGTGATGGAGGCCTGGCAGCCCGGGCCCGAGCGGGAAATCATCCTCAACCTGCCCTGCACGGTCGAACGGTCCACTCCGAACATTTACGCCGACCAGATCGAGTGGATGAGCCGGCAGCTGAGCCACCGCGAATTCGTCTGCGTGTCCGTCCACACCCACAACGACCGCGGCACCGCCGTGGCCGACGCCGAGTTGGCGGTCCTGGCCGGCGCCGACCGGATCGAGGGCTGTCTGTTCGGAAACGGCGAACGGACCGGGAATGTCGACCTGGTGACGTTGGGACTGAACCTGTACAGCCAGGGAATCGACCCGCAGATCGACTTCTCCGACATCGACGACATCCGCCGTACCGTCGAATACTGCAACCAGATCGGCGTACACGAACGGCATCCCTACGCCGGTGACCTGGTCTACACGGCGTTCTCCGGATCGCATCAGGACGCGATCAAAAAGGGCTTCGACGCGCTGGAGCGGGACGCCAAGGCGGCCGGCGTATCGACCGAGGACCTGCCGTGGAAGATCCCGTACCTGCCGATCGACCCGCACGATGTCGGCCGCAGCTACGAGGCCGTCATCCGGGTGAACTCGCAGTCGGGCAAGGGCGGCGTGGCCTACCTGATGAAGACCGAGCACCAGCTCGACCTGCCGCGCCGGCTGCAGATCGAGTTCAGCCAGGTCGTGCAGCGGGTCACCGACTCCGGCGGCGGCGAGGTGTCGCCGGGCCGGATGTGGGAGGTCTTCTCCGGCGAGTACCTCGAGCAGGACGGGCCGCTGCGCTTGGTGCGGTATCAGACGGCCGCCGGCAGCGAGGGCGAGGACAGCCTCACCGTCGAGGTCAGCATCGATGGCGAGGTCCGCACGCTGACCGGCACCGGCAACGGACCGATCGCCGCGTTCGTCACGGCGTTGGGTACGGCTGGGGTTGACATGCGGTTCCTCGACTACGCCGAGCACGCCCTCTCCGCCGGTGATGATGCCAAGGCGGCGGCCTACGTCGAGGCCTCGATCGACGACCGCGTGCTCTGGGGTGTGGGCGTCGACGAAAACATCGTTACCGCATCTTTGCGAGCGGTGATCAGCGCGGTGAACCGGGCTCGTCGTTAATCGCCGGGGTGTCGGAGATGCCGGAGCATTTTGTCAGCAAGGGGTAGTGCGGTACGCGTACGTGTGGC
Source organism: Mycobacteriales bacterium (assembly GCA_040414495.1). GTDB lineage: Bacteria > Actinomycetota > Actinomycetes > Mycobacteriales > QHCD01 > DATAVB01. The sequence continues at coordinate 12,661 of JBEDUI010000186.1, forward strand.
TACACTGCGTCACAAATGCGGGCAGGGAGTAATCGCTTCGGTGGGCGCATTTCGGCGCGCGGCGGCGCAGTTTCCCACCCTGTCTTGGCTTCCACGACAAGGTACGAAAGCCTGAGGGTGTGGGACACGACCTGCGAGCGCTGTACGGGGGCTGCTATCGGCGGCTGGTAGGGCAGGTTTTTGCCCTCACCAGGGACATCGCCGACGCGGAAGAATGCGTTCGTTCTGCTTTCGTGGAAGCGATTCTGGCTCGATTCCGTTTCCGCCGGCGCGATGATCCCGAGGCCTGGCTGCGGACGGCGGCGCTGCGTATCGCGCGGCGCCGCCGCCGCAAACACCCGATTGTGCAAGCAGATTTGCCGAACTCGACCGCGACCGCCGTACTCGATGCGGTGCAGTCATTGGCGACCGGAGACCGCGAGGTCGCCGCACTTGGCGTGATAGCCGAATTGCCGGCCACCGAAATCGCTACGCTCACCGGCAGTTCGCCCAGCCGCATCGAGGCCCGGTTGACCCGCAGCCGCAAACACCTCGACGACGTTGATTTCGGTTTGCCATTGCCGGCCGCGGTCCGGGAAACCCGGATCTGGGTCGAGCAGTCGGTCGACCCGGGGCCATTCGACGACCTGCGCAAAACGGCCCGGCGCCGACGCCAACGCCGGGGACTGGTCGGTGCCGCGGCCGTCCTGGTCGTCGCCGCCGCGAGCATCAGCGTGCCGGTCGTCGTCCGCAATCACGAGCCCGGCCAGTTGGAGTCGATCACCCAGATCAAATACGTCAACCAGCACGAGGCCTACGCATTGCTGCAGCCGTGCGAACACGGCTCCTGTTCGATCCGCATCGCGCACACAACGGACGGCGGGCAGCACTGGAATTCGATCAGCGTTCCGCACGGTCCGCTGCAGGGCATGGGCGGCGGGATGGCCCTCGGAGTGTGTTGCGGTGACCGGCTGTCGGTCAGCTACACCCGCCCGGCCACCCCGGCCGAGAAGCAGCGCCACGACGCCGGGTCGGGCGGCACGATCCACATCCACGCGGTCAGCCACGACGGCGGTAAACACTGGACCAGCGGCCGGGACAACGACAAGGGCCTGCGGGTCGGACCGCAGACCGCGGTGGTGCCCGACGGGTGGATCCCGCTGACCGACTACGGGATGGACATCCCGACCGTGGTGGCGGTGAATTCGGTCGACGAGGTCGAACGCCCGCTGCAACACCAACCCGACCTGGTCGGGCCGGACGTCTCGGTGCCGTTCCGGCAGAACGGCCGGATCTGGGCCATCGGCGGTACGACCCGTGGCGAGTTGGCGTACTCCGACGACGAAGGCGCGTCGTGGCACACGATGGCTGCCCCGCATCTGCCGCAGGGTGCGACGGTCGCCGCGATCTTTCCGCGGCCGGGTGGGTCGGCGTACCTGGAGACCCGGCTGGCCGGGGGCAGGAACGCCGGCCCGACGTACCGGTTGGACAAGCAGAAGCGGTGGACCGAGTTGCCGAAGCTCGGGCTGGGCAAGAACGCGATCCCCAGCGCCGTACTACCCAACGGCGAGATGTGGATCTCCGACCCGCAGTACTCGACCTGGCGTACCCGAGGCAACGGTGGCAAAGCGGTCAAGGTAACCGGGCCGCAACTGGACGGCGCGACGGTCAAGCTGGCGCTGGCCGGCATCACGCCGGATGGCGTCCTGTACGCGATGGAGCCCGAGGGTGGGCGGCAGGATGTCGTGTTCAGTTCGCGGGACAACGGCGCGCACTGGACGGTGCACGAGATCCGGCTGCCGCACAACAGCGAGCCGTAAAGACCCGCCCGCACACAGCGAGCCGTAAAGACTCGCCGCACAACAGCGAGGCGTGAAGAATCGCCTCAGACGTCGATCAGCCGGCGGCCCTCGAAGGCCCGGCCGAGCGTGACCTCGTCGGCGTACTCCAGATCGCCGCCGACCGGTAACCCGCTGGCCAGCCGGGTCACCTTCAACCCCATCGGCTTGACCAACCGGGCCAGGTACGTCGCGGTCGCCTCGCCCTCGAGGTTCGGGTCGGTGGCCAGGATCAGCTCGGTCACCGCGCCGCTTTGCAGCCGGACCATCAGCTCCCGCACCCGCAGATCGTCCGGCCCGATGCCCTCGATCGGGCTGATCGCACCACCGAGCACGTGATAGCGACCGCGAAACTCACGCGTCTTTTCGATCGCGACGACGTCCTTGGACTCCTCGACGACACAGATGACCGCTTCGTCCCGGCGCGGGTCGCGGCAGATCTTGCACTGCTCGGCCTCCGCGACGTTGCCGCAGATCGAGCAGAATTTGACCTCGTCCTTGACCCGGACGAGCACCGCGGCCAGCCGGGATACGTCGGCCGGGTCGGCCGCGAGCAGGTGGAAGGCGATCCGCTGCGCGCTCTTGGGACCGACCCCGGGGAGTCGGCCGAGCTCGTCAATCAGGTCCTGGACCGCGCCTTCGTACACCGTTTGATCCTAGGCGAACTTGGCGCGACCGCTAGAACGGCAGGCCGGGAATGCCACCGAGCCCACCGAGGCCGCCGGCCAGCGGTCCCATCTTCTGACCGGCCAGCTCGGTGACCTCGCGGCCCGCGTCCCGAACCGCCGCCACGACGAGATCCTGCAGGGTCTCTACGTCGTCTGGATCTACGACCTTGGGGTCGATGCTGATCGAGGTCAGCTCGCCGGATCCGGTCATCTTGGCGGTCACCAACCCGCCTCCCGCGGTGCCGGTCACCTCGGCGTCGGCCAGCTCCTGCTGTGCTGCGACGAGCTGCTCCTGCATTTTCTGGGCTTGTTTCATCAGCTGCTGCATGTTGGGCTGGCCACCGGGTTGCACGGTCGCTCTCCTCTGGTCGACTGCCACACCACTAGGCAAAGGGGTCCTGTAATCCAGCGTAGCGGTCGGGCGCGACGGTCCGGACACGCCGTCAGGCTGCATGCGCCGGCGTAGCCGGACGTGGGAAGGTGGGCGCCGTGTCCAATTCGGCCGGTCGGCTGCGCTGCTGCGCCGTGCTGGCCGCCGGGCTGCTGTTGAGCGCCTGCGCCCAGATCCACGGCTCCGCCCACCACGCCAGCGCGCCACGCGCGGCTGCCGCCAAAGCACCGCCGCCGCCGGCCACGGCTACCAGCACCGACCCACCGCCGAGCACTGATCCAGCGACCGCCGATCCGCCGACCACCCGCGCCCGCCCGACGCACCGTCCCAAACGGCCGACAGCGCCAGCCTCGACAACGCCAAAACCCAGCCCTACAAGGCATTCCACTCCCGTACCAGCCGGTCGAGTGGTCGTTCTCGACCCGGGACACAACGGCGGAAATAGCAGCCACCCCGACATCATCAATGCGCCGGTACCCGACGGAAATGGTTCCACCAAACCGTGCAATAGCACCGGCACCGCAACGAATACCGGTTACGCCGAACACGCCTTCAATTGGGACGTGACGATGCGGGTCCGCTCTATTCTGCGCAGCCAGGGCATCACGGTTGTCCTGACGCGACAGAACGACACCGGCGTCGGGCCTTGCGTCGACAAACGCGCGCAGATCGGCAATGCCGAACATGCCACCGCGGTCGTCTCCATTCACGGTGACGGTTCCTGGTCCGGACATGGATTTCACGTCATCACCGCTCGCAAAGATCTCGGCACACCGGCCGTGGATGAGGCGTCTTCCCAACTGGCCCACGACGTACATGCGCAGATGTTGGCCGGTTCCGGAATGACCACGGCGACCTATATCGGCTCCGATGGATACGATCAACGCTCCGATCTGGCCGGACTGAATCTCTCGGACCGGCCGACAATTCTTGTCGAGTGCGGAAACATGCGTGATGCCGGCGATGCCGCATTAATGTCCAGTGTGGATGGACGATCTCGTATTGCCACCGCGATTGCCGATGGGATTTCCGCATTTCTGGACGGTCGATAAGACATCGACCACAATTCGTTGATTGCGGCAGACGAAGGCGCAGTGACGTGCCAGGATCTACGCCATGTCGGTTGACGTCGCGACGCTTCTGAAAGCACGCGCCACTCTCGCGTATGACATCGACGCTGCTGGGCGCGTACTGGCCGGCGATGATCAGTCCGGCTCGACACAGCTTTACGAAATCGCTCCGGAGGGCACCTGGACCCAGCTGACCCAACTCGGCGAGCGTTGTTCAGGGCGATATCTGCCTGGCGAACGCGCGGTCGTGGTCGAGCATGACCTGGGTGGAAATGAGCGCGGGCAGCTTTCCCTGCTGCGGCTGGACGATCCCGACCGGACGCTGATTCCGCTCGTACACGACGAGCGATTTGTGCACAATATTCTCGATGTCCTACCCGGGCGTGTGATTTACGCAACCAATCGTCGCAACAGTATTGATTTCGACGTTGTGGTGCGGGACGTCGCAACCGGGGAGGATCGGGTCCTTTACGACGGCGGCGGTTGGATCATGCAGGTCGCCGTGGCGCCGGACGAATCGCATGTCGTGCTGGCCCGACCGGGCGGTGCGCCCAATTCCCAGCAGCTGCTGCTGGTGGATGCCCGAACCGGGCAGGTCGACGAGTTGGCGCCATTCGATGAACCGACCCGGGCCGGATTCGCGCAGTGGCTTCCGGACAGCTCGGGGTTTGTCTTCACCACGAATTCCGGGCGGGATTTCTCCGGGGTCGCCAAGTACGATCTGGCCAGTCACAGCTGGGCATTTCTCGTCACCGGTTCCGACGACATCACCGGTTGGTTGGCGCCCGACGGTTCTCAACTGCTGTACTCGGTCCGGCACGACGGCGCGGATTCGCTCTGGGTGCACCGGAACGGCACCGACGTCATTCCGCAGCAACCATCCCCTGTGGACATTCCGGCCGACTCGATGGCGACCTGGTTGCACGCTCCAGTGTGGTCACCGGGGGCGGAGTTCCTGGCGGTAACCGTAAGCTCGCCGACCGAGCCCGGCGATGTCTATGTTTACGACAGCGCATCGGTTCGGCGGGTGACGAATTCGTCCATGGAGTTGGATAAGTCCCTCCTACGGACCCCGGAATCGCACCGTATCCCGGCCGAGGACGGCGAGCAGATCCCGTGTTTCCTGTACCGGCCGGAGCACGGCGACGGGTCAGTGGTGATCCTGATCCACGGCGGGCCGGAGAGCCAGTCGGTGCGCAGCTGGAATCCGGTCGTACAGGCATTGCTCGCGGGTGGACACGCGGTTGCGGTCCCGAATGTGCGTGGCTCGTCCGGATACGGCAAGCGGTGGACTTCGCTTGATGACGTGCGGCTGCGGCTGGATTCGGTCGCGGACCTGGCCGCGGTACGGCATTGGCTGCCCTCGGTCGGGTTGGACAGCGAGCGGGTCGCGCTCTACGGCGGTTCGTACGGCGGGTACATGGTGCTGGCCGGACTGTCGATGCAGCCGGAGCTGTGGGCGGCCGGGGTGGATATCGTCGGCATTTCCTCGCTGGTGACGTTCCTGGAGAACACGTCGCGCTACCGCCGTTCGGCCCGGGAGCGGGAGTACGGGACGCTTGAGCACGACCGGGATTTCCTCGTCGAGGCCTCACCGCTGTCGCACATCGACGCGGTCCGCTCACCGTTGTTGATCCTGCACGGCGCCAACGACCCGCGGGTTCCGTTGTCCGAGGCCGAGCAGGTGGCCGACGCGGTCCGCTCGCGCGGGGTGCCGGTTGAAATGTTCGTCTACGACGACGAGGGTCACGGCCTGAGCAAACTGCACAACCGGCTCGATGCGTATCCGCGGGTTGTCGATTTCCTCAGCCGGCATCTTTCGTCGTGATCGACCAACGTGACCAGGCCTGCAGCCAGCTGCCCTGATCGATCTGTCCGTCCCGCCACTGCCGCCAAGCCTGCTGCGCCGGCAGGCTCGGTACCTCGTGTCCACAGCAGACGTACCGCAACGTCTCCTCGAGTGCGGCCCGGCGCAGCGTCGGCTCGATGAACCAGGGCGCGTGCACCGACAGGTCGTTGACGTGCTCGACCAGATCCCGCAGCACCACGCCAGGCGGCCGCTCGCTCAGCCGCGACTGGGCTCGTATCGCCTGGCGCCATTGCCGGAAATGCCGACGGCGTAAGGCAATCGGGCTCTGCGGCCGGCGCAGGAGGCGCTCCAGCAGTACCCGGTGCGGATCCAAGCCGGCCAGCCACGGGTCGCTGTCCTGCCGGCCGTACAGCGACAGGTCGTCGACCGGGACCAGCCATACGAGTTCCGGCGCGACGCCGCATCCGATCACGGTCAGCCGGACATCCAGCGGCGCGGTCAGGGACGCCGCCCAGCGTTGACCGTCGGCGACCAGGTCGACCTCACGCGGTTGGCCGCTGAGGGTGATCCGGGCCCTACCGGGGCGCACGCCGCCCCGGGCGCCGGCGTCGACCAGCGCGCGTTCCAGGTCGGGGTGGTCGTGCCGGCCGTGGTCGACCGCGGACCGGACACTGACCGCCGGAGGGGCCAATTCGGGGTCGCCGTAGACGAGGGTCAACGCCTCCCAGCCGGTGCCGGCACGTTCGAAGGAACGGATCGCGCACGGATAGAGCGTCGGAGAACTGAGGCCCCACACGTTGAACGGTGGCATTTCCTGCAGCAACTCGGCCCGCTGCCGCCGCATCTGGTCGCGGACGGCCGCGAGCCAGTCGTCCCGCCCCGACAACGACCCAGCCACATTCCGAGCATGAGACCGGCGGGCAACTACGGCAATGCGAATTCGCTAACGGCCTACCTCAGATTTGCCGTGCTGCCGGATATCGCCGCCGGTGGCACGTTTTGGGGACGCCGGCGTCCCGGGCCGGTGGTTGGCTGATCTCGACGGTGGTCGCAGGCCGACATGCGTGCGACCACCGATCCGCCAACTTTGACTGGGTCGCCGACTTTTCCTCACCAAGGAGCGCGCGGTCATGCGCCGCCGAACCAGCCCGGCACATCCAGCCGGAACACCTCAGGCGGCCTCACCGTACGAAGATCATCCTGCAACGCCCGCAGCCGCCGTACCCGGCCGGCAAGACGAAACCACGCAGCGGGCGCATATCGGGATGACCCTCACCGCACCGGCCGGCGCCCGGACGAGCCTGCTCGACGGGACTGATCGCGGCGTACCGCCGTGGATCGAATGAGGGGGATTTGCCGACCCGAATGGTGGTTCTGGCACCACTGTCTACGCATCCGGTCTGTTACAGGGTCTTTGGTGTCCCTGATTCGTCCCCGGAGGTAGACACCGATGTCGCAAGGCAAATCCCTTAGTCGACGCGCATTTCTCGGAGCATCGGCCACTGTGGCCGGTGGCGCAGTTCTGACCGGTCCGCTGACCCGATCGGCCGGCGCATCCACCCCGGACCGCGCCGATCTCGCGCTCACACACGTGACCGTAATCGACGTCAAGAGCGGTAGATCGCAGCACGATATGACCGTCCTGGTGGCCGGCGACCGTATCCGGGCCATCGGCCGGTCCGCCGATATCGGTATTCCGACGCACGTAAAAACCGTCGATCTCACCGGCAAGTACCTGATTCCGGGCCTGTGCGATGTGCACGTACACAGCTCGGACCAAAACATCGACCTGCCGATGCATATTGCCAACGGGGTGACCACAGTCCGGGAAATGTGGGGCCTGCCGACCATTCATGAATGGCGACAGAAAATCGAAGCCGGCACCCTGCTCGGCCCCCGTTATGTCATCGGCAGCCCGATTATCGACGGCTCGCCGACTCTGTGGAACGATTCGGCGCCGCGCCCGGCCGCGCCGATTGTGGTGACCACCGAGGCCCAGGGGCGCGCGGCCGTGCGCGCGGTCAAACGCGACGGTGCGGATTTCGTGAAGGTCTACTCACGACTGTCCCGGAGCGCCTTCAACGGAATTGCCGCCGAAGCGCGTCGACAACGAATTCGATTCGGTGGGCACGTTCCCGACATCGTTCCGGTCGAAGACGCCGTACGGGCGGGTATGTGGAGTTTTGAGCATCTGGATGGGCTGTGGTGGTCGACTTCTGATCGGGAATCCACGCTACGGCGGCAAATCGCGGCCATCCGAATTGATCCCAAAGATGCGTACGAAAGCTGGTTCGAGCAGATCGGCCGATTGGAATGGGAGGCCGCCACCAGTTATCAACCGGATAAGGCGAGTCGGCTGTTTTCGTTGCTGCGGCGCAATGAAGTGCGGCAGGTTCCTACGCTGACGATGCTGCAGCGGCTGGATACTCCTGGCGATCCCGGGGATCCGCGCATGAAATACGTTCCGGCCGAAACGGCGGCGTATTGGCAGATCTGGTCGGACACGGTGAACCAGGGCCGTACCGCCGAGCAGATTGCGCAGCACCGGGTGCTGTTCGAATTACGGCAGCAATTGGTGAACGCGATGTCGCGGGCCGGTGTCCCGATCGTCGCGGGCACCGACACCGGTACGACCTATCTCTTTCCCGGTTTCAGCCTGCATGACGAGTTGGCGCTGTTGGTGCAGGCTGGTTTGAGCCCCGCCCACGCGCTGCGGGCGGCGACGTACGAACCGGCCAGATTCCTGGGTCTGGAGCACTCGCAGGGGACGGTCAGCAAGGGCAAGCTGGCCGATCTCGTGGTGCTGGACGCCGATCCGTTGGCCGATATTCGCAACACGCATCGGATTCACGCCGTGCTGGTCGGAGGGCGGCTGATTTCCTCTGCGGAACGGGCGCAGCTGCTGGCCGGTGCGGCGAAGGCGGCGAGCGGAAGCGCCGCGGCGGCGGTGGCGCGCTGCGGCTGCCACGCTCACGCGCACTGATCGCGTACGAGGTCCGGGCCCGCTTACTGTCCCGTATCCAGGGCACGCGCACCGAGCGATGACTTGAGCAATGAGATCGCCACGTCCTCGGAACTCGGGCGGGGTGCCGCCGGTGGCCCGGCCACCGCGATCTCGCCGGGACCGTATGGGTCGTCCCGCGGGTCCGGCTCCGGCGGTTCGTCGTCGGAGCCGGGGTCATCCACGGAGGCCGCCACGCTGTGCGACTCCCGCGGTGCCTGCGCCTGGGTCTGGCCCTGGCCGGTAGGGGATTGCGGTGCCGGCGCTGGGCTCGGCGTACTCGGGGCCGCCGGACCGCGCGAGGGCTGGGGGCGGCTGGCCGTCGGGGCGGCAGATCGCCCCGACGCTGGCGCCTCACCGTCGGTCGTCGTACTGATCTGCCAGTCGACGCCGAGCACTTCCTGCAGCGCCGACCGAACGAGGTTGACGTTGCTGGATTCCGAGAGCAGCCGGGCCAGCGGTGCCGACGAAATCAGCAGCACCAGCATGTCACCGTCCAGTGTGGACACTGTGGCGTTGAGCAGCAGGGCATGCGTACGGCGGCTTTGCCGCTTGACGACCTCAAGGACCTCGGGCCAGATCTGCCGTACCGCGCCCACGTCGACCGCGCCGCCCGCGGCCGGGACCGGCGGCGGCGGCGCAGACGGAGTTGGCTCGGCTGGTGCGGGCTCGGCTGGCGCGTGCTGCGGTGCGGCCGCCGAGGCGGACTTCGGCGCGGGCGCAGCGGCCGCGGGCTCGGGCACCGTGGACGCAGCAGACGCAGCGGGTGCGGGAGACGCGGATTCCGCGGCAGCCGCCGGTTCACGCCTTGCCCGAGCCGGCCCCGTTGACGGCTCAGATTCAGCCGCAACCGGGGCACTCATTCCAATGGCCTGGCGCCGTTCGAGCCGTTCAACCCGTTGCAGCACCGCCGCGATGTCGTCCGACGCACCGGGCAACAACATGCGGGCGCAGACCAACTCGAGCAGCAACCGGGGCGCCGTCGTACCCCGCATATCGGTAAGCCCGACGTGCACCACATCGGCGAACCGGGACAACGTCGCCGTACCGATCGCCTCGGCCTGCTCGGTCATCCGCTCCAATTCGTCCGACGGAGCATCGAGCAGACCCTTGTCCACTGCGTCCGGAACCGCGTCCAGAATCACCAGGTCGCGCAGTCGCTCCAGCAGATCAGAGGCGAACCGGCGCGGGTCGTGGCCGGCCTCGACCACCCGGTCCACGACCTGGTAGACCGCAGCCCGGTCGCCCGCCGCCAACGCGTCGACCATGCCATCGAGCAGGGCGGCATCGGTCACGCCGAGCAGCCCGACCGCCCGCTGGTACGTGACCCCCTCGGGCCCGGCGCCGGCCAACAGCTGATCCAGCACCGACAGCGAATCCCGAGCTGAACCGCCTCCGGCCCGGATCACCAGCGGCAGCACCTGCGGCTCGACCGGAACGCCCTCGGCGTCGCAGATCTTTTCCAACAGACCGCGCATCGTGCTGGGCGGGAGCAGCCGGAACGGATAGTGGTGCGTACGCGACCGGATGGTCTGCAGCACCTTCTCCGGCTCGGTCGTGGCGAAAACGAAGACCAGGAACTCCGGCGGCTCCTCGACCAACTTCAGCAGGGCGTTGAAGCCCTGCGTCGAGACCATGTGCGCCTCGTCCACGATGTAGACCTTGTAGCGCGAGCTGACCGGCGCGAAATGCGCGCGTTCCCGTAGATCCCGCGCGTCATCGACACCACCGTGCGAGGCGGCGTCGATCTCGATCACGTCCAGGCTGCCAGGCCCGTCCGGCGCCAGCGCGACGCAGGAATCGCAGACCCCGCACGGCGTCGGGGTCGGGCCCTGCACACAGTTCAGCGAGCGGGCCAGAATCCGGGCACTGGAGGTCTTGCCGCAGCCGCGCGGGCCGGAGAAGAGGTACGCGTGGTTGATCCGGCCGGCCGAGAGCGCCTGGATCAGCGGCTCGGTGACGTGCTCCTGGCCGACCAACTCAGCGAACGTGGCGGGACGGTACTTGCGGTAGAGCGCGAGCGCCACGAGGTACCTCCCAATCGTCGGGCCCCGACCCTAGAACACGGTGCCGACAGGAGCGTAAAGGCCCGAAAGGGACCCCTCGCGCACCCGCCAGAGCCTGCTTATCCTTGCTGCCTTCCGGCCCTGGGGAGGTTCACAGGATGGGCGCCGCACGAGGGGCCTGCCCGCCAGTCTAACCAGGTGCCGGGGAAACGTACGGTGAGGGAGTGCGCGCACTTTCCGCCCGGGCTCTGGATCTCCTCGCCGTCGTCGTGTTCATCGCCGTCGGCCGGTCCAGCCACGGCGAGAGCGAGAGCGCGGGCGGGTTCCTGAATACGTTGTGGCCGTTCCTCGGTGGCTTGCTCATCGGCTGGCTGCTGGTCGCGTGGTCGCGGCGGCCGCTGACGTCATGGTCGGCAGCGGGCTTGGTGTGGCTGGGCATCCTCGCCGGCGGGGTGACACTGCGAGCGATCGCCGGGCAGGGGCTGGCGTTCTCGTTCGTCGCTGTCATCGCCGCCTTCTTCGCCCTGACGCTGTTCGGCTGGCGTCTCGTGGCGAGCCGGGTACTGGGGCGGGTGCGTGGCTGACCAGGATCTGGTCGCCGCCGTAGCGGCCGACTTCGGCGTTGCTGAGGTGGTCCCGAGCCCGCACGTCGGGGTAGCCAACCACGTCTACTTCCTGGGCCCGGACCTCGTGCTGCGCTTTCCCCGCGACCCGTCGTACGCCGCCGACCTGCGTAAAGAGGCGGCGATCCTGCCACTGGCGGTTGCCGCCGGGGTACGGACGCCGGAACTGATTACGTACGATCCGGACGCGCCGTACCTGGTGACCCGCCGCGCCGCGGGCGTACCGCTGCCGCAGGTGGACGATCCGGTGCCGGCGTACCGGGACCTGGGACGCACCCTCGCCGCGCTGCACCAGATACCGACCTGCCCGGGCGGCGTGCCGGTGCAGCGGGAGCCCGACCCTCGGCCGATGGTGGCGTCGCTGGCCGAGCGCGGGCTGGTGAACGCGGAGATCGTCGACTGGCTGATCGGCTGGTTCGACCGGCTCGAGGCTCCGCCACCCGCGCCCTGCCTTATTCACGGCGACGCCTCGCCGACCAACCTGCTGGCCGAGGGCGACGGTCTCACCGCATTGATCGACTGGGGCGACGCCGTCTGGACCGACCCGAGCATCGATTTCGCCAAGCTGCCGCTGCGGGTCCTACCCACCGTGCTGGAGGGATACGGCCGGCCGGAGTGGCTGCCGCGGGTGCTGTTCCATCACCTGCACTGGGCCCTCGGCCGGTTCGGTACCGAACGCGCGGAAGGTCCACATTGGACGGCAGAACCGGGCAGCCGGCTGCTGGAGATTCTCCGGTTCTTCGTCGAATCAGCCGATCTGCCCGGCCTGAGTTAGCCGCGGGCATCGTCGAGTTGCCGCGCGGTCCCGAGTTGGTACGACGCGCTGCCTTCGACGCGTACGCCCGGCCGCCGAGATCGCGGTCGTGGCTGCTGCGGATGCGCTGCTTGAGGGTGGCCGCGCCGACCGGAGTGGACGACTGCCGGACGACCCAGCGCTGCTTCGGTCGGCGCTGGGAGACGATCGACGGCTGGTTTGTACGGGCCTACACGTCGAAACTCCTGCGCAACAGGCGATCCAGCGGCATTGGTCCGTCCATTATGGACTGTCGCGGGCGGCGGGGCGTGGCCCCGACTGTGCGCGGCCGGGCCGATCCCGTATCCTCACCGACGGAGGATTCGCCTAGAGGCCTAGGGCGCACGCTTGGAAAGCGTGTTGGGGGCAACCCCTCACGAGTTCGAATCTCGTATCCTCCGCCACATAGATCGGCCCGTCCGCCGCTCCACCCGATATCGGGTCGGAGCGGCGTTTGCGTTGTGGTCTCAGTCGGCCCGGTTAAGCGGTCACCGATCTGGAAATCGGACGACGCGGAACCTGCCTACATCGGTGCCGTTGAATTCAATTCTTGTGCCCCGCGCGGCACTCATCGACAGTGATCCCCTTATTCCTAAGCCATCTCCCAGCGACGCCAAACAGTTCTGTGTTTCATATACGACGATCAGCAGTGCCTATGTCGGTCACCGTGCCGTCTCCCGCAGGGATAAGGGTCAAGCTATCTGCGGGATAGGCTCCTGCCATGAGTGAATCGTTCCCGACCGATGTTGGGCGGGTCCTGGTATTCCAGGCCCATCCCGACGACGAGGTGTTCACGACCGCGGCGGCCATGCTCGCTGCCGTGGCGGCCGGTGGGACCGTGACGCTCCTGGTGGCTACCGGTGGCGAGTTGGGCGAACAGATGGCCGATTCGACGCTGGATGAAGAAACAGCCCGGCGTCTACGCGCGGCGAGGCTGACCGAGTCCTGCCGAATTCTTGGCGTCGATTGGGAGCCGCTGACCGAGCCGGGACGCTGGATTGACGGGGTAGCGGGCAACAAACGAAACCTGGCCGAGGCAAACCAATCCGACGTGGCGGCCGAAGTACGGAAAGCGATCGACCGGTATGAGCCCGATCTGGTGTTGACCGTCGGTCCCAACGGCATCACCGGTCACCCCGACCACCGCGCGATGTTCGCCGCGGTAACAGCGGCGTTGGCCGATCCCGGGTGGAAGCCGTCGCGGGCACTGGGCGCCGTACTGCGCGACGTCGATATCGCGGCCGCAGCGCAGATCGTTCCCTTTCCCGATGGCAAGGAGCGACTCACCGGAATTCCGGCGGCGGATGTCGCGGTGCAGGTCGATCTGCCGTCCGCTCTGGTCCCCCGACATCGCGAAGCAATGGACGTCTACCACGCCGGGCTCGGCACCATGAGCCTCGACGAGTTGGTCGCGAACGGACTCAGCGGCGGGGCTCTTGCGCTGCGCGCGATCTTCGACGCGGCCGACGGAATGGCCGAGTACTACGTAGACATCCCCATCGCCGACTAAGACCCGATCTTTGTCAGTACAGAAGAATGCTGATCAGCCCCCGTCCATCCCGGCCTGGTCAGCGGTCACCGATGCCTGGAAGGACGTGCGTTCCTTCAGCCCGAACGGCCGTCAGCTCGGCCGGGTCGAGCCCCAGGACCGAGAGAATCGTCGGCGCGACCTGGGTGGTCTCGACCGGGGCGGACTGGACCTGAGCCGGGATGCCCGGGCCGTTGACCACCATCAGGACGTGAGTGTCGCCGGTGTTCATGCCGCCGTGCTCGGCGAGCTTGCTCGGTCCTGAGTAGACGATGCCCTCCTGGACCTTGCCGAAGACGTCCGGGTAGTGGCCGTTGTCGACCGAGACGCCGAAGAACTTGGCGGCGTCAGCCCCGGCCCAGATCTGCGTGAGGCCCGAGTGCTGGACGGTGACCGGCTTCTGGTTGACGTCCAGGCCCGCAGCGGTGTGGTTCCACAGATAGCTTTTCACGAAGTCGTCGGCGGCCTGCGAGTTGTCCGACAGGTACGACTGCCACAGGTCGTCGTCGGTACCGGCGACGATCAGCTTGGCGTTATTCGGATGCGTCTGTTGCCAACCGGCGTTGATCGCGTCGATGATCGGGCCGTCCGGGACTGTGACGAGTTGCTTGGGATTCTGCGGCGACTGGCCGTGCTTGGCCGTGACAATGATCGTGGTCGAGTTCGCGAGGCCGTCCTTGTGGATCTCGGAGACCATGCGGCCGAGCTGCGCGTCGACGTAGTCCAGCGCGTTGGAGACGACCGGGCCGGGAACGAGTTGGCCGGCGACCCGCTGGTAGCCGCCCGGCTGCGGAGCGCTGGTGGTGTAGTTGCCGTTCGCGTCGGGGCCGTTCAAGGTCGTCGGGGTCGAGACGGTCTTCTGCGCGACCGAGAGGGCCTGGAAGTTCAGGCCGAAGATCGCCGGGGTGCCGACCTGGGTCTTGCCCGAGTGATCGCGGCCGTCGATCTCGTTGAGTACGGCCTGAACCTTGTAGCCGTCATATTGCTTGGTGGCTGCCTCGATATGGGCCCAGTCGTCGTCCTGCGGGTACGGCTTGCCGTTCGGCATGACCGCCTGCGAGTCGATCTCGGGCGAGAAGAGGTCGTCGATGCTCTGGCCGTTCGAGCCCGGACCATTGAACGACGCGTAGACCTCGTGCTTGTCAGACCAAGCGGTGCGTAGG
>JBEDUI010000187.1:0-15445 GCA_040414495.1 Mycobacteriales bacterium
CGGGACGTGGAGGTGCACCGGGTGCTGTTGGAGAAGGTGCTGCCCCGCCAGGCGCATGTGTTGTCCAGTGAGGAATTCCTGCAGGCGCTCAGCTGACACGCAATTTTACGAGACAAGCTCGGCCAGCAATGCCAGCCAACGTTCGGATTGGTCTAGATGCAGATCATGATGCGCGCCGACAATAACATGTCGCCGAGTTTGCGGCCGCACGCCGCACATTCGATCAACACGAGAGCCGTCGATAACGGAATGCTCGGCCAATACCAGATCGACCGGAATGGACAGCCGATCCCAGATATCCCAGCGTTCTTCCAGCAGAACCGGCGCCATGATCGCAAAGACGTTTTCCGGGTCGAAGCGCGGCCACCAGCGACCGTTCCGTTGCAGGTAGCCGTCGGCCCAGGCCCGACCGGGCACATTGTCGCCACCAAAGAAATCCCGAACCTCGTCGTACGAGCCGAATGACCGCGGCCAGGCGGCAATCGCACTGACCACTGTGTCCAGTGCGGCGCGGCCACCACCACCGACATCTCCCTCGACCATGATCAGCTGGTCAATAAGCTCCGGATACCGGTCGGTGAACACCAATGCCGTATGTGCGCCCATCGACTGACCGACGACTGTGACCGGTGTCGGAATGGCGGCCGCTGCGATAACGGCAGCCACATCATCGGCAAAGGCGGCCCGACTCAGATCCGCCGGATTCCGACCGCTGTCGCCATGGCCCCGTTGATCCATCCGGATAGTGCGATGGTGCCCCGCCAACGCCCGCGCCGACCCGGCCCATTCACCGCAGTGCCCGGCTAGCCCGTGCAGAAAGACAACGGTTGGCTCGCCCGCGCCCTCGACGATGTAGTGCAGGCTGACATCCGCATTGTTTGTGTACGGCATGCCGACACGATTTCACCTAAGCTGGCCTGTATGAATTTGGGCCTGCGGTATAACGATGTCGCGGTTGTCGACAGCGATCCGGCCTGGCCTCAGGCCGCGGCGACGCTTATCGCCCAGCTACACGCCGTGCTGCGCGAGAACGCCGTCGCGATCGAGCACATCGGATCAACCTCTGTACTTGGAATGGCGGCTAAACCGATCATCGACCTGGCGGTCGCGCTGGCGCCGACGGCGGATCCGGAGCATATCGCCAAGGCGTTGCAAACGGCCGGCTATGTCGACCGCGGCGAGCGTGCCAGCGTCGGCGATCGATTGTTCCACCGGCTAGGCGGTCCTGATGTCTGCACAACGATTCTGCACGTCGTACCCCAGGGTGCTCCGGCCTGGCAGCGCTGGCTGACCGTGCGCGACCGGCTGCGAACCGACTCATCAACGGCCGAAGAATATGCCGCGCTCAAGCTCCAGCTGGCGGGGCAGTTTCCCACCGACCGGCACAAGTATTCCCGCGGCAAGGCCGAATTCCTCGCCAGAATCGCCATTCAAACGCCCGGGCACGATTCGGATTCGGGAGATGAGGCATGAGCCGGCCCAACATCATCGTGATCATGGCCGACGACCTCGGCTATGGCGACCTGTCCTGCATGGGCTCGGAATTCCGTACCCCCCATCTGGATCGGCTGGCCGCGTCGGGCATTCGGTTCGCGAATTGGTACAGCAACGCCCCGGTGTGCTCGCCCTCGCGCGCGTCCCTGCTCACCGGTCGGTACCCGCATCGGGCCGGCGTCACCCATATCCTCAGTGGACGGCGCGGTTCGGTGCCCGGCCTGACCGGGGGCGTGGCCACCTTCGCCGACGCGCTGCGGGATCACGGTGGCTACCGCACCGCGCATGTCGGGAAATGGCACCTGGGCACTGACCTGGCCGCCCGGCCCGACCAGCACGGGTTCGACCGCTGGTTCGGTTTCACCGCAGGCTGTTTCGACTATTACTCGCACCTGTTCTATTACGAGCCGCAGGTGCAGCCGGTCCATGATCTGTGGGACAACGGCCGCGAGGTCTACCGCAACGGTGAATACGCCACCAATCTGTTCACCGACGAGGCGATCCGGGTCATTCGCGACTGGACGCGGGAGGACTCGAACGATCCGTTCTGCCTCTATCTCGGCTATAACGCACCGCACTATCCGATGCACGCGCCGGCCGAATATCTGGACCGATTCCGCGGTATGCCGGAGGATCGGCGCATCATGGCGGCCATGGTGTCCTGCATGGACGATGGCATCGGGCGGCTGCTGGACGAACTCGACCGGCAGGGCTTGACCGAGGACACCTGCGTGTTCTTCATGTCCGACAACGGGCCGTCGCCGGAGTCCCGGAACTGGATGGACGGTCGCGCGGACCCGTACTACGGCGGCAGCGCCGGCATTTTCCGCGGACACAAATACAGCCTGTACGAAGGTGGGGTCCGGGTCCCGGCCATGCTGTCCTGGCCCGGGCACATCGACGGCGCGAGGGTATTGGACACTCCCCTGGCCGCCATGGACATTTTCCCGACGCTGCTGACCCTGACCGGAATCGACCCGACGCCGTACGAGCCGGACGGCGTCGACATCTGGCCCGTATTAAAAGGCGAACAGTCGGCCGTCGACCGCAACATCTTCTGGCGCCACCATGACAATGCCGCCACACGGCGCGGCGACTGGAAACTGGTCCGCGAAAACGGCACCGAAACCCTGCACAACCTGGCCGACGACCTGTCCGAAAAGCGCGACCTCCTCGAGGAAAACCCACACCAAGCCGATGAATTGCGGCAGGCGCTGCAAACGTGGGAGGCCACTATTCCGTAACCGCCACGGACATGGCCCGGGCGGTACGGGTGGCGAGTACGGAACCGAGCAGGATCAGGCCGAACGACACCGCGATCGTGACCGTGAACGGTTCGTTCAACAATGTCACGCCCAATGCCACCGCGACCGCTGGGTTCAGATACGTGATCACCGTGGCCCGGGCCGGCCCGACCTCCGCGATCAAGGCAAAGAACACCACGAACGCCACCGCCGTACACACCACGGCCAGCCCGACCAGCGAGGCGATGACCTTGGCCGACGGCATCGAATGCGGCAAATTCGTCGCGGCCGGAACGAGATAGACCAATGCGGCGAAAGCCAGGCAGGCCGCGGTCATGCCGAGCCGCGGTACGTCCCCCAGCCAGCGGTCAGCGACCAACGGGCCGATCGAATAACCCAGCGCGGTCAACAGCACCTGGGTGATCGCCCACGCCGACGCGCCATGCGCACCCGGACCGGCCAACAACGCGACACCGCCCAGCCCGAGCAGCAGACCAGCCCAGCGCACCGGAGTCAGCCGGTCCGAATGCGCGACCAACCAGCCGAGCACGGCGCCGAAAATCGGCACCGCCGCAATCAGCATTCCACTCATCGAACTGGACAGCGTCTTCTCCGCGTTCGAGAGCAGCCACCACGGCGCGATGATTTCCACCAGCGCGAACAGCAGCAGCGCCTTCCAATGTGGCCGCAACACGGCAAATTCGCGGCGATGCAGCGCCAGCGGCAACAACACCAGCGCGCCGACACCGGTCCGGGCGAATACCAACACCGGCACCGATACGCCGCGGTCCGCGACCTTGATCAGCAGGTACGGGATTCCCCAGATCACGCTCATGCTGGCGAACAGAATCCAGCCCCGGCGACTCACCAGCTGCACTCCTTACCTTCGAGCCAAATCTGGAGCCTACGTGGGCGGCCCGACGGATTCCGATCAGGTTAGGTTTGTCGTGTTGCTGGTAGAGCGGGATAGTTGACTCCATGTACGAATTCGCCGCTAAGGGAATAGCGTCACCCTCGTACTCGACCGCCGGGTTCGTGGGCACCGTCGGCGTCGCGCTCTTGACCCATGCGATCGCGGTCTCGTACGCCCGCCGGGACCGGATCCGGGGCTATGCCGGCACCGGCTACGAGCTGGCTCAGCGGGAAGAGATCTACGGGATCATCAGCTACATCGCCGCCGCGTTGTGGTTTGTCTGGTCGATCGAGCTGCTCGCGCATCGAGAAGGGCGCCCGCCGGCAAGCACCGGACAATGGCTGATCCTGCTGGGCGGAGCGACAACCCTCGGTGCGGTGGCCTGGTTTCTCGGTACGGTCGGCGACCGATTGACGCTGACCGTGGTGTTCGGTGCGGCGGGGTTCGTGGGAATTCTGCTCGCGCTCGGCGGCCTGCTCGGCAAGTACCACTCCGACGTGCTCTCGGCCGGCGCGGTGGCCTGCCTGATTGGCACCGGGCTGGCGGTGTTGATCGGAATCGGCGCGCTTGTCCTGGCGTCCGGCAGCGGCTTTTGAGCGCGCCGTGGCCCTGCCGATCGCGTCATCGGCAGGGCGCCGCGGCTAGGGCGTGTCTCTTAAATCCTGGCCGTCGCGAGCGGTGATCCAGGCGGCGGTCCGGCAAGGCGGAGGAGGAGCCGATACCGGTGTTGTATCGGCGACGACGACAACGCAGCCGGTCGTCGTCTGGGCGCCGCGCAGCAGGCCGAGGATTTAAGAGACATGCCCTAAACCGGATCAATCCAGCGCGCGCCGAGTCTGCTCGACGTCGCGGTGCATCTGCTCGATCAGCGTCGGAACATCCTCGAACCGTACGGTTCCCCGCAGCCGCTGCACGAATTCCACACCGATCGTATATCCGTACAGATCGCCGTCGAAATCCAGCAGATACGGCTCCAACGTACGCGAATCACTGTCCACAAAGGTGGGATTCGTACCGATGGAAATGGCGCTCCCGTACCGCCGGTCGCCGACCAGCGCATAGCCGGCGTACACGCCGTCGGCGGGCATCGCGGCATACGGCTCGGTATGCATGTTGGCGGTCGGGAATCCGAGTTGGCGACCTCGGCCGGCACCGCGCACCACGATGCCATCCAACCGGTGCGGCCGGCCCAACACCTTGGCCGCGGCCGCGACGTCGCCGGCGTCGATGCAGGACCGTACGTAGGTCGAGGAGAACGTGGTGTCGTCGTTGCTGACGATCGGCACCGCCTCGACCGCGAACCCGAACGTCTTGCCCAAGGCCCGCAGCGTTGCCACGTCGCCGGCGGCCTTGTGGCCGAACCGGAAGTTCTCCCCCACCACGACGGCCGCCGCGTGTAGGTGCTCGACCAGCACCTCGTGCACGAACTCGGCCGGCCCGAGATGGCTGAATTCCACCGTGAACGGCAGTACGCACATCACGTCCACGCCCAGCCCGGCCAGCAACTCGGCCTTGCGGCTGGTGGTGGTGAGCCGGGGCGGGTGGGTACCGGGTCGGACGACCTCGCTCGGGTGCGGGTCGAAGGTGATGACGACCGCCGGCAGGTCCGTGTCGCGGGCCCGATCGACCGCGCGGCCGATGATGTGCTGGTGTCCCCGGTGCACCCCGTCGAAGACCCCGATCGTCACGACGCATCGCCCCCACCCGCTGGGCGTACCGTCCACTCCCCGCCACCGCTGCACGGCGCGACACTATCGGGTCGCCGTTCCGGTGCTCGGCAGGTGGCCCCGGGCTTTTTACGTTGCTGCGCCCGCATTTCGGGCCGATCATGCGGAAACTGCGGTTCCGGCCGGCGTGTCGGTGCGCGGTTTACGGCGGTAGCTCTGAAATGGACGGTGGGACGTGATGCGAATCATTCTGGTCCGGCATGCCGATTCGGTGGTGCCGACGCCGTCGGGGCCGAGTGATCTGTCGCGGCCACTGACGCCGGCGGGTCTGGCGGCCGCGGCCGATGTGGCGCCGCAGCTGGTGGCATTGGGGGTCGGCCGTGTCCTTTCCAGCCCGTACCTGCGGGCGGTGCAGACGGTACGGCCGGCCGCTTCGGCGCTGGGGGTTCAGGTCGAGACGGACCCTGACCTGCGCGAGTGGGACTCCGGGTTCGAACCGCGGCCCGATTTCGCCCGCCTGCATGAGGAAAGCTGGTCCGACCCGTCGTTGGCGCGGCCGGGTGGGGAGAGCCTGGCCCAACTGAGTGCTCGCGCGGTCGGGGCTCTGACCCGGTTGCTGGACGGACCGGATGTGTTGGTCGGTAGCCACGGGACCTTCGTGTCCCGGGCCCTGGTCGGCTTCGGTCGCCCGGTCGATTGGGCGTTCGCGCGGGCAATGCCAATGCCAGCTGTGTACGTGTTGAGCTTTGACGATTCGGTGCCGTCGATTTCCGGGCCCGGCTTAGAGCGCGATTAACTCCGCGGACTCAGCCGGCAAGTAGCTGTTCGCGCAGGATATCGGCGTGCCCGCAATGCTGAGCCAGCTCCCGCAGTACTTGTAGGTACACCCAGCGCAGCGTGCGCGGTCCGGTCCGATGGCCGGTCACGACGGCGTCCAGTGGCAGGTCCGCGACCGCCGTCCGGGCCGTGGCGCAGGCTTCCCGGTGGGCTGCCGTGACCGAGGCGATCGTGTCATCGGCGTCGAGCCGGAAGGATTCGTCCGGACCCGGTACCAGGCCGAGCTCCCGGCGCGACGCGCCGCCGACGCACACCTCAAACCACACCCGCTGCATCCACGTGACGTGCTTGAGTAGCCCGAGCAACGTCGTCGCCGACGGGACGAGCCGGCGGCGGACCTGTTCCTCGGTGAGGTTTTCGAGAGTCGCCTCGATGGCGCTGCGATGCTCCTCGATGAATGCCTCGAGCTGGGTACGCTCGTCATCCAGCGGCACATCGAACGAACCCATCAGCGTCTCCTATCCCCCAGTGCCCGAGTCGGCGCAAGTTAATCAGCCCAGGGTGAGCACCTCCTAAGCGGGACGTAGTACGACAAGGGGCCGGGCCGCGCCGCCGCGTTCCTGCATGACCGCGATCGCCCGCCCGTCCGGGTCGAAGACGCCGTACGGCTCGGTCCGGTTCGCCGGGGCCAGCCGCCCGCCGTTCGCCACGATCCGGGCCTGTTCGCTGGCTATGTCTCGGCGGCCGAATACCCGCTCTACCAAGGAATCCAGCCCGATCCGGATCGGGTCGTCGAGTTCGGCCAATGTGTCCAAGGTCAGCGCCTCGGTGAGGTCGAACGCACCGACCCGGGTCCGGCGCAGCGCGGTCAGGTGACCGCCCACGCCCAGATCGGCGCCGACATCGCGGGCGATCGCGCGCACGTACGTACCCGAGGAACACCTCAGCGAGATATCCACGTCAAGCAGATCATGTGTGGGTCGGCGAATGGCGAGCACTTCGAGCCTGGTGATGGTGACCGGACGGGCGGCCAACTCGACCTGCTCCCCCGACCGCACCCGCTCGTACGAGCGCCGGCCCTCGACCTTTACGGCGCTCACCGATGAGGGCACCTGCAGGAAATCGCCTGTGTACCGGGCGAATGCGGCTCGTACGGCGTCCTCGGTCAGGTCCTTGGCCGGGGTCCCGGCGGTAATCTCGCCCTCGGCGTCATCGGTCACAGTGGACTGTCCTAGTCGGACAGTGGCGTCATATGCCTTGTCGCCGGCGGAGAGGTAGCCGAGCAGTTTGGTCACTCGCTCGACGCCGACCAGGAGCACGCCGGTCGCCATCGGATCCAGCGTGCCGGCGTGCCCGACCCGCCGGGTGTGCGCGATCCGGCGCATCCGGCCGACCACGTCATGTGAGGTCCACCCGGTCGGCTTGTCCACGACGACCAGTCCGCTCTCCGCCATGCCGGCCATTCTTCCCGAGCGGTCGACCGACCCTGGCGCCGACTCGTTCGAATAGGCAGCCGTGATGTCGACCCACCCCGGACTGCTTCCCGAGTCGCGCCGACCCGCCCCGAGCTGCTTCCTGAGTCGCGCCGACCCGCCCCGGACGCGCGGCTGTCACGCCCCACGCACTTATTGCAGCGACGGTGACAGCAGGGCGGAAATTCGCCGCTCAAAACAACCCTGGTGTCACTGTCGCTGCAATAGGGGCGAAGGCTTGGCCGGGACGGAGGCCGATACCGACCTTCATTTCACGCTCGTTGCAGTAAGGACGGACGCGTCGCAGCTACGACGGATTCGACCAACCCTGATGTCACGCTCACCGCAATAAGGACCGAAGCTTCGCAGTCGTCAGACCAACCCTGCCGTCACCGTTGCTGCACCACCGGCACAGGCTTCGCCGCACCAAACGAACCCTGCCGTCACCGTCGCTGCAACTTGCGCGATTGCGTTGACACCCGACTTAGCACCTGCCAATATTTTCTAGCAGGTGCTAAGGAGAGGCGTTCAATGACCCAACTTGACGGCCCCGAACTGGTGCTGGTGTTGGCCACCCTGGCCAACCCACACCGCCTCCGGGTCGTCGCGGCATTGGCCGGCGGACGCAATTACGTCAGCCAACTGGCGCGCGAATTGGGTATTAGCCGCGCGCTGCTGCAGGTGCATTTACGCAAACTCGAGTCGGCCGGACTGGTCGAGTCGAGGATCGAAGTCTCCGACGACGGCAAGGCCATGAAGTTCTACGAGGTCACGTCGTTCGCGGTGCACCTGACGCCGCAAGCCATCGCCACCGCCGCCCGCACGCTACCCGCCGAGAAAGGGCCCGCCAAAAAAGAGCCCGCCAAGAAAGAGCCCGCCAAGAAAGAGCCGGTCGAGAAAGAGCCGGTCGAGAAAGAGCCGGTCGAGAAAGGACCCCAACCGTGAGCCACGCGATGATCTGGACGTTCGGAATTCTGGCGTTTTTCCTGCTATTGATTCTCATCAGCAAGATCGGCAGGCGGCACAGCTACGCCTACGGAGCACTTGCGCCGCAACAAGACCAGAAGGTGAATGCACGACTGGAGGAAATCAATCAGAAGCTGGACGGTCTGCAGACCCAACTATCCGGGCTGGAACGCATTCTCAAAGAAGTCGAATAAGGGTCAGGATTTACGGGCGACGATCAGGTCGCGATTGATGGCCTGGTCGACCCGGTGCGCGAAATCGTCGAACCCCGCCGAATCACGTACGACAAATCCATTGTCGGCCAACAGCGCCGCCAACTCCTCACGCTTGGCCACGTACGTATTCCACGAAATTCCCAGCGCCCCACCGGACCGCAGCACTCGGGCCCAGGCCGGCAACGCCTCGGCCAGCAGTTCGGCCGGGCTGCGGGTCAACTGCCGCGACCGGCTCCCGTGCTGCACCCCATACGGCGCATCGGCGACCAGGACGTCGAACGAATCCGGCTTGAAGAAATCGGCGCAGCGCCGGGTGTCACCGTTCACATAGGACACCCGCA
Source organism: Mycobacteriales bacterium (assembly GCA_040414495.1). Lineage (GTDB taxonomy): Bacteria > Actinomycetota > Actinomycetes > Mycobacteriales > QHCD01 > DATAVB01. The sequence goes on from JBEDUI010000187.1 coordinate 9,090, forward strand.
GCGCCGACCCGGCCTTGAACTGCTCCTTGCTCAGCCCGACGCTCACATCGAGCCGGCGCCCCAACCGTTCCCGGTCGCGCCGGATCGTGGCGTGCTCGACCTTGTGCTTGACTCGGTTGTTCTTCAACCAGGTTTCCACAAATACCGAATACGCCTCGAAATCCTTGCTGTCGATATCAACCCCGGTGACGTCCAGGCCGTACATCATCGCCTGGTTCAACGTGGTCCCCCGCCCGCACATCGGATCGAGCACCTTCATCCGACCGGACAGCAGCGCCGCCGGATCATCGGCCGACACGGCGGTGACGTTGAACAGCAATTTCGTGAAATGCTCATTGGTCTTGCCGGCGTATTTCTGCGTGGTCAACAAATCGCTGCCGAACTTGTCCAGCGGCTCGATCAGGACCGGTCGCAGCAACTCCCCCTCAAGTTCGAACAGTGCGTACAACGACGAGAGGTTCGACAGGTACGCAACGTCCTGCGCCGAGAGCGGCTCCGAGCGCACCGAGATGTACGGCACGCCGCCGATCGTCGTCTCGGCCAACTCGGCCACCTTGCCGCCGAGCACGGCGTCGTTGAAGACCCGGATCTCGCTCTGCAGCAGGCGAATCGAGGACTTGGCGTAGACCCGGTTGGCGGCCGGCGAGACGAGGATGCGGTAGTCAGTCATGGCGCCGCTTACTCTAAACGCTTCACGCGCCCACCAGCGCCCAGCGTTCGCCGCGGGTCCGCCAGACCATGCCGGCCAGCCGCAGCAGGATGAACAACGTCAACCCGGCCCAGACGCCGCCCAGCCCTAGATGCAGTACGTACGCCACTACGGTCATCGGCAGAAATCCGCCGAGCGCACTCACCACGGTCAAGGTACGCAGGTAAGCCACATCGCCAGCGCCCATCAGCACCCCGTCCAACGCGAACACCACGCCGGCCGGAATCTGCATGGCCGCGAACCACGGCCAGGCGACGTGCGCCTGCGCCACCACCGAGGCGTCCGAGCTGAACAGCGCGGGCACCACCGACCAGCCGACCATGGCCAGCACCGCGAACACGAAACCGGCCCCGCCGCCGTACCAAGCCACCAACCGGGCGGTCGAGCGGGCCCGGGCCGTATCGCCAGCGCCCAAAGCGCCACCAACCAACGCCTGCGCCGCGATCGCGAACGAATCCAGCACCAGGGCCAGGAAGTTCCACAGCTGCAGTACGACCTGGTGCGCGGCGATCTGCGCGGTACCCATCCGGGCCGCCACCGCCGCCGCGGTCAGGAAACACAACTGCATGCCCAAGGTCCGGGCGACCAGATCACGCGCGACGATCGCCTGGGCCCAGATCGTGGCCCGGTCCGGTCGCAGCGATACCCGTTCGACCAACAAAGCGCGCAGGAACAACGCCGCCCCGACCGTCTGCGCGCAGACGTTCGCGATAGCCGAGCCGGTCAGGCCGAGCCCGACCGGGTACACCAGCAACGGGCACAAAATCGCTGACAAGCCGTTGGCGGCGCCGACGAAAACCAGTGGCCGCCGGGTGTCCTGGACCCCGCGCATCCAACCGTTGCCGGCCAGGCTGATCAGAATGCACGGCGCCCCACAGACCGCGATCCGCAACCACCGTGTCGCCGCCTGAGCCACCGCATGGTCGCCGCCGGAGAGCAGCGACGCGGCCGGCGCCGCCAACAGTTGACCGGCCAGCAGGATCAGCAGGCCGATGCCGATCGCCAGCCAGGTCGCCTGTACGCCTTCCCGTACGGCGTCCTGTCGCCGGCCTGCGCCGAACCGCCGAGCCGCCCGACCCGTAGTGCCATAGGCAAGGAAATTGCACTGCGCGGAGACCTGGGCCAGCAACGAGGCGCCGATGCCCAGCGCTCCGAGCCGGACCGCACCGAGGTGACCGACCACGGCCGTATCGACCAACAAGTACAGCGGCTCGGCCGCCAACGCCCCGAGCGCGGGCAGTGCGAGCGAGATGACCCCGGGGGAACGACGTTCAGACACGATGCATCATTCTCCCTGCCCAAACCCGGACACCGCGAGGAGGAGACCGGTGCAGGTCAGTACACCGGACGGATACGAGCTGACGGTACGAACGAACCGATTTCTGTGGCGGCGCCGGCTGCGGGTCTGGATGTTCGTGGACTACGTCGATGGCGGGAACAGCATTCTGGACGTGATCGTCGCGTTGCCGTTCCTCGCGCTGGGCGCGGTGGCGTTGGTCGAGCTGGCGGTGCTGATCGTGCTGTTGCCGGTCAGTGCGTTGCTGCACGCAGCCGGCCGACCCAGCCGCGATGTGGTTGCGCTGCAGCGGATTCCGGCCAAGAGCGGCCGGCGGCGATTCCGGGCCCGCACGATGCTGCGGCTACCCGACGCCACCGCGGCGCAGCGGTTCATGACCGGCGTCATCCACCATGCCCAGGCCGGCGGCCGGCTCGGCGACCAGGTCGTCGCCGGGTGGCTGCGGGCCGAAGGAGGCCGGATCGCCTCAGGCGACGCGCTCTGGCCCGCGGCCGGCCCGGTCAAGAGCTGACCGCAACGCCGCGACGGCATCGGCCAGCGACCCGCGCGCCGTATAGCCGGCGGCGAACCGGTGACCCCCGCCGCCCAGACTCGTACACACCGAGCCGACGTCGCAGCGCCCACGCGACCGGGTCGAGACCAACCACACCCCAGGCGTGTGCTCCTTGAAAACCGCTGCCACATCGGCGTTTTCCGCCGACCGGACCACGTCGACGACCGCCTCGGCCTGGTCGAACGGGACGTCGTGGTGATCCAGATCGGCCACGGTGACCGACGTCCACACCAGACCCAGGCCATCGACGGCGCCCTGATCAAGCACCACCCGACCGAGCACAGTGGACAGCAACGGCAACCAACCGGCAGGCCGGGTGTCGAACAGCGACCGGCTGACCGACTCGTGCGGTACCCCGACCGCCAGCAGCCGGGCCGCCAGCCGGTGCACCTGCGGAGTCGTACTGGCGTGCCGGAACGAACCGGTGTCGCTGGCGATCGCCGCGTACAGGCAGGTCGCGATCGGTACGTCGTACGGGACCCCGAGCCGGTCGATCAATTCGGCCACGACCAGGCCGGCCGCGGCCGCGTCCGGGTCCAACAACGCGATGTCGCCGAACCCGTCGTTGGAGACGTGGTGATCGACGACCAGCAGCGTGCCGGCCGCCTCCGCCTGCACCGCCACGTTCCCGAGCCGGGACGGGCTGGCCGTATCGACCGCGACGAAGACGTCGGCCGGACCCAGTTCCGCCGACGGCACCAGCAGGTCCTGACCGGGCAGGATCCGCAACTGCCGCGGCACGATGAACGGCTCGGGCACGCTGGCCCGTACCGGAATTCCCAGGTGCCGCAGCGCATGCGTCAACGCCAGCACGCCGCCCAGGGTGTCGCCGTCGGGATGTACGTGCCCGCAGATGGCGACGGTGTCGGCTCCACGCAGCGCGGCCAGCGCCGCCGCCCACACCGCCTCGTCGATCACTCGTCGACGCCTTCGTCAGACTCCGTGCTGCGGTAAGGATCGGGGTCGCCGGCGTGTTCGGCGCCGACGCGGGCCTGGCGTACCTCGTCGTCGGCCCGCCGCGCCCGTTCCAGAACCTCGTCGATGTGCCGGGCCGCGTCCGGCACGACATCTGGTTGGAAGGCCAGGGTCGGGGTGAACCGGACGCCGGTCTGGCGGCCCACTTCGCTGCGCAGAATGCCGGTGGCGCTCTTCAACGCCGCCGCGCTGGCGGCGTGATCGGCCTCGTCGCCGTAGACGGTGTAGAAAACGGTGGCATCGTGCAGATCACCGGTCACCCGCACATCGGTGATCGTCACCATCCCCAGCCGCGGGTCTTTGATCCGGTTCTCGATCGTGGTGGCCACGATTTCACGGATGCGTACGGCGAGTCGCCGTGCTCGACCTGGATCGACCATTGGTCTCTCCTTCTGCTACGGGGATGGATTTCTCATCCGCTGCATTTCCTGGAACTAGTCGTCGGTGTCGCCGAACAGGCGGCGTCGTACCGACAGCAATTCAATTTCGGGCCGCTCGGCGATCAGCCGTTCACACCGGTCCAGGACATCGCGGACGTGCGTACCGTCCGCCGCGACCACGGCCAGGCCGATCTGGCTACGGCGGTGCAGGCCGAGGTCACCGACCTCGGCCACAGCGCACTCAAACCGCCGCAGATCGGCTACCAGCGGCCGGATCACCGACCGCTTGGCCTTGAGTGAATGCACGTCGCCGAGCAGTAGATCGGCCACAAGCGTTCCGGTAAACACCTCTGTCCTGTCCACGCGAACCGCCCCTGACCGGTGAACCGGCCAGGGGCAGCCCCGCATATATCAGGAGCGGGGCTTCTCCCGAAGCTCGAAGGTTTCGATGACGTCCTCGACCTTGATGTCGTTGTACGACCCCAGGCCGATACCGCACTCGTAACCCTCGCGCACCTCGGTCGCGTCGTCCTTGAACCGCTTGAGCGACTCGACCGTCAGGTTGTCCGCCACCACGACTCCGTCGCGAATCAGGCGGGCCTTGCTGTTGCGGCGGATCTCGCCGCTGCGGACCAACGAACCAGCCACGTTGCCGATCCGCGGCACCCGGAACACCTCCCGGACCTCGGCCGTACCGAGCTGCACTTCCTCGTACTCGGGCTTGAGCATGCCCTTGAGCGCAGCCTCGATCTCGTCGATGGCCTGGTAGATGATCGAGTAGTAGCGGATCTCGACGCCCTCGCGGGTGGCCCGCTCGGTCGCCTTGCCTTCGGCCCGGACGTTGAACCCGATGATGATCGCGTCTGAGGCCGCGGCCAGGTCGACGTTGGTCTCGGTGACACCACCGACACCGCGGTCGATGATCCGCAGCGACACGTCGCCATCCACCTCGATCTTCAGCAACGCCTCTTCCAGCGCCTCCACGGTGCCGGAGTTGTCGCCCTTGATGATCAGGTTCAGCTGTTCGAGCTTGCCTTCGGCCAGCGCCTTGTCCAGGTCCTCCAGGCTGATCCGCGGGCGACCGGCCGCCAGCTGCGCGTTGCGCTCGCGGGCCTGCCGCCGCTCGGCGATCTGCCGGGCGACCCGGTCCTCGTCGACGACCAGGAAGCTGTCGCCGGCGCCGGGCACCGAGGTGAACCCGAGTACCTGCACCGGTGCTGAGGGCGTTGCCTCCTGTACGGAGTTGCCGGCGTCATCGAACATGGCCCGCACCCGCCCGAAGGCGTCGCCGGCCACCACCGAATCGCCGACCTTCAACGTGCCGCGCTGCACCAACAACGTCGCCACGGCGCCGCGCCCACGGTCGAGGTGCGCCTCGATCGCGACACCCTGGGCGTCCTGGTCGGGGTTGGCGCGCAGGTCCAGAGCCGCGTCCGCGGTGAGCAGTACGGCCTCCAGCAGCCCGTCCAGGTTGATCCGCTGCTTGGCCGAGACGTCGACGAACATGGTGTCGCCGCCGTACTCCTCGGCGACCAGTCCGTACTCGGTCAGCTGCTGGCGGATCTTGGCCGGGTTGGCACCTTCCTTGTCGACCTTGTTGACCGCAACCACGATCGGCACGTCGGCGGCTTGGGCGTGGTTGAGCGCCTCCACCGTCTGCGGCATCACGCCGTCGTCGGCCGCCACCACCAAGATGACGATGTCGGTCGACTTGGCGCCGCGGGCACGCATGGCCGTGAAGGCCTCGTGACCCGGGGTGTCGATGAAGGTGATGAGCCGTTCCTTGCCCTCCAACTCCGTCTTCACCTGGTACGCACCGATGTGCTGGGTGATGCCACCGGCCTCGCGCTCGGCCACCTCCGACTGACGGATCGCGTCGAGCAGCTTGGTCTTTCCGTGGTCGACGTGACCCATGACCGTCACGACCGGCGGCCGCGACTGCAGAGCCGTCTCGCCGCCCTCGTCCTCGCCATAGGTCAGGTCGAACGACTCCAGCAGCTCGCGGTCCTCGTCCTCCGGGCTCACGACCTGGATCGTGTAGTTGAGCTCGGCTCCGAGCAGCGCCAGCGTGTCGTCGTTCACCGATTGGGTCGCCGTGACCATCTCACCGAGATGGAACATCACGGTGACCAGCGAGGCCGGGTTCGCGTCGATCCGCTCGGCGAAGTCGGTCAACGAAGCACCCCGCGGCAGCCGGACGACCTCGCCGTTGCCACGCGGAACCTGCACGCCACCGATGCTCGGGGCCTGCATGTTGTCGAACTCTTGACGCCGTTGCTTCTTGCTCTTACGTCCGCGGGCAGGACCGCGCCCACCCGGACGACCGAAGGCACCAGCGGTACCGCCACCACGGCCACGGCCACCGCCGCCACCGCCGGGACGACCACGCAGGCCGCCCGGGGCACCGCCGCCACCGCCACCGCCGCCGGGGCCGCCACGGAA